>NZ_PPCG01000019.1 GCF_002913745.1 Campylobacter concisus
TAATATTACTTCCTGACACATCTATATGATGAAATTTAAAATTTGTAGTTTTACCTAAATTTATAGGCTCATTTTGAGTAGTAAATTTGAAGGGATAAATTTAAGCTGCCCCTAGAAATTTCCTAGAGGCAAAGTAGCATTTAGCCTTCAAGGCCTAAATTTGCTATATACTCTTCGTATGTGCCTTTAAAATCAACGACTTCGCCACTACCTTTTAGGTGTAAAATCCTATTTGCAAAGGCATCTATCAGCTCCCTGTCGTGACTTACGCAGATGACTGAGCCATTAAAGTTATAAAACGCCTCGCCAAGTGCGATGATAGCCTCAAGATCGAGGTGGTTGTTTGGCTCGTCCATGACAAGTAAATTTGGCCTGTGAAGCATGAGCTGAGCTAGCCTTACTCGGTGTTTTTCACCACCGCTTAGCGCCCCAACTGCCTTTTCTTGCTCGGCACCGCTAAAGAGCATCCTGCCAAGGCACTTTCTGATCTCGTCGATATCCTTGTTTTTGGCATCTTGCAAGTACTCATAAAGCTTTAGCTCGCCATCTATCTTATTTACAGTATCTTGCGCAAAATATCCTAGCTCGATGGTCGCGCCTATATGCACCTCGCCCGCGTCAGGCTTTATCTCGCCCATTATGATCTTACAAAGTGTGCTTTTACCAACGCCGTTATGACCGATGATGGCTAGTTTGTCGCCCTTTTCGAGCTTAAAGTTAAAGTTTTCAAATATCACTTTATCATCAAATTTCTTACTAATGTTCTTTAGCTCAATTAGCTCATTGCCTATCTCGCGGTTTGCACGAAATAGAATGCTAGGATCACGCCTGCTTGAGACTGCGATCTCTGCGATATCTAATTTTTCAAGCTGCTTTGCACGTGAGGTCGCCTGCTTTGCCTTGCTCGCATTTGCTGAAAATCTCGCGATAAATTTCTCCAGCTCCTCTTTCTCTTTTAGCTTCTTATCACGCTCCATCTCATGCTGCTTTGCGATCAAATTTGCAGCCATATACCAGTCGTCGTAGTTGCCTGAAAACTCGCGAATTTTCTTAAAATCCACATCCAAAATGTTTGTGCAAACTCTATTTAAAAAGTGCCTGTCGTGGCTGATAACGACAAGTGTGCCCTCGTGGCGGTTTAGCTCGTTTTCTAGCCATGCGATCGCGTCTATGTCAAGGTTGTTTGTTGGCTCGTCTAAGAACAAGATGTCTGGCTTTGGAAAGAGCACTTGAGCCAGCAAAACCTTAACTTTATCTGAGTTTTCAACCTCGCTCATAAGCTTATCAAATTCATTTAGTCCTAGCGAGCTTAGGATTTTTTCTATCCTAGTCTCGTACTCGTAGCTTGGGTCTTCTTCAGCACTTATCATCTCAAGCTCGCTTAAGCGCTCATTTATCTCATCAGTAAATTCCTCGCTCATATAGAGCTTCTCTTTCTCTTTGACAGCGTCATATAGGCGCTTGTTACCATAAAGCACCGCATCTTTTAGCGTGAAATTTTCAAACGCAAACTGATCTTGCCCAAGCACGCCAACTTTTAGTCCATTTTCTATGATGATCTCGCCGTTAGTTGGCTCGATGGCTCCGCTTAAAATTTTTAAAAATGTCGATTTACCAGCGCCATTTGCACCGATTAGTCCGTATCTATTGTGGCGATTTAGCTTTAAATTTACATCCTCAAATAGCAAGCTGCTTGCAAATCTTTGAGTAAGTCCCCTAACTTCTAACATTATTTTTCCTTGAATTTGTTTTTTGCGATTTTGCCTTAAATTTGATTAAAAAGCCATTTTGCTACTTTAGCCTAAAATGCCCCGTGATCTTGTAGCTATAAAGTATTTTTTCTTCCTGCACGCCAGAGCCGATATTGTGGACGACAAGCGGCGTTTGTCCTTCAAATTTATCTGAGATCACGCCGATGTGAGGTAGATTTCTTGGTAGCATCCATGTGACGATATCGCCTGGCAGAAATTTATCATCACTCACCTCAAAACCTTTTCTTTTTAGAAAGGTAGCGATGTTTAAAACACGCCTGTGATCGATGTTTTTATCAGCCTTTTTAAGGCCCCATTTTTTAGGATAAACTGAAAAATTTTTACTCATATCTTCAAAAATGAGCCTTTGCAGATCCATATCCTGATGACGTAGCGCCCTTACCAAGGCGCCAGTACAAACGCTTTTTTGATATCCATGTCGCCCATAGGATAGGCGAGCTTTTCATAGCTTGGATCGTAACTTAGCGTCACGCCAATCTACGACCTAGCGTCATTTACAAATTTACTCGCCGAAAAGGCAAAAATTTGCGTGGCAAAAAGAGCTAAAAGTAGAAATTTCTTCATTTTCTACTTTAAAAGCATGGTTTTTAAGATACGTTTTCCTATCTCAACGCCTGGCTGATCGTAGGTGTTGATGCCTAGCATGATACCAGTTGCCGAGGTTAGTAGCTCGTAGTAAAAAATGAGCCAGCCAGCATGAAACTCATCAAGCCTCTCAAGCGTGATCGTATCGACACTTATGCCCTCTTGCACCAGCGCCATAGCCGTCGCGTCGCACTGCAAATTTATAAGCTCATTTAGGCTTAGACCCGCCACAAAATCGCACTCTTCAAGCCCTTTTAGGCTAAAGCTTTGGATAGTCTTGTCGCTTGCGTGATCTTTTATCTTTATAAATGTCACACTCTTATCTTTTACGCCGTCCATGATAAGCTGCAAAAAGCTGTGCTGATCGCGGCTGCCGACAAGTCCAACTGGCGTAAGTCCGACCCTTTTATAGCCTCTTTTTTTACCAAGGCTCTCCGCCCAAAGCTGCACATACCAGTCGTTAAATTCAAAAAATCTATCGCAATAGCTAAAAATGACATTTATGCTGGCACTTCTGCTAGTGGCGTAGTGGTAGGCTTTAGCGACTATTGAGCTATCTTTTTGCTCGATGTATTGCTTTTTACAAGCAAGCGCACCCTCCAAAAGTGCCTTTATATCGTAGCCGCAGATACCAAGAGGCACAAGACCGATCGCACTTAGCACGCTAAATCTCCCGCCAACATTTTTTGGGATATTAAAAAATTTAATGCCATTTTCTTTAGCGAAATTTTCTAAATTTGTGCCTGGATCAGTTATGATGAGGAAATTTTTGCCTAAATTTTGAGGTTTAAAGTCATCAAGCAAACACTTAAAAATAGTGATTGTCTCGATCGTGTTGCCTGATTTTGAGCTTATTACAAAAAGCGTTTCGTCAAAATTTAGCCCATCAAGCGTGCTTTTGTAGCTGCAAGGATCAACGTTATCTAAAAACAAAAGCTCTCTTTTTATCCCCTTTGTGCCTTCAAGCATCGATTTTAGCGCCTTTACGCCAAGACTGCTACCGCCAATGCCAACAAGTACTACATTTTTGATATGAGCTAGCCCTTTTTCATACTCCTCGATCTCGCCAAGCAAATTTTGCCCGAGCACTGGCAGGTGGTAGTAGCCTATCTCGCCGCTTTCGTATTCGTCGTTTATGCGTTTGGCGTAGGAGTCGATGACCTCGCTGCTTGCAAAGTTAAATTTAAATGAAGTCTCTATCATTTACTGCGCTCGTAAAAGAAATTTGTAGCCTCGACAAAGCCGTCGATACTGCCACAGTCAAATCTCTTGCCCTTAAATTTATAAGCTAGCACCATGCCATCTTTTGCCTGCGTTTTTAGTGCGTCTGTGATCTGAATTTCGCCGTTTTTACCTGGCTTTGTTCGCTCTAAAATATTAAAAATATCTGGCGTTAGGATGTAGCGCCCGATTATCGCTAAATTTGTCGGAGCCTCGGCAGGATCAGGCTTTTCAACCATATCATCGACCATTATGAGATCATCTTCTATAAACCTACCGCTTACGACGCCATAAGACTTGGCCTGCTCTTTTGGCACCTCCATCACAGCAACTACGCTGCAGCGGTATTTTTCATAAAATTTAACCATTTGCGAAAGTACGCCCTCACCATTTTCATTTATACATAGATCATCTGCCAAAATGACCCCAAAAGCCTCATCTCGAACTAGCGTTTTACCTGTATAAATAGCATGTCCAAGCCCTTTCATAGCATTTTGCCTAGTAAATGAAAATGTGCATGAACTCATCAAATTTCTAACTTCGCTTAGCAGTGACTCTTTTGAGCTACCAGCGATCTCTTTTTCCAGCTCGTAGCTTATATCAAAATAGTCCTCAAGCGCCCTTTTTCCGCGTCCTGTGACAAAGGCCATATTATCCATGCCAGCCTCAAGCGCCTCATCAACGCCGTAGTGAATGAGCGGTTTTGTAAGGATCGGCAACATCTCTTTTGGGAGCGATTTTGTAGCTGGTAAAAACCTTGTTCCGTATCCAGCCGCTGGAAATAGGCAAGTTTGTATCATTTTAGTCCTTCATGAAAAATTGCAAAATTCTACTATCTTTTCCTTAATAATATAAATTTGTCTGAATTTACAAGGCTTTAATTAGCAAATTGATAAGATTTTTAAAATTTTTAAAAAAGAGCAAATTTGCAGACGATTGATAGGATTTTCAAAGCCCAGCTTGATATAAAAAAGTCAAATTTTTTGGCATTTTTGTGCCCGATAAGCGAATTTAAAAGTTTGCATGAACGCCTAAAAGAAGAGCATTTTAAGGCCGTTCATGTAGTTTGGGCGACAAGAGAGCTAAACAAATACGGACAAATCGTTGAAAATCAAAGTGATGACGGCGAGCCAAAGGGCACTAGCGGTCAGCCAAGCCTAAATGTGCTAAGGGGTGCTGAGCTTATAAATGTTGGTGTCTTGATAGTTCGCTACTTTGGTGGGATAAAGCTTGGCACCGGAGGGCTTGTAAGAGCCTACTCAGGGGCTGTAAATGAGGTGATAAATGAGGCCATAAAAGATGGTGGCGTGATGAAATTTGAGATAAAAGATGAGATCAAATTTTTTACGCCATTTTCACTGATGAGCCGCTTTGAGCACTATTTTGCCACTAAAAATTTAAGCGAGTTTGAAAGAGAATTTAATGACTCTGGAGCGATCTGGAGCGTAAATTTAAATAAGGCTGAGTTTGCCGAGCTATTTAAATTTTGCAAAGAATTTGAAGCAAGTGAGTTTAAATTTTTAGCCCTTGCACTTAGTGGCAAGAGTTTATTCGCTCATCAAAGCTAAATCATTGTAAAATCGCAAAAATTTTTAAAAAGAAAGTAAAAATGGAAATTTGGAACGACATTTATAACCACTTTAACCCAGTCGCCTTTAGCGTTTTTGGCTTTAGCGTGCACTGGTATGGGCTTATGTATATTTTAGCCCTTGTTTTGGCGCTTGTCATGGCAAAGTATCTCGTTAAAAAAGATAAAATCCCAATCTCAAATCAGCTTTTAGATAACTACTTTTTTTGGGTTGAAATAAGCGTTATTTTAGGCGCTAGGCTTGGCTGGGTTTTAGTCTATTCAGGCGAAGTAAGCTACTACTTGACGCAACCTTGGCAAATTTTTAATCCATTTCATAACGGCGAGTTTATAGGAATTCGTGGCATGAGCTACCACGGAGCAGTAGTTGGCTTTTTGCTTGCGACATATCTATTTTGCAAAAGGTATAAACAAAATTTATGGCAGCTACTTGATCTTTGTGCCGTTTGCATACCTTTTGGCTATACATTTGGCAGGATCGGAAATTTCTTAAATCAAGAGCTTTTTGGCAGGGTTACAAACGTGCCTTGGGCGATAAATGTCTTTGGTCAGCCAAGACATCCAAGCCAGCTTTATGAGGCATTCTTAGAAGGTTTAGTTATTTTTGTCATTTTATTTTTATATAGAAAATATAAGAAATTTAATGGCGAGCTCATAGCACTTTACGCCATTTTATACACATTTGCAAGATTTATTTGTGAATTTTACAGAGAGCCTGATTCTGGACTTGGATTTATTATCTTTGGTCTATCAATGGGGCAAATTTTATCACTTATTATGTGCGGGTTCGGAATTTTTGTCTATATTAAACTCTATAAGAGATTTACGAAAATTTAATGTCAATATTTAAAATTTATTAAAGTAAAGTTCTGATAACATTAGCTTTATCAATTAATGCTAATATTTAAATTAGTATTAAGAAATGATAACTTATTTCAAATTTCTTAGGAGGGCTCATGACCGGGCTTATAGAAGGTTTTTTGGGGAAACGGTCGGACGGCAAAAAAAGCCGCACTCCAGCCGCTTGGGATAGATGGCAAAGTATTACAGGATTTATTCTAGCCTGTTTCATATTGTGCCATATGGTTTTTACTTCTACTATACTACTTGGCAAAGACGCATTTAACGCTGTCGTAGGATTTGCAGAGGCTAAATTTTTATTTGGCGAGGCTACTTGGTGGATCACAAATGTTATAGCTGCTGTTATTTTTGTAGTTTTTGTAACTCACGCCTTCTTGGCAATGAGAAAATTTCCTGCAAATTACAGACAATATCTAATGTTTAGAGGCCACAAAGACCGCATGAAGCACCTTGATACCACACTTTGGTGGTTCCAGTTTTTAACAGGCTTTGCTCTATTTTTTGCAGCAAGCGCCCACCTTATAGATATTATCTTTGGTGGACACATCACTGCTGACAAATCAGCTGCTGCTTTTCACAAACTAGAAATTTTCTACTTCGCACTACTTGTTTTCATGGTCGTTCACGCTAGCGTTGGCATGTACCGCTTATATGTCAAATGGGTAAGCATTGATGGCGTAAATAAACACGAAATGTTTGCTAAAAGAAATAAGGCAAAGACAGTTGTATTTGTCATTTATGGCATACTTGCTGTGATCGCTTTGATCGCTGATTTCGTGTGGATCAGCCATTAAAAAGGAGCTAGAAGATGAATGTAAAATATTATGACGCATTGGTAATTGGTGGCGGTCTAGCTGGTCTTAGAGCTGCTGTGGCTGCTGGAGAAAAGGGCTTAAGCACCGTAGTTTTGAGCCTCATCCCTGTAAAACGCTCTCACTCTGCTGCTGCACAAGGCGGCATGCAAGCAAGCCTTGGTAACTCTAAAATGAGTGAAGGCGATAACGAAGATGTACACTTTGCTGACACAGTAAAAGGTAGCGACTGGGGTTGCGATCAACAAGTTGCACGTATGTTTTGTCAAACTGCTCCAAAAGCGATTCGTGAGCTTGCAGCTTGGGGTGTGCCTTGGACCAGGATCACAAAAGGCGAAAGAAGCGCTATCATCAACGCTCAAAAGACAACTATTGTTGAAAAAGAAGAGGTTCATGGTCTTATCCACTCACGTGACTTTGGTGGTACAAAAAAGTGGAGAACTTGCTACACAGCTGACGCAACTGGTCACACCATGCTTTTTGCTGTTGCAAACGAAGCGCTTAAGCACAATGTAGAAATTCACGACCGCAAAGAGGCGATCGCTTTGATACACCAAAATAACCGCTGTTACGGCGCGATCGTTCGTGACCTAGTTAATGGCGAGATCACAGCTTATGTTTCAAAAGGCACACTTATAGCAACTGGCGGTTATGGTAGAGTTTATAAACACACTACAAACGCTGTTGTTTGCGAAGGTATCGGCGCTGCGATCGCACTTGAGACTGGTGTAGCTCAGCTTGGTAATATGGAAGCTGTTCAGTTTCACCCAACTCCGATCGTCCCATCTGGCATTCTTTTAACAGAAGGTTGCCGCGGTGATGGCGGAATTTTACGTGACGTTGATGGATACCGCTTTATGCCTGATTATGAACCAGAGAAAAAAGAGCTAGCTAGCCGTGACGTCGTTAGCCGCCGTATCATGGAACACATCCGTGCAGGCAAAGGCGTACCTAGCCCTTATGGCTATCACGTTTGGCTTGACATCTCTATCCTCGGACGCGAGCACATCGAGAAAAATTTACGTGACGTTCAAGAAATTTGCGAAATTTTTAACGGCATCGATCCTGCTGACACTGAAGTATATACTGACGAGACAGGACATCAGCGTGGCAAAGGCTGGGCGCCGATCCTACCTATGCAGCACTACTCAATGGGCGGCATCAAGACAAAACCAACTGGCGAGAGCCCAACTTTAGCTGGTCTATTTAGCGCTGGCGAGGCTGCTTGCTGGGATATGCACGGCTTTAACCGCCTTGGTGGTAACTCAGTTTCTGAGACAGTCGTTGCAGGTATGATCGTTGGTGATTATTTTGCAGATTATTGCGCTAGCCACGAGATCGAGATAAACACAGCTGATATAGAGAAATTTGTTAAAAAACAAGAAGACTATCTAAATAGCCTTGTCACAAAAGAGGGTAAATTTAACGTCTTTGATATCAAAAACAAGATGAAAGAGGTAATGTGGGAGCACGTTGCGATATTTAGAACAGGCAAAGGCCTAGAGCTTGCTGTTAAAGAGCTTGAAGCACTCTACAAAGAGTCACTTGATGTAAAAGTAAGCAACAAAGCACTATTTGGCAACCCAGAGCTTGAAGAGGCTTACCGCGTGCCAAAGATGCTAAAACTAGCACTTTGTATCGCAAAAGGTGCGCTTGATAGAACAGAGAGCCGTGGCGCTCACTGCCGTGAAGACTATCCAAAGAGAGATGACCTTAACTGGCTAAACAGAACGCTTACAAGCTGGAAAGAAGGCGACACTATGCCAACTATTACTTATGAGCCACTTGATATCATGAAGATGGAGATGCCGCCAGCATTTAGAGGTTATGGTGCAAAAGGAAATATCATCGAACATCCAAACAGCGCTATCCGCCAAAAAGAGGTCGATGAAATTCGCGAGAAAATGCAAGCAGAAGGCAAGAGCAGACAAGAAATTCAAGAGGCTTTGATGCACTATGACCTTCAACCAAAATATAAAGCACCAAATGAAAGAGCAGGTATAGGAAATGAGTAGAAAAATAACCATAAAAGCTTTTAAATACAATCCTTTAAGCAAAGTTTCAAAGCCTCATTTTGCGACTTATGAGCTTGAAGAGACTGATGGTATGACGCTATTTATCGCGTTAAATCAAATTCGTGAGAAATTTGATCCAGATCTTAGCTTTGACTTTGTTTGTCGTGCGGGAATTTGCGGAAGTTGTGGCATGCTAGTAAATGGCAAACCAAGCCTAGCTTGCAGAACTCTAACAAAAGACTTTGAAAGCGGTGTAATTGAGCTTATGCCTTTGCCAGTCTTTAAACTACTAAAAGATCTAAGCGTAGATACTGGCAACTGGATGAACGCTATGAGCAAGCGTGTCGAGAGCTGGATACACACAGATCACGAGACAGATATCTCTAAGCTTGAAGAGAAAGTTGAGCCAGAAGTCGCTCAAGAAGTTTTCGAGCTTGATCGCTGTATAGAGTGCGGAATTTGCGTCGCATCTTGCGGAACAGCTATCATGAGACCTGATTTCATCGGCGCTGTTGGTCTAAACAGGGTTGCTAGATTTAAGATAGACGCGCTTGATAAGAGAACTGACGAGGACTTTTACGAGTTAATCGGCGATGATGATGGTGTATTTGGTTGTATGACTTTGCTTGGATGCGAAGACAACTGCCCAAAACACCTACCACTTCAAAGCCGCATAGCTTATATGCGTAGAAAAATGGCTGCTATAAAGTAGCAAAGGGGCTGTAAAAAGCCCCAAATTTATTTAAATACTCTGCAAACAGAGACCAAGATACAGATACAAATATCTAACGCTGCAAATAAGAAAAATATAAATATTAAAAGCGGAAACGACAAGACTAAGCCCATTATATAGCCAAGTGGCAAGGTAATAAAAAATAAAAGATCAACTCCAGTACTAAAGTAAAAAAATATCGCAAACAACGAAGCAATCACGTTCATAAATAAATTGATATTATCAGAGAAAAACTCTGTTAGGCTTACATATTTCATGTGGTGATTATATCCATAAAAATGTAAAAACAAGAAATTTTTTGGTAAAAAATTTATATAATTTGGCATCAAACAACTTCATTTTTTAGGACATAAAATGATACCAAGCTATAAAGAGATGATGCTACCCATTTTAGAATTTGTTGCACAAAATAACAATACAAACAGAAGTGAAATTTACAAATTTATAATAAACCAGTTTAAGCTAAACGATGAAGATCTTTTGCAAAGGATAAAAAGAGGGACACCTACTTATATAAACCGTGCCGACTGGGCTCTAACGTATCTGGCAACCACTGCGCAGGTAAAGGCAAAGCCAAAGATGAAGCCTCTTGAGAAGGTTGGGAAAAGTCTGTTTTCTATAACAAATTTTGGTAAAGAGCTGATAAGCAGCAAAAATGCAAAAGAGAAATTTATATCTTGGTATGATGAAATTTATAAGCAAGAGATCAAACAAGAAAAGAAAGAAGCAGTAGAAAATACACCAGACGACAGCCTAAAAGATGCATACGAAAGGATAAAAGAAGAGCTAAAAAGTGAAATTTTATCTAGCATTTTAGAAAAAGAGCCGAGATTTTTCGAGCATCTAGTAACAGAGCTTTTAGAGAGGATGGACTATGGAACTGGAAGTCTTACAAACAAAGGACCAGATGGCGGGATAGATGGCATAATAGACGAAGATGAGCTAGGACTTTCTAAAATTTACATCCAAGCAAAGAGATATAAGGATGGTAGCAATATAGGCAGGCAAGAGATACAGCAGTTCATTGGCGCCATCTCAAATAAAAATACCAAAAAAGGCGTCTTTATTACAACGGCAAAATTTACAAAAGAGGCCCAAACGTTTGCCAAAGATAGCCAAAACTTTAGCGTAGTCTTGATAGATGGCGACAGACTGGCTGAGCTAATGATAAAGTATAAAGTAGGCGTTCAAATAGGCCAGATATATGAAATTTGCAAGATCGACACCGACTTTTTTGAGGAAAATAATTTTTAAAAATGTTAGCGAACTTAAAAATTTAAAAGCGCTATTTCAAAGTTTTAAACCTACTTTAATATCACCGAACTCTCTTGCAGTTTTTCTAGCTTTAAAATTTGCTCTTTTGGTTTTGCTTTTAGGTGCTCAAGCATCGCTATTTTTTGGGCGTAAATTTCATCAAATTCGGTCTTTATATCAAGCAAAGTTTTATTTAAAAAAGAGTTATTTGAGCACATAAGATCGTCAAATTCATAAAGGCTAAAGGCATTTAGCATGCGCTCATAAACCTCTTTTGCGCTTGGGATGTAGAGTGGCGTGCCCATTTGCAGGTGCGAATTTAGCGAGTTTTCGATCTTTTGCTTTAGAAAATAAACCGCAAGTTTAAGCGCATTTTCGTAGTTTGAAGCAACCTTTACGTCAAGCTTTTCAAAAAAGAGAGATATCTTTTGCGTCGCCTTAAATTTGGTATTTTCATACTCTCTTAAGAAATTCTCATAGGTCCTGCCGGCGTAGGTGTTTATCGATTTTGTCTCGTAGTTTGAGGCAAACTCATCAAATGGATTAAAGCTCTCATAGCGAGATTTATAAACGAAAAGCTCATCTTCTAAGCTTTTATAAAGCCCATCAAAAGCCGATATGATCTCATTTTCAAGCTCTTTTAGATCTCTTTTATAGCGTTTAAAAAATTTAGAAAAAACGACGTCTTCGTAGATGAGCTTTGAAAAGACCTCGTCCGTATCAAGGCTTATCATTTCAAAATTTTCACGCTTATAAATTTCTTTGTTTAAAAGCGTCTTTGCTGGGTTAAATTTTGTCCTAGAAAATGGCTTAAGCAGCTTAAAAACTTCGTCGCTTGCAAGCTTGATAGCCTCGCTCATATCGCTGTATCGCAGGGCGATTTTAGGCTTAAACTCCTCTTTTATCGCTTCTAGTTTTTCTTCAAGCGTGGCATTAAATTTATCCAAAATTTCATCAGCTGCGCTATAAACTTTTAGGCGGTTTTTTTGCTCGCTAATCAAAAAATTTACTATCTTTTTCGCCCTTGCTTTTATGAAATTTTCTTTAAAGCTCGCATTTAAAAATGCCTCTTTTACCGCACTTAGTGCTTTAGCGAAATTTGAGCTTTCTAGCTCGCTCTTGTTTTCATTTGCGATGCCATGGAGTGCTTGCTTTGACGAGATGGCGATGATATCTTCAAAAAGCTCGCCATAAGTTTGCCTAGCGTGCTTTAGCAAGCTTTCAAGCTCGTCAAGACTTAGCTTGTCCTTTTGGTTGATGAAGCAAAGAGCCTTTAGATCGTTTGTCCTTAAAATTTCTTCTACGCTTTCAAGCTCACTAGCCTTTGCTGCGTTATTTGCAAGGCTTAGCCAGATCGCGCCGCAGACCTTTTTTAGCGTGTTTTTGGTCTCTTTCGTATCGGCATCTCGTAGTGAGTTTAGCCCTGGCGTGTCGATGAAATTTACCTCTTTTAAAATTTCACTTGGCGCATAAAGTGTCATGCTCTTTATCTGCTCGCTCATGGCGTTTAGCTCTGTAAGCTCGCTGCTAGCTAGCAAGCTCTCGCTGCCATTTGTAAATTTCACGCTAAGAAGTGGCATCTTTGCAAATTTTAGCCGCACAGCCTTTGCCGTGACAGGTGTTAGACCTGATGGCAAGATGTTTTGTCCAAGTAGAGCGTTTAAAAATGTTGATTTGCCACTTGAAAACTGCCCTATAACAGCGATGAGAGGCGGCTCATTTAGCGTATCAACTAGTAAATTTAGGCTCTCTTTTATCTCATCGCTTGCGTGCAGGCTTGGATCATTTAGCTCATTTACTAGCCTTGCTAGCTCGCCTTTAAAGTCGCTTGTAAAAACCTTAAAATATCTCGCCTTATAGGCATTGATGAACTCATTAAACATTTTCTAGCTCCCCTAAAAGCGAGTAAATTTCATCTTGCAAGGCATTTTGCTCTTTTAGTTTTAAAAGTGAGTTTTGATTTTGCGAGCTAAGCTTTTCTAGCTCACGATCTAGCTCTTTTAGCCTCTTATCAAGTGTGGCTTTTTGAGCGCTTTCATAGGTTTTTATGAGGTTTAAAAGGCGATTTTTTTCGTGGTCAGTTAAAATTTCACAAAATTGAGAGATATTTTTATCTTTTAGCAAGCCCTCTTTTAAGCCTAAAAGTGCTTCACTTGCGTCACTTGAAATTTTCGCTCTAAATGCAGCTAAAAGCTCCTTAAATTCAAGCTTTACGCCCATTTGCTCTAAAAAGTCATTTATGTTAAAAACCTCGTCTTTACTCATCACATAATCATCAAAATTTAAAGCGATATTTTGCTCACATGATCTTGTTTGCACCAAAGTTTCGTTTCTAGCCTCCCTCATAAGTGCCATCACACCGTCTCGAAGTGTCGTTTTTGCGATTTGCTCTAGGCGCTCAAAATTTAAGCTTTGCTTTTTGCTTTTGCAGTAGGCTATCTCGCTTTTTACCTTGTCGTTTAGGTTTTGTAAAAGCGTCTCAAGCCCCATTTTATAGATATTTTTGGTGTTGCTGCTTTCAAGCTTTGCAAGCTCGTTTTTGGTTAGGCTTTCAAGTTTAGAGAAATTTTCACTAAGTGCGTTTTTGACACTTGCCTGCTCATTTTGAAGCTTTTTAAGCTCCACTTCATAAGCTTTGAGCGACAAAATTTCAGCCTTAGTGGCTTCAAGCTTGCTATTTAGGATATTTTTTAGCTCCTTTTGATACGAGCTTAAGATAAGGGCTGATTTTTTAGAGTTTTTGCCAAAAAGCACCTCGTAAAGATAGTCCTTAAACTCCTCTACACCGCTATTTGCGGCGCCTTCTAAAAAGCTTTTTGCACTAAGCGCAAAATAATCAATCTCAACGCCATTTATCTGCTCGCCGATCGCTTTTTTAGTGTAGTTTAGCGTCTCGTTTAGCTCTTTAGCGCTTAGCTCATCAGCGTGAGTTAGCACCACAGCAAGCCTTACGATGTGCGAGTTTTCAAGGCATTTTTTTAAAAAGAGCGCGTCTTTTTGCGTGGCACTTTGCGAGGCGTTCATGAGGTGGGTTAAAAGGTCGCACTCTCTCATAAAATTTGTAGTGATCTGCTCCCTTAAAACCACCGCATCATCGATGCCTGGCGTGTCTATGATGCAGACGTTGTCTTTTAAAAGCTCTAAGTCGTCATAAAGCTCGACGCTTTTTACGAGATTTGCTGTTTTTGAGCTTGAAGAGGTGTAGCTTTTTATCTCGTCTATGCCGATATCTACGCTTTTGCTTGGTAAATTTTCGCTTGGTACGCCAAGTGCTAAAAGCTCATCAATGCTATAAAAATTTACCCTTGCAAAGCTATCTTTGGAGTATTTTAAAATGGTTAAATTTATCGTTTCTGGCACGTTTGAAGCGCCAAGGACGGATTTGTTTAAAAGGGCGTTTAGAAGGGTTGATTTGCCAGAGTTTATGACGCCACTTGCAGCTATGTTAAAAAGCGTTTCGTTTGATCTTTTTTTGGCTGCCGCAAGTGCCTCTAAAAATGTTTTATCGCTATCAAGTAAGCTTGCTTTTTCGTTTATCTCATTTAAAAAGTCTAGGTTTTTATGGAAGTGATCTTTTGGCTTGGTATGAGAAATTTTAGTCTCATTAGCGCTTTTGTTTTTGCTTATGATCTTTTCTAAAAAGCCGAATTTCTCATCATCTATGATCTTTTCATCACGCAATATTTCTAGGTATTTTACTATCTCATCACTTGAAATTTTAGCCTCATTTAGTGCTTTAAGAGTCGCAAGCTGCGCACTTTGTATGCTAAATATATCTAGCTCAACCTTAAGCCTTTTTAGCACCGCTCTAAACTCATCAAGCGCCATAAACTGATCTAAATTTCTCTCGTCACAAACCAAAAGAAGAGCTAGCAGATCTGGGTAAAATGGCACGCTAGCAGCAGCATTTGTATAAATTTTATTTGCACGCCAAGCCTGTTTTAAAAACTCATCCATAAAGACTCTTTTTGTTGATATTTTAGGATTTTATTAAATTTTTACTTATGAAGTTATCAAAAATTTAAGCACAAAAACTTTATGTTTTTTCTAATGAAATTTTAAATTTCAAATTTCTTAAAGCTAACCCTTGGATGTATCGCTAGTTCGCTGTGGCTTATAAATTCTCTTTTTAGATATTTTTCACGACCAGCCCTTGCTATCATCAGCGCATTATCAGAGCAAAACGCAAGTGGAGCTAGCAAAAGCTCGCACTCGTTTTTTTGACAAAGCACTTCAAGCCTTTTACGTAAATTTAAATTTGCACTTGCTCCACCAACCACGCCAAAACGCTTGAAATTTCTTAGCTTAAAAACCTTTTCAAGCTTATTTAAAACGTGCTCGCAGGCTGTGTTTTCAAAGGCGTAACAAATATCTGCGATATCTTTTCGTGTGATAGTTTCAAGCTTTGAAATTTCAACTCTGACTTGGTTTTTAAGCCCTGAAAAGCTGTATTCAAGACGTTTATCGTGAAGAAGTGGGACGGTAAATTTAAACCTATCTTTATCCTCACACAAAAGTGCATTTTGCTGCACCACAGCGCCTCCTGGATAGCCAAGATCAAGCATCTTTGCCACTTTATCAAAGCTCTCGCCAAAGCTATCATCGCTAGTGCTTGCAAGCTCTGTGATTTCGCCATTTTCGTCAATCTCAAGTATCATCGTATGTCCGCCACTTACTAGCAAAACGCCAAGTGGGAAGGTGGCTTCATGGTCTAAAAATAGCGAGTAGATGTGGCCAACTAGGTGATTTACGGCAATTAGCGGGATGTTTAAGGCGATACTTAGCGATTTTGCCATGCTGACGCCGCCTATCAGGCTCACGCTTAGCCCCGGCTCGTTTGTCACAGCGATGGCGTTTATATCTTTTAAATTTGGCAAGATATCATTTAAAAGTGCTGGCAGCGCCTTTGTATGAAGCCTTGCCGCAAGCTCTGGGACCACGCCACCAAATATAGCGTGCTCCTCTTCTTGCGAGATCTTTTTATAATAAATTTGCTCCAGCGTGCCTTCATCTATGAGCGCGACAGAGCTGTCATCGCAGCTGCTTTCTATGCCAAGTATCATCTAAACTCCGCTAGTATCATGCCAGCAAATTTCTCTTTGCCATTTTCGCTTTTGTAAAACTCAACTCGGTAAATTTTGCCATCTTTATCTATGCTATAGCTTTTGTTTAGGCTGTTTTTATCGATCTCTTGCTCGCTCTCATCAACACTTTTAGTGCCGTATCCTATGACATTTACGCGCACGTTTTTGAGAGCTTTTACTTTAAAGCTCTTTTTAACGCTAAATTTATCGCCACTTTTTAGCACAAGCTCGTTGCCATCGCTCAAGAGAGAAATTTTATCAAGTGGCTTTGCAAACTCGAAGTATTGCGGTTTTAGCCTTGTGACAGAGCGGTTGCCATACTGCACTTTGTAAGTATCTTTATCTTTTATAACGGCGATTAGTGGATTTGGTGAGTGGTAGCTTAGCTCGCCCTTTTTAAATGGCACGAAGCTTATCACTGGTTTTAAATTTTTAAGGCTAAGAGCGTAGCTGTCAAACAGCTCAAGTCTGATCTCTTTTTCGATCGCCTTTTTCACGCTTTTGACATCAAGCTCAAAGGGCCTAGTAAAGCTAATGCCAGCCTTTTTCATATACTCTTCGATCGCTACTAGGTGATAATATGTCCTTTGCTCGGCGTTTAAATTTTTGCTAGCTTCGTTTGCAAAGGCAGACTTGTTTTGCGTGATAGCGTAGTAGGTGAGGCTTTTTAGCATCTCTTTGTCGCCCATCGCCGTGTGCGTGTTTTTGACGTGATATTGATGTTTTGGATCTATGAGATGCTTATTTAGCACGTCTTTTACGCTTGATGCGATGCTTTCAAGCTCTGGGTACTTTGAGCCTGGCAGCGTGCTTTGGTCGATTATGCAAGTGTTGCCCCATTTGTCTGGATTTTCGTCCTTGCTTATAAATTTATCTCTATAATATCCGCTACCATCGTGTAAATTTAAGATGAGAGTGACGTTTTTGTCGGTGATGACGTCTTTTATCTTCATCACTGAGTTGTAGTCTGGATCGTCCTTTTCGACGTGAGCGAATTTTCTATTCATATCGCCCTTTGTGCCGCGACTTCGCTCGATGATGCTTGGGAAATTTAAATTTGGCACGACCCAAAGCGAGCCTTTTGTGATGTTGTAGTCAGTCGCCACGATAGAAGCCGCCAAAAAGCCGCCTGGCTCGTCGCCTTGTATGCCACCGATTAAGAGCATAGTATTGCTACTTGGCTCACCTTTTTTGATAAGTGCATAGTCCAGTGCGCTTGCATTTGCAAGGCTTACAGCCGCAAGAGCTGCTAGAAAAAGTCTAAATTTACGCATTAATATCCTTCGTAATGCTTTGTCTTTGGCAAAAGCAAATTTAAAACTATACCAGTAACCGCGCCAAGTCCGATACCTGAAAATTTAACCGCACCAAGGTCAAGCACCATGCCGCCGATGGCAAAGATGAAGATGAGGGCTACGATTATCATATTTCTAGGATCAGCAAGATCGACTCTGTTTTTTATAAGTGTCTCCATGCCAACGCTTGCGATGATGCCAAAAAGTAGCAGCATGATACCGCCGATGACTGGAGCTGGGATGGTTGAGAGCACCGCGCCAAGCTTGCCAACGAAGGCTAGCACGATAGCAGTGATCGCCGCAAAGGTCATGATCGCTGGATTATACGCTTTTGTAAGGCTAACTGCGCCTGTGACCTCTGAGTAGGTGGTGTTTGGCGGACCACCAAAAAAAGCTGCTAGCGAAGTGGCTAGACCGTCGCCTAAAAGGGTGTTTTTAAGACCTGGATTTTTCAAAAAATCCTCTTTTGTGACATTTGAGATAGCGAGCATATCGCCGATGTGCTCGATCGCTGGGGCGATGGCGATAGGTATCATATAGATGATCGATTCAAGTTCAAATTTTGGTGCGCTAAAGCTTGGCACTCTAAACCAAGGGGCGCTTGCGATGGCGCTAAAATCAACCATGCCAAAGCAGTAAGCCACGATGTAGCCAGCGATGATGCCAAGCAGGATCGGTATGAGCCTAAACATCCCCCGTCCTAGCATCATAACAACGATAGTAGCGATAAGCGAGGTCGCTGCAACTATCATCGCTACGTTTTGAGTGTAGATCTCAGTAGCTGAAGTAGCCATCTTAACGGCATTTGGAGCTAGTATCAGACCTATGGTCATGATGACAGGACCAACTACAACTGGAGGCAAAATTTTATGCAAAATTTTCTCGCCGCCAAAGCGAACCACAAGACTTAGCGCAACGTAGAAAAATCCAGCAAATATAACGCCACCCATAGTCACTGGTATGCCCCATTTTTCGATGCCGTACTGAAGCGGAGCGATGAAGGCAAACGAGCTTGCTAGAAAGATAGGTGGGACGTTTTTTCTAGTTATTAGCTGAAAAAGTAGCGTGCCAAGACCAGCCGTAAAGAGCGCGACGTTTGCATCAAGCCCCGTAAGGATAGGCACGAGCACGAGCGCGCCAAAGGCGACAAATAAAAACTGCACACCGATGAGACTTTGCCTAAGATCAAATTTATACCCCTCATACCTTTGCATTTAGCATCCTTTTTGCGTATTCTCTAACCTCTTTATCAACTTCATAAATTTCATCTACGCTTGAAATTTTAAGACTCTTAAATTTCTTAGCTGAACCTAAAATAAGCCTTGAGATATCTAAAAATGAGCACTTTTTCTCTAAAAAGCTAAATACTCCAACCTCGTTTGCAGCGTTTATAACGACACCTAGATCAGGACTAGCTAAGACTTCATCTTTTAGTGAAAAGACTGGGTATTTTTTAAGGCTGATCCTCTGAAATTTGATATTTTTTAGATCGAGCAAATTTGCGTGAGAGACGATATTTTCGCTCACTTTTTCAAGCATAGCGTGCGCGATAGCTAGCTTCATATCAGGACGCGAGAGATGCATCGTACTTGAGCCGTCTACGAACTCGACTACGGCGTGGATGGCTGAGGTTGGCTCTATCACGGCCTCGATATCTTTGATGCCGTAAAGCCAGTAGGCCTCCATTACCTCAAAAAGCTTGTTTGTCATCGTCGCGCTATCAATCGTTATCTTTGCGCCCATATCCCAGTTTGGATGTTTTAGAGCGTCGCTTGGCGTAGCATCTTTTAGAAATTTGATCGGTTTTTTATAAAATGCCCCGCCGCTTGCAGTGATGATGAGCTTGCTTGGAGTTGTTTTATTTTCTAGTAGAAATTTAAGCCCAAAATGCTCGCTATCAATGGGCAAAATTTCTCTTGTTTTTAAAAATTTACCGCCAACCACAAGGCTCTCTTTGTTTGCAAGTGCCAGCCTTTTACCAAGCGCTTGTGTCTTTAGACTAGGAGCAAGTCCAGCAAAGCCAACAAGGGCGTTTATCACCTTTTTTGAGCTTGAAATTTCAAGCATTTCTAGCAGTCCAGCCTCTCCAAAAAAGATCTTTTTATGCTCAATGTTTTTTACATTTTTAGCTAGTTTTTCATCGCCCACGCAGACAAATTTTGGCTTAAATTTTAAAATTTGCTCGTTTAAAAGATCAACATTTTTAGCGCAGCTTAGCGCCTCAACCTCTACATTAAATTTCTTGCAGAGCGCTAGAGTATTTTTGCCGATCGAACCAGTTGAGCCAAGTATTACCACGATAGCGACCAAAGTAGCGCAACAACGCCAAATAAATAGCCATCTATCCTATCAAGCATGCCACCGTGACCTGGGAAAAGCGTGCCGCTGTCTTTGACACCGCAAAGTCTTTTTAGATAGCTCTCAAAGAGATCTCCCCAGACCGCAAAGACGCAGACTAAAAAGCTTGAAAATAAAATTTGAAAAAATCCATCTGTTACGAAATTTCCAACGACGCAGCCAACTATGGTGCCTACTACCACGCCACCTGCTGCGCCTTCGATGGTTTTGTTTGGTGAGCTTGGGCTAAATGGGTGTTTGCCAAAGGCTTTGCCAACGAAAAATGCGCCACTATCGCTTGCAACGACGCTTAAGATAAGCCACGCAAGATAGCCCATGCCATACTCTGAGTAGAGCATCCACATCATAAATATAGGAGTTGTCGGATAGACAAAAGGGGCAACTAGCTTTAAATTTTCGCTTTTTATGTGCGCAAGGATAGATGCTATCAGCATGATCGCAAGGATCGCTATGAAGATTGGATTTGTAAAATATGTAAGCACGTAAAATGCGAGTGCTGCATAAACTAGCTGTTTGTGATCGATGCCATAAAGCTTGAGCGACTCGTTAAAGGCAAAGTAAAGCACAGCACCAAGCAAAATAAAATTTAAAATATAATTATCTATAAAAAAAACTACCAAAATAGCAACAAACATCAAAACGCCAGTGATAATGCGTGAAGACATACACTCTCCTTAAAATCGTTATTTTGCCGTAATTATAACACTTAAAATTTAGACGGCGTTTATAAGAGTGAAATTTGGTTTAAAATGTGTTTGAAAATTTGATACGAGCGCAGATTATAAGATTTTTAACGCTTGCTATTATAATTATACATTATTAGAAATATTTGAAATTATATATCACTGCAATATCTTACAGTCACGATCTTCTATAGTGTATTCAAATATTAGTTCGCCGTTTTCTGAGTAGAAAATTTCATCCAAGCTAACGCCGATGCTTAGCATATTTAAAATTTCTTTATCCTTGCAGGCGGTTCTTAAATTCTCTTTTTTTATAGCCTCGATAAATTCCAAAAGTTCTTTTTCTTCAAGCCTTTTGATCTCTTGCTTTCTTGCGTGTTTGACGGCGTATCTGTAGATGAGCGTATCGCCCACGTTTAAGATATCGTTAAGCGTTAGTGTAGGCGTGCAGATAAATGGGAGCTTTTTTTTGTAGTATGTTGCGTGATTTTTCGCTGCCATATCTGGCGTCAGAGCCAGAGCTAGCGAGCAAAAAAATAGTGCAAAAATGGCTACTCGCAACTACTTTTATCCAGCTTCAAATCAAAAAGATGTCTGCCCTCAAAGCCGTAGCTACCACTTAGCGTGATGCCGCGATTTAGCGCAGCTCTTGCCATGCCTGAGTTGCAAAGTGCCTCTTTTCCATTTTGATAAAACTCATCCTTTAAAGCCGAAATTTGAGCCTTGTTGTAGCCTTTTAGCTTCTTTGTCTTGGTCTCGTTTAAGACAAACTCGCCATGAATGTTTAGCCCATCGCTGCTTACATCTTTTAGCGTGATCATCTCATCTACCCTGCTTGGTAAATTTGGCTTTGCAGTTTGGACGACAAAGGCTGGGATCTGCTTTGTATCAAGCTGGTTTAGTATCTGCTCATAGACTTTAAACTCACTCTCTTGCACACCAAAAGCAAGGCTTGCAAGAGCTAATAAAACAAACTTTTTCACATATTACCTTTATATAAATTTTCTAGTGATATTTGGCGAGAGTTTGACCAAGATGTCGTAGTTTATCGTGCCAAAAAAGTTAGCCCAGACATTTGCGTCCTCAAAGACACAGACCCACTCGCCACTATCTTTGCAGCTAAAACTATCCATCGAAATTTTGCCAAGTACCATCTCGCCATTTGCAAGTCTTAGCTCGCCATCTCCATTGTATCTTAGCAGTCCGTCGCCATATCCAAGGTCGTAAGTAGCGACGTTTATATCATCTTTTGCTATAAATTTAGCCCCATATCCCACGCTTTGACCACTTTTTAAAACCCGCCTGCTAACGCGCTTTGCCCAAAGTGAAAGCACTGGCTTTAAATTTAAAGAGCCATTAAACTGAGCATATCCATACTGAGCGATGCCAACACGCACCATCTCGTCGTCTAGCTTTTGCGTTCGCTCAAGGGCGGCTGAGTTGTGCGAGTGAAAAATCGGCTTTTTAAAGCCAAACTCATCGCAAAGAGCTAAAATTTTCGCTTTTGCAGCGTTAAAGTTTTCTCTTTGCACGAAATAATCAGCATTTAGCTCATCGCTTGCGCGAAAGTGAGTATAAGCGCCAAGAAGCTCTAAATTTCTTCTAGCTAAAATTTCAAATGCATAATCAAGCTCGCTTATATCAAGCCCATTTCTATGCATGCCAGTGTCGATGGCGAGGTTGATTTTTGTATTTTCTTTTATCTTTAAAAGTGCGTCTATGTCGTTTATGGCGTAGGTAAATTTAGCGCTCTCATCGCCTGTTGGGATGTGCGAAAGGATCAAGATATTTTCAAAGATATCAGCGATCTCATTTGCTTCAAATTCGCTCTTTACAGCGCAGTTTTTTATGCCAAATTTCTTAGCCTCGCTAGCTATGAGCCTTGCGCCGTGCCCATAAGCGTTATCTTTTAGCACGACGATCACTTTTTCTTTTCCGCCAGCTTTGTCACAAATTTTAGTTAGATTGTGGATATAAGCTGCTTTGTTTAAGCGTATCTCAGACATTGAAATTCACATCATAAGCTTTATAAACGTCAGGCAAGAGCTTTCTTACGTTGTAGTCAAATGCGTAAAATTTAGCGTAAATTTCTTTTAGATCAGCCTCTTTGACCTTGCTAAAGTCAAAGGCGTCAGTGCCATTTTTCTTTGGTACTTGGCGGTCTAGCTCAGCAAAAAATGCAGACCTCGCCTCTAAAATTTTCTCTATCTTCTCTTTTACTTCTTGAGATTTTTCCACTTCTACTCCTCTATAAAAATTTTCATCTCATCGCCATAAAGCTTGACGTAAAGGGTCTTTTGACCTGCAAATTTATGCGTATCAGCAGCATAATCCTCATAAAAACTCACGCGAAAGAGCTTGTCGTTTTTAAGGTTTGGATAAGGCGTGATGAGAAAATTTGAAAAAGCGATATGTTTTTTCTCTTTTTTAGAAAAGATCGCTCGTTTCATATTTTTAAAATTTTCTAAGCTCATGCCGTCATATCGCTCAAAATCTTTATCATAAAATTTCAAATAGCTATTAATGTCGCTCTCACTCCAAGTCTTTTTCCAGTTAAGAATTCCAGAGATGATCACCGCTATGTCGTTCACGCTTGCTTCTGGGCGCTTGTCCTCGTAGATAAAAGCGAGCGTTTTTTTGTGGTCTATAACTTCGTCAAATTTCATCAAAATGTCATTTTGCATAGCTACGCAGCCTTTTGTCTTTAGCTCATCCGTCCTTTGACCATCGAGCGGATAGCCATGTATCCAGATGCCGCTGCCATTACGTTTTGCGAGTTTATCAAGTAAATTTGGATATGAGAGAGAAAAAGCAAGAGGCCCTAAATATCTGTCGTTTGGTGTAAATCTACGTGTGAGCTGATAGACGCCAACTGGCGTTTTTAGGTCGCCTTCAAGCAGTTTGTCGCCATTTTTGCCAACGATGACGCTTGAGCTAAAGAGTTTTTTTGTAACTCCGTCTTTATAAGAGATGACCTCAAGCTCTTTGTCAGTCTTATCAACCACGCTTAGAAGTATCTCGTTGTCGTAATATCCGTATCTAACGTCCTTGTCTTTAAGCTTTTTTAGCCAGTAGTCCTTACTTAAAATGTTCTTTTCAATGGCTTCTATGACGGCAGATGGGCCATTTTTTAAGTAAATTTCTTCGTAATTTTGGGCAAAAAGACAAGGCGCTAACGCGATGAAGAAAAATAGTATCTTTTTCAAGTGAAGTGTCCCAAAAAGTAAAATTTAGTGCGTAATTATAACCTAAAAAATTTCAATTTTTAAATTTTAAAGGGAATTTTAGTTTCTTTATATGTATAATCTGAAAACCATTATTAATTTACCATAAAGGAAAAAATATGAAAAAACTTGTTTTTGGTGCTATGCTAGCAGCTTCTACTCTTATGGCGGCAGATATAAGCCTAGAAAATGTCAGAGCAAGAGACACAAAGCCTGGCACAAACAATAGCGCTATTTTCATGAATATCAAAAACGCTTCAAATGCCGATGTAAAGCTAGTTGGCGTTCATTCAAGTGTTTGCAAAAGCACTGAAATTCACACTCACAAGATGGAAAATGGCATGATGGCTATGGTTCAGGTTAAAGACGCCGTGATCCCAAAAAATAGCGAGACAAAGCTAGCGCCTGGCGGTCTTCATATCATGCTTATGGATCTAAATAGACCTATAAAAGATGGTGACAAGGTTGATCTGGAGCTTAAATTTAGCAACGGCGAGAGCATCAAGCTTGATAATATCGGAGTAACCAAAAACTTTAAATAATGAAAAAAATTCTAATCCTTTTTTCACTCATTTTTATCGTGGCAGGCGCTTTTTGGATGGGTCATAAATTTATGGTCAGCAAAGAGGATCCGCCTGAATTTGCCGATGTAAATACATCGCTTGATCCTCTAAAATGCGATCTAAACAAAGATGCTTGCGAGGTGAAATTTAATGGCGTTAAGCTAAAGATAGACATCTCGCCAAGACCGATCTTTGCGATGAGGCCGTTTAGCTTTAAGATCATTAATGGCAAAGATTTAGGGCTAAAAGATCCAAATCTTGTAATCGATGGCATAAACATGAACATGGGCTTGATAAAAGCCAGACTTGATCAAAGAGGCGATAATCTAATAGCCCAAGTCGTACTAAGTGCTTGCGTGGTCGATCTTATGAGGTATAGATTTAAGCTGCTTGATGGCGAAAAGGATACTGGATTTTTTGTCGATCTTGATCTAAAAATGTAAGGGCAAATGATGAAAAAGACACTTTGGGGCTTAATAATAATCTTAATATGTGCTGGTCTTGCGATGCTTTTTATAAAGCCAAACAAGTATGATTTTAAGGCGCTTTCAGAGCATGGCGAAGTGAGCCTTAAAAATTATAACGGCAAGTATAAAGCGATATATTTTGGTTATCTTTACTGCCCCGATGTCTGCCCTACTACGCTCTCTCTTGTGGGCGATGAGCTAAATAAACTAAAAAGAGACGACTTTGAGCTACTTTTCATCACTCTTGATCCTGAGCGTGACACGCCTGAAAATTTAACCCTAATGGCAAAAAATTTCTACAAAGATGCAGACGGGCTAAAGATGAACAACCTGCCAAAAGTTGCTAAAAACTACGGCGTAAAATACCAAAAAATGCATCTTAAAAACTCTGCTATGGGCTACTCTGTCGCTCACAGCTCTGCTATCTACCTGCTAGATAAAGATGGGAATTTCTACAGCGAAATTTCAAATTTAACTAACGAAAATATCAGAGAAAATCTTTTAAATTTAATAAAAGATAGACCTTAAATTTAGACAAAAAATTACATTTTTTCCGCTAAAAATATCTCAAAAGCTATATAGCTCTTTTTAAACTAGCCGATATAGACAACATAAAATCATATGTAAAAGAATTCGTGTGAAGTCAATCACCAATAAAATAGCACTAATGTTAATAGTTGCTCTATGTATATCGTTTGTGGCTATGTCAGCTGCTAGTTACTACACCGCTCAGAACAAGACTATTGAGTTAGTTAGTCAAAATCAAGATCAAATTTTAAAAGATGCAAAATCAGTAGCACAAAGTTTTATTGCTGATTATAGCGATGCTTCAAAGAGACTTACTAAAAATTTGACAAATTTAAATAGCGATGATGAATTTATATCTAAACTAAAAGCAGAAAAAGAAAACTCTAATGATATCGTTGGCGATATCTATTATGGCATAGAAAGCGAGCCTAAACTATATGTAAGCACCGGTGAAATACTAACTAAGGAAAAAGATGATTATGACGCTAGGACAAGAGACTGGTATAAGGAAGCTAAAGATAGTGGCAAAACAGTCTTTTCAGAACCTTATGTAGATGCAACAACAAATAGGTTAGTCATCACATTCTCCACTGCACTTTATAAAAATGGTAAAGCAGTTGGTGTAAGTGGTATAGATGTTGATAGTCAAAGCATTGCTGAAAAACTGCTTGACATGGGAAAGACTGAGTTTGGTTATATATATTTTATGAACAAAGATGGCGTAGTTTTAGTTCATGATACATTAGACCTACTTGGCAAAGCTGTAAAATCCACAAAACTTTTAGCTCAAAAATATGCAAATAAAGATTTTGATGAGAATGGTCTCATATCCTATACAAACGAAAAAGGCGAAAATGTAACTGCTAAAATTTTACCTATAAATGACGACGGCTGGCTCGCAGTTGCTGCGATAAATGCCGATACTTTCACGAGCCAGACTATGCCCCTCCTAAAGATCCAGCTAATCCTAGCAGTGCTATTTATCGTTATCCTCTCAGCATTTGTCTATTTCTTACTTAAAAAGTCTCTTAACCCTATAAAAACCATCCAGTCTAAGCTTGATGATCTATTTAAATTTGTAACTTACGAAGCAAAAGCACCAAGCAAGCTAGAGGTGAGATCAAATGATGAATTTGGCGAGATGAGTAAAGCGATAAATGAAAACATCGATAAAGTCATAGCTGGCATCAAAAAAGATAGCACTATGATAGATGAGCTAAATAAGGTAGCAAATTTAATGATCAAAGGAAACCTTGGAGCAAAGATAGGCTCAACTCCAAACAACCCATCGCTAAATGAACTAAAAGAGCTACTAAACAAATTCTTTACATCTATCTCAGCAAATTTAAAGGGCATAACAAATGTTCTTAGCTCATATACTAAAAATGACTTTACAGCAAAGGTTGAGATAAATGAAGAGCTAGAGGCTGACCTAAAGGCTATGATACTTGGAGTATCAAACATGGGCGATGTAGTTTGCTCTATGCTAAACTCAAATTTAAGCCAAGCACAGCTACTTGAAGAAAAAGCTAAACTTCTAGCTGAATCAGTATCTAAAGTAGCTAACTCAGCTAGTATCCAAGCAAATAGCTTACAAGAAAGCGCAGCAGCAGTAGAGCAAATGAGTAGCTCAATGAATGCAATAAGTCAAAAAGCAGAAGATGTAACAAGACAATCTGAAGAGATAAAAAATATCATCGTAATAATAAGAGATATAGCAGATCAAACAAATTTACTAGCTCTTAATGCTGCAATAGAAGCAGCCAGAGCTGGAGAGCATGGTAGAGGATTTGCAGTTGTTGCTGATGAAGTTAGAAAGCTAGCTGAGAGAACTCAAAAATCTTTAAGTGAGATAGAGGCTAATGCAAATGTATTAGCTCAATCAATAAATGAGATGAGTGAGTCTATAAAAGAGCAAAGTGAAGGCATAAATATGATAAATCAATCAGTTGCCCAAATAGATAATCTAACAAAAGAAAATGTTGTAATTGCTAATAAAGCAAATGAAGTAACAAGCGATGTTGATAATATGGCAAAGACAATAGTAAGTGAAGTAAGAAAGAATAAATTTTAATCTTTAACTTACCCTTAGAGCTCCTATTATTCTATCCCTTAAAATAATTAGGGGATAGAACTTATCCATAAAATTTATATGCTACTTTGCTATACGATTATTTATAGCATTTTTCTTTTATTGTAAATTTAAACAATTTTTAATAGATAAATACTGATAATTAAGCTACTAAATCACCTTAAAGGACACTATTATGAAAAAGATCTTTGCTCTTTTACTGACAGCTTTTGTTGCTCTTTGTGCAAATGAGCTAAAATTTGGCACAGCGGCAAACTACCCACCATTTGAATATATCGATGAAAACAACAAAATAACAGGCTTTGACATCGACTTGATAGACGAAATTTCAAAGCGTGCTGGCTTTTCATACAAGATCATAAATATGAGCTTTGATGGCCTCATCCCAGCGCTTAAAGCTAGTAAGATAAATGGCATCATAAGTGCGATGAGCGCGACTCCTGATAGACTAAAGTCGATTGACTTTACAAAGCCATACTACCTAACTGAAAACATCTACCTAAAGAAAAAAGGCAACGACGCTTTAAAAGCTAAAGAGGAGCTAGCTGGCAAAAAAGTAGGCGTGCAACAAGGCACCATCCAAGAGCTAGCTGCAAATGCGATAAATGGCGCAAAAGTAGTGCCTTCAGAAGATACTGTGCCACTCATCATGGGGCTAAAAGTTGGCAAATTTGACGCAGTTATCCTTGATAGCTCGATAGGCTATGGCTTTATCAAGAAAAACCCTGAAGTAGAGGCATTTTTCAAAGAGGTTGATGGTAGCGAGGGCTTTTCAATCGCTTTTGACAAAAACAAAGAGAGCGAGCTTATCGCTAAGATAAATCAAATTTTAGATGAAATGAAAAAAGACGGCAGCTACGACGCACTGCTTAAAAAATACGAACTAAAATAGCACCTCCCAACTAGCCTGCAAATTTAGCAGGCTAGCTTTATCTTGCATTTTAAAATTTATACTAAAATCCGCTTTTAGATAGAAATTTAAAGGACGGATTATGAGAAAAATTCTGCTACTTTTGTGCCTAGCACTTAGTCTCTTTGCCTTGCAAAATGACAAGGATATGCTAAGTGGCGAGCTAAAAAACGGGCTTAAATATTATATAAAAGAGAATAAATTCCCGCAAAATACAGCCATCTTTTACCTAGTCGTAAACTCAGGCTCGACTGATGAGAGAGAGGGCGAGCAGGGGCTTGCGCACTTTTTGGAGCACATGGCGTTTAATGGTAGCCGTGACTTTAGCAAAAATGAGCTCATTAAACAGCTCGAGAGCCTTGGGGTTAAATTTGGCGCTGATCTAAACGCGCAAACAAGCTACGATCAGACGAGTTACACGCTAAGCATAAATGTAAATGAGAAAAATTTAAAGGATGTTTTCAAGGTCTTTTCAAACTGGATCGATGGCGTAAAGATCGACTCAGGTGAGCTTGATAAGGAGCGAGGCGTCATAATGGAGGAGGAGCGCCAGCGAAATACGCCAGCATATAGGCTCTATCTTGCCCAGAGCAAGGACATCTTTGCAGGTAGCATCTATCAAAAAAGAGTGCCAATAGGCGACATGAACGTGATAAAAAGCGTGGATGCTAAGCACATGCAAGAGTTTTACGAGAGGCTTTATCAGCCAAGATTTATGAGCTTTGTGGCTGTTGGCGACTTTGATAAAAACGAGATAAAAGCCCTGATAGAAAAAAACTTTAGCGCAGCAAAAAACAGCAACTCATACGTTCATCCAGACAAAAGCATCGCTTTTAAAGATGGGCTAAATGTCTTTAACTACGACGCAAACGAGACGGCAGCTCAGTTTGTAAGACTTAGCTTTTTTGATAAATTTAAGCCGGTTTCAAACGAGGCTGATGTGAAGCGAAATTTAAAAGATGCGCTAATAGCTAGCCTTATAAATATGCTTTATGAGCAAAAAAATGCAAACAATTCATCAAATTTAAGTGTTGATTTTATGGCGCAAACGCTTCAAGCAAAGCAAAAAATTTATAGCTTTGAGGCAAATGTGATCGGAGATGATTTTAACGCTAGCCTTAAAGATATGTTAAGCGTTTTAAAGGGCATTGAGAAATTTGGCTTTAATAAAGGCGATTTTAGCGATGTGAAAAAGGCATTTGTGGCAAATGTAGAGGCTAAATTTAAACGCTCAAAAACTAAAAAATCAAGCGTTTATGCAAGTGAAATTTTAAATATGATCGAAAATGGCGGCTTTGTGCTAAGCGATGAAGATAGCAAAAACCTTAGCCTAAAGCTCTTAAACGAGATCACGCTAGAGGATGTTAATGCTAGATTTAGGCAAATTTTAGCCATACCTGATGAGCGCGTGAGAGTCTTTAGCAAAGATGGCTTTAAGCTTAGCAAAGATACCTTTTTAAAGCTAAAAGATGAGGCAAAACCTTATGATACAAATTTAGCTAGCCAGAGCCTAAATAAGAGCCTTGGCAATGAAAATTTAGAGCCAAAAGATATCGTTTCTAAAGAATTTGATCAAAAGCATGGCATCTACACTTATAAGCTGCCAAATGGCTCGCAAGTCATCTTTAAGCCACTAGCCACCAAAAAAGATAGCATCTTGTTTGCAGCCATTAGCAAGGGCGGTACTTCAGATCTTGCCGATCCTAAGCTTGGCGGCTTTGCGGTTGCGCTTACAAATGAAAGTGGCGTTGGCAAATTTAACAACTACGAGCTTTCAAAGGTGCTAAACGACAAGATAGTAAGCTACGAAAAGAGCATAGAGGCGCTTACACAGGGCATTTACGGCTCTTCAAGCAGTGGCGATCTTAGCTCGCTGCTAGCTGTTATAAATTTAGAGTTTAGCTCGCCAAGAGCCGATGCAAACGTGCTTGAGAGGATAAAGCAAAGAGCAAAAGATGAGCTAGCTAAAGAGCAAAATTTACCTGAATATAAATTTAGCACCGAATTTAGCAAGTTTTTTTACGAAAACAATAGGCGTGGAGCGCCCATTGAGATGGCGCAGATCGACGCGCTAAAGCTAAATGAGTTAAAAGAGATTATCAAAGATAAATTTACAAACGCAGCCTCATACACATTCGTAATCATCGGCGACACCGATGAGCAGAGGCTTTTGCCACTTGTTAAAAAGTATATCGCCACCTTGCCAAAGCTTGGCGAGGCCGAAACTTTTAAAGATGACGGCGTGCGAAGCATCAAAGGGCAGCACATCTTTAAAAGGGAGTATCAAAGCACAAAAAGAAGCGATGTGAGCATGGATATCGTAAATTTAGATACAAAATACAGCTTCAAAGAGGTGGTCAAGCTAAGAGCGCTAAGCTCAGTCTTAAAAACGGCGCTTCGAGAAAAGATAAGAGAAGACAAAGGTCAAACATACGGCTTTAGCTTAAATACTAGGCTCGCTCGCTATCCGTATGAGCACTCAAAGGCGGTGATCGGCTTTACTTGCGACCCTGCAAACACGGATAAGATCATCGCCGAGATAAAAGAGATAATAGCTAGCATCAAGCGTGATGGCGCACTTTTGCCAAAACATTTGGAGGATTTTAAGGCGCAAAGTGAAATTTCTATAAAGAAAGACTACGAAAAGCCTGAGTTTTGGCAAAGTCTCATCATCTCAAATAAAATTTTTAACACGCCACTTTACACGGCTGATGAGTATATAGATGCGGTTAAAGCGCTCACAAATGACGATATCAAAGAGGCTGCTAGACTATATCTAGATGAGAAAAATATGGTGATAAGTATAAATAATCCAAAGTAGAAATTTTTTTTTGGGGGGGGGTAGCTGGCTCTTTAAATTTTAAACCTGAGTAGAAATTTTGGAGCTAAGCTAGCTCTTTAAATCTAAGCCTGAATAAAATTTAGCGCGCTAAGCCAGCCCTAAAATTTAAACCATAAAGCTAAGCTATTATATCCTTTGGCTTTAGCTTGTTTAGCTTTTGCACCAGATCGTCAAAGCTCGCGCCATTTTCGACCTCGCGCCTTATAAATTCCTCAAAAAATTCGCGTTTTATATCCTTATTGGTATAGGTCACGCTCTTTTTGGTAACTTGCATAGGCTTAAATTTCTCTTCTTCTATATCCTCATCGCCATCTTCTCTAACTGGCACAAGAGCGATATTTTGCAGCACATCAGCGATATTTTCGCCCTTTTCATAGCTTGTTTTTAGAAATTTCAAAAACTCATCTTTGCTATTTTTATCAGCGTAGCTTACACGATGCGGCATCGCTTGACCTAGGACTTCTATGCGTTTTTTAGCCGATGTTTGCTCATAAGAGAGAGCGCCATCCTTAAAAGAAATTTTCACATTTGCATGCTCGCCAAGTATCCTTTCGGCGGTAAATTCCAGCCATTTGTCTTTAAATTTATCGATACTTAGATCAGAGTCTAGTAAATTTGTAGCCTCACGGTTTAGATAAAGTGTGCCATTGGCGTGATTGATTAGAATGTTCAGGTTGTCGGTGCTAGCAGATATTTTGTAAGTTTTGTTAAACTCATCTACGCTAAATCCGTTTTTCTCGCTAGTGATGATGGAATTTAACCTCCAAAGCTTCGTGCTATCAACGAAATTTTTAAGACTAGCAACTTCATCTTTACCCATAGAGCTATCAAGCCCGTTCATCTTGCCCCAGATAGAAATTTTATCATTTGACGAGTAGCCAGAAAGTGATAGATGCTTGAAGTCTAGGGCATTGGGAGAAATTTTTACTCTGTCTAAATTTTCAATAGTTGTTGGCTGCTTATTAAAAGCGTCTTGATAGTTAAAGCTTTGATTAAGTCCATTTAGTGCGTTTATCATGTCAAATCCTTTAACACTATATCGGCAAATGGATTTAAATTTTAAATGGGATTATTTTTTATTGCGGTATTTTTCGAAAATGGCGATCATCTGGTGCGAGTCTTGCGCGACTTTGAGCTTGTTTGGGTTTTTGCTAAGTAGCTCTTCTCTTAAAGCGTCGATGAACTCCTTATCTTTTTTGCAGGCTTCAAGGCTCACACGTCCTCTAAGTATAGCCATAAACATAATATCGGCAGTCGCGTTTATCATCTCAAGCATCTTTTCTTCGCTCATTTTTTTTAAATTTTGCCCTTTTTTAAGCAAATATTATTCCTTTACGCTTACAAAATTTATTATTTTCACCTCTTGACTCTCTTTGCAAGCCTCCAGTGCAGCCGCATTTTTCACCATGTGAGCGCTCTTCATATGCTCTTTTTGGCTCTCTAAATTTTCCCAGCTCTCCATAAAGCAGTATTCGCTTTTAGTGCCCGCAACTACGCCACACTCGTAGCTTATGCAGCCTTTGTCTTTTCTTGAAGCTGGCACGATCTCTTTTAAAATTTCTTCAAATTTCGCCTCACATCCAGCTTTTAACTTTACATTTACATAAAATCCTACCATTTCTTATCCTTTAATATTTTTTTGGCTAAAATAACGCAATTTAGACGCAAGTTTGCGTATCACATTACAAGGCCTTTTCATGACAAGATGATACAAAATACTAAATTTATAACTCATAAAACCAACCAAAAACAGTAAATTTAACCAAAATCGGAGAAAAAATGAAAAGACGAGACTTTTTAAAGCTTGGTGCCTTAAGTGCAGCAAGCCTTCAAGCAAAAGAGCTTGACGGAGCAGCTCAGGCGCTCTTTGACAAGCAAAGCGGGCTAAGCGCAAACAAATTTGGCCCATTTTATGTAAAAACTATCGCAGGCCGCGTTGTAGATACTGAGCCATTTGAGGGCGATGCGTGCCCAAATGAGCTAAACAACGCACTTCTTGATCATATCCAAAATGAAAGCCGTGTAAAATATCCATTTGTTAGAAAGAGCTTTTTGGCTGACCCAAACAACCCAAAGCCAGAGCTTCGTGGCAAAGAGGAGTTTGTGCGCGTGAGCTGGGATGAGGCGATAAAGCTAAGTGCGAAAATTTTAAAAGAAAATTTTGATAAATACGGCGCTGAAGCGATATACGGACAGGTTTATCAGTGGGGTAGCCTTGGCAAAGTTGGCCACAGCCAAAAGACCGCAAAGAGGCTACTTAACGTGCTTGGCGGATATGTAAATGAGCTTGGTGGCTACTCATACGGCGCAGCGACTGTCATCATGCCTCACATCACAGGCTCGATTGATCCAACGCTCGCGCCAACAAAGTGGGAGGCTATCTTAAAAAATGCCAAAACGATCGTATTTTGGGGCACAAACCCAGTCGTTTCAAACAAGATCGCCATTGGCGTGCCGCTTCACAACTCATATAAATACTACGATGAGATCAGAAAAAAGGGCGAGAGCGGCGAGATGAAAATTTATAGCGTCGATGTTTATCACAACGAAAGCGCAAGATATTTTGGCGCAAAGTACCTTGAAGTTGTGCCTTGCACCGATACGGCGATGATGATAGGTATGCGTAACTACCTTTTTGAAAAGGGGCTTTATAGCAAAGAATTTATAGAAAAATACACCGTTGGCTTTGATAAATTTAAAGAGTATATGCTCGGCACAAAAGACGGGGTCAATAAAAACCTAGCTTGGGCAAGCAAAATTTGTGGCGTGAGTGAGCAGGAGCTGGCGAAATTTAGTGAGGATCTAGCTAAAAACGACTCAGTCATAGTTAGTGGCTACGCCATCCAAAGGCAAGATCACGGCGAGATGGCCTACTGGGCGCTTGTGACACTAAATGCGATGCTTGGACACATCGGCAAAGAGGGTTGTGGTTTTGTCACAAACGACGGCATGCACAAAAACGCTGACGAGAGCTTCATAGCGCCAAAACTATCGGCTTTTGAGACAAAGGTGCCACAAAAATTCATTGATAGCGGTCTTGTGCCAAAGACTAAGGGCTATGAGCTGCCAAACTCAAGGCTCATAGACGCGCTTTTAAGCCCTGGCAAAGAGATAACTAGAAATGGCAAGAGCTACAAGCTACCAAAAATCAGAGTGATGTTTAACGCCAACGGCTCGACATTTACAAGACATCCAGAGACTAACAGGGCGATAAAAGCTATGCAAAAAGTGCAAGCGATCATCACTTGCGAGCCATTTTGGACGAGCACGGCTAAATTTAGTGACATCGTCCTGCCAGCTGCGCTAGAGTGCGAGCGAACGGACATCGAGATGGCAAACTCAACTAACGAGTATCTCTTTGCCATTAAGCCGCTTGTCGCGCCATTTGGCGAGAGTAAGAGCGACTTCGAGATCGCAAGGCTCATTGCAAAAGAGTGGGGCAGAGAAGAGGCATTTACCGAGGGCAAAAGCGAGCTAGAGTGGGTCAAAGAAATTTACGAAGATGCCGTTAAAAAGGCTGCTGGGCTTGGGTATGAGAGCATGCCAAGCTTTGATGAGTTTTGGCAGAAGGGATATTTTAGATTTGACAAGGTCGATGAGAAAAAACGCTACTTTACAAACTACAAGAAATTCCGCGATGACCCAGTGGCAAATCCGCTAAAAACGCCATCTGGTAAGATAGAAATTTACTCTGAAACGGTCGCTGGCTTTGGCTACGACGACTGCCCACCGCATGCGACGTGGCTTGAGCCCTTTGAGTGGCTGGGCGCAAAAAATAAAAAATACCCTATCGCCATCAGCGGCGCGCACTCTAAATTTAGACTTCACTCGCAGCTAAATAACTCTGTGCTTCGCCATTTTAACGAGATCGCAGAGCGCGAGCCAGTGCTCATAAATCCAAAAACAGCCGAGGCTAGAGGGATAAAAATGGGTGACGTGGTGAAAATTTACAACGACAGGGGTGAAATTTTGTGCGGCGCGTTTGTTACCGAGGACGTGCCACAAAACGTCGTCATCGTAAGCGAGGGCGCTTGGTACGACCCAGATGTGCCAGGTGAGAAGAGCCTTTGCTTGCACGGAAATTTAAACGTGCTCACAAAAGACGTGCCATCAAGCAAAATGAGCCAGAGCAACACCGCCCACACTAGCCTTGTCGAGGTCGAGAAATTTAAGGGCATGCCAAAACGTGTCAGGGCGTTTGACGCACCAAAGATCGGCGCAAGAAAGGCCTAAAAGTAACACTTTGAAAATTTAAAGTGCCAAAAGCTATCCTTTTTTAAATAATTAGGGTTAAAATCTAAGGAAAAAGAAAGGATAGCTCATGAAAATAGCCGAAATAGACACTCCAGCACTGCTCATAGACAGGGAGATAGTGCTAAAAAACTTAGACAAAATGCAAAAATATGCTGATAAATTTAACGTAAGCTTAAGACCACATACCAAAACGCACAAGATGCCATACTTTGCAAAACTGCAAGTAGAGTGCGGAGCAAAGGGCATCACGGTGGCAAATTTTTAAAATCTAAATTACTTATTTGTAGGTGTACAGTTAGTATAACTTTTTATAATAAATTTGTGCTTTGGGTTTATGAAATTAATGATTTGTAAAAATATAGACTTTTTATCAAGGTTACTACTATACTATGAATTACACTTCTTTTGTGATTTCTCGTTCTAGTTTTTGTAGCTCGGCGATCCTGTCGCTAGTGCTTGGATGCGTTCTAAAAAGCACACCAAGCTTGCTAGTTAGCGAGCCAAATGGATTTACGATAAACATATGAGCGCTTTGCTCACTTGCGTTTTGCATAACGTAAGAATTTGAGTAGTTTTCAAGCTTTCTTAGCGCGCTGGCCAGCCACTCTGGGTGTCCCGTTAGATAGGCTGCGCCTTTGTCCGCCTTGTACTCGCGCTCCCTTGAGATCGCCATTTGGATGATCGTAGCAGCTAGAGGCATCACAACTGCGATGATTAGCATAATTACTGGGTTGGCGTTTCTTTGTGAGTTTTGATTTTGCCCGGCTACGGTGCCTATCTTGGCGAAATTTGCGACCATCGCGATAGCTCCAGCTAGTATGGCAGCGACTGAGCCAGTTAGGATGTCGTAGTGTCTTACGTGACTTAGCTCGTGAGCTAACACGCCCTCGATCTCGTTTTCATTTAAAATTTTTAAAAGCCCCTCGGTTACTGCAACGGCTGCGTGACTTGGGTTGCGGCCTGTGGCAAAGGCATTTGGCACCTCTTCTGGGATGATGTAAATTTTTGGCATCGGCAAATTCGCCTTTTGTGTGAGGCGAGAGACGATCTCGTAAAGGCCGTGAGCGTTGCTCTCATCGACTGGGATGGCGTTATATCTTTTTAGCACGAGCTTGTCGCTGAAAAAGTATGAAAATAGGTTCATGCCAGCCGCCATCAAAAAGGCGATCATCATGCCTTGTTCGCCGCCCACGTAGCCGCCAACAGCGATAAAAACTAGCATCAAAGCAACCATTAAAAAAGCGGTTTTGAAAATTTCCATTTTTGTCCTTATTTTTTTATAGCATTTGGCAGGATCGCCGCGTCGATCTCAAATTTCGCAAGCTCGCAAAGGCTTGTTTCACTCTGGATCAAAACAGCGATAAGCGCGTCAAATAGGTAGTTTTGCGCGATTTTTGCCAGATCTTTTGCTAGCGTAATATCGGCAATAATAAATTTTGCTCCAGCGGCGTTTGCGATGATAGCTTCGTTTATGTCATTTGCGATAATACTAAAGTTTGCTCCAGCTTCTAGCGCTCTTTTTATCAAATTTCTATCAAATTTAAAGAGATTTTGCCTATCGCTTGAAATTTCATCTTCGCTTTTGCAAAGATATAATGGCTCAAATTTGATCAGCTCATCACCCAAAATTTTCATCTCTTACCCTTTATGCACTCTTTACAGATGTATTTTCCGTCCCTTAGCACCATTTGGTCGATGTCGCTAAAGACACCGCATTTGCTGCACTCCGCGAAGTTACTGGTGCTTATCTTATCGCTTTTTTTTCTATTTTTAAAAAATATGATGTAAATCGCAACCAAAATCGCTACAAAAAGCAAGTATTTCAACGTATCTCCTCTTGGTTTTTGAGATTAAAATATATGTAGTTTCTATTTTTTTCATTGTAAATTTGCGCGTCTATGCCTGAAATTTCATCCATGACGCTTGAGCCCTTGTATATGAGAAATTTAGTGCTCTCATCATAAAACCCCTCGCAAATTTTTATAAGCTCTTTTGTCTTGCTAAGCGCCCTTGAGGTGATGAGATCAGCCGTAAATTTATCTGCAAGCTCGATCTTTTGGCTATGAACTTCTAAATTTTGCAAACCAAGCTCGATCTTAGCGTAGCTTAGAAATGACGACTTTTTGGCTATCGGCTCAAAAAGGTGCCACTTAGTGCGCGGCATCGCAAGGGCTAAAAATATCGCTGGAAAGCCAGCTCCACTGCCCACATCGATCGCCGTTTTGGCGCTTAGGTCAAAAATCTCAAGCGGCTTTATGCTATCAAGCACCTGCTCGCTTATGTCTTTATAGTTGCTTAAGCTATGAACCTTGTTAAATTTAGCAAAAATTTGAGCGTAAGCCTTTACTTTTTCGTCAAATTCTGCTGGCAAGCAAAGCTCATTTTTCATCACAAGATGTGCCCCATTTGCTCTTTTTTTACTTTTAAGTAGCCTTCGTTAAATTTATTAGGCTTGATGACGATAGGCACGCGTTTTACGATCTTTACTGAGCTTAGTCCGTGAAGTTTTAAAGGGTTGTTTGTGAGTAAATTTACCTCTTTTATGCCGTAGTGATTTAGGATAAAATCAACCACTTCATACGTCCTCTCATCAGCCTTAAAACCTAGCTGGTGATTGGCTTCTATCGTGTCAAAGCCCTTGTCTTGGAGGCTATAAGCGTTTATCTTGTTTAAAAGCCCGATATTTCTGCCCTCTTGACGCAGGTAGATGACCATGCCACCATTTTCTTCTATGTATTTTAGGCTCGCTTCAAGTTGGTCGCGACAGTCGCACTTTAGGCTCCCGATCGCATCGCCAGTTAGGCATTCGGAGTGAATTCTAAGATTTACTACTTCGCTTAAAGGCTCTTTGTAGATCACAAGGTGCTCTTTTGCCCCTTCTTTGAAGGCTTGAACCTTATAAGTGCCAAATCTTGAGGGTAGATTTGCGGCGTTTGAAATTTCTATTTTCATTTTAAATTTACTCCAACTGTGCTAAACTAGCTAAAAATCACGCATTTTAACAAAGAAAAGGCAAAAATATGTTTAAACGTTTTAGAAGATTAAGAATAAATCCATCTTTAAGAGACATGGTAAGAGAGACTAGCCTTAGCGTAAATGACTTCATCTATCCACTCTTTGTAGTCGAGGGTAAAGGCGTTAAAAACGAGATCGCTTCGATGCCAGGCGTCTATCAAATGAGTATCGATGAAATTTTAAAAGAGTGCGAAGAAATAGTAAATTTAGGCATAAAATCGATCATTTTATTTGGCATACCAAGCCTAAAAGATAGCGTTGGCAGCGACGCACTAAGCAATGACGGCATCATCGCAACTGCGCTTCGTGCCATAAAAGATAAATTTCCAAATTTAGTAGTCGTCACTGATCTTTGCTTTTGCGAATATACAGACCACGGCCACTGCGGCATAATCGATCACGTACACAACACCATCGACAACGATGCCACACTTGAAATTTCAGCCAAACAAGCCTTGATACACGCTCAAAATGGCGCCGACATGATCGCACCAAGTGGCATGATGGATGGCATCATCGCAACGCTGAGAGAGACGCTTGATAGCAATGGCTTTGAGAATTTACCAGTGATGGCGTACTCGACTAAATTTGCCTCAGCCTACTACGGGCCATTTCGTGATGTAGCGCAAAGCGCACCAAGCTTTGGCGATAGAAAGAGCTACCAAATGGACAGCGCAAACCGCCTTGAAGCTATAAATGAGAGTTTACAAGACGAGGCACAAGGCGCTGATATCTTGATGGTAAAGCCTGCACTTGCCTATCTTGACGTCGTTAGAGAGCTTAGAAATTTGACACTTCTGCCACTTTGCGTCTATAACGTAAGCGGCGAGTACGCACTGCTAAAAGCTGGCGCAAAAGCTGGTATCATCGACTATGAGCGCGTCATGATGGAGACATTAATCGGCTTTAAAAGAGCAGGGGCAAATTTGATCATCACCTATCACGCAAAAGAAGCGGCTAAAATTTTAAGGGGCTAAGATGAGGCACTTTTTGACGCTAAATGACTTTGGTAAAGACGAAATCGAGCAGATGATAAATTTAGCCCGCAAGATCAAAAAAGAGGCGAAGGCTAGAGAATTTAAGCCATATCTTAAAGACCAAAAGCTTGCGATGATATTTGAAAAAAGCTCAACTAGAACGAGAGTGAGCTTTGATGTAGGCATGCATGAGCTTGGCGGATATGCGCTATTTTTAAGTAAAAATGATATACAAATAGGACGTGGCGAGCCGATCCGTGACACCGCTAGAGTTATAAGCAGGATGTGTGATATGGCTATGCTTAGGGTCGATAAACACGAGACGCTAGAAGAATTTGCTAAATTTTCAAGCGTACCAGTGATAAATGGGCTAAGTGATAAATTTCACCCAGTGCAGCTCATGGCGGACTATCTTACCATGCTTGAATTTAGCGCAGGCGAGAAGGTCGCATACGTAGGGGATGGCAACAATATGACTCACTCGTGGCTCATGCTAGCAAGCAAGCTTGGCCTTGAGCTAAGAGTGGCCACGCCAAAAGGCTACGAGGTGGATGCTGAAATTTTAAAAATGGCCAATGAAAACGCAAAAATTTCAGGTGCGAAAATTTTTATCACAAATGATATAAAAGAAGCCGTAAATGGTGCCGATGTAGTGACTACGGACACTTGGGTATCGATGGGTCAAGAGGCCGAGAAAGAAAAGAGGCTAAAAGACTTTGCTGGATACTGCGTGGATGAAAATTTGATGAGTTTAGCTAAAAAAGACGCAATATTTTTGCACTGCTTGCCAGCTTACAGAGGCTACGAGGTGAGCGAGGCGGTCTTTGAAAGGCACGCGGATGAAATTTTTAGCGAGGCGGAAAATAGACTTCATGCACAAAAGGGCGTGATGGTCTGGTTAGACGAGAGAAGAAGATGAGTGAAGAGAAAAATATATATGATGAGATAGATGAGATCGGTAGTAACCTTGGGCTAAGCGAGCCTGAAAAAACGGTCTTTGAGATAGTTTCAACGAAAAATCCAAACGAGCACATTTTAAATTTAAAAAGTGGCTCTTGGGACTCGAAAGAGCCGTGGTTTGGCATTGATGAAAATCAAAATTTACACACGGTCATTTCTGTACAATCGCTCTCAGCTTTGATAGAGGCCTTAAAAGAGTCGCAAAAAGAGAATTTTGACCTAAGGCTTGAAAAGACGATCTGGCAAAATATCCCAGTTGATTTTAGCGATGTTTGGGTGGTTGCGATGGATGAGATCAAAAAGATCGCTCACGATAAAAAGAGCAGGCAGTTTAACATCGACCTTGATAAGCTGGTAAAAAATATCAAAAAAGAGCATCCAAATTTATTTGTAGATATAAAAGAGATGATCCAAATGGCAAGGAGCAGGGCAGATGATTGATTTTAGTGCGTATGTGAAGTATTCAAGGCCAGGACCAAGATATACGAGCTATCCGACAGCACCGGAGTTTAGTGACAAATTTAGCTATGAGGCTTACGTAAAAGAGCTTGAAAACCGCGATAAAAAAAGGCCGCTTTCGCTTTATTTGCACTTGCCATTTTGCAGGAGTGCTTGCTATTTTTGTGGCTGTAACGTCATCTACACGAGCAAAGAGGACCGCAAAGAGAGATATATAAGATATATAGAAAAAGAGCTTGAAATTTTAGCTCGCCATCTAGACACAAGCACTGAGGTCTTGCAGATGCACTTTGGCGGCGGCACCCCGACATTTTACAATGCTGCCCAGCTTGATGAGATCATCAAACTTATCAAGGCTAAATTTAAAAATTTCTCAAAAGAGGCTGAGATAAGCTGCGAGATAGACCCGAGATTTTTGACAAACGAGCAGCTTGATGTGCTCATATCTCACGGCTTTAACCGCATAAGCTACGGCGTGCAGGACTTTGATGAGAAAGTGCAAAAAGAAATTCATAGAATTCAGCCCTATGAGATCACTCAAAATGCCGTAAAAATGGCTAGGCAAAAGGGCATAAAATCAATAAATATGGATCTAATTTACGGTCTGCCATATCAAAGCCTAGAGAGCTTTAAAAAGACGCTTGAGCTTGCTCTTACGCTTGATCCTGATAGGCTTGCAGTATTTAACTACGCTCACGTGCCATGGATAAAAAAGTCAATGCGTAAATTTGATGAGACAACCTTGCCAAATCCAGAAGTGAAGCTTGAAATTTTAAAATTTACAGCCGAGTTTTTGACTAAAAATGGCTACAAAATGATAGGAATGGATCACTTTGCAAAGCCAAATGATGAGCTTTTTGGTGCTTTGGCAAATGGCACTTTGCATAGAAATTTTCAAGGATATACGACAAAAGGTGGCGCTGATCTTATTGGCATAGGCATCACAAGTATCGGCGAGTGCAAAAGACACTACGCGCAAAATCATAAAGATATGGATGAGTATGAAAAAGCGATCGATAGTGGAAAGTTGCCATACGCAAAGGGAATTTATCTAAGCGATGAAGATTTGCTTAGAAAAAGCGTAATCATGAGTTTGATGAGTAATTTTGGGCTTAATATCAAGGCAGTTGAGGATGAATTTCATATAAATTTCTTTGAACATTTCAAAAATGAGCTTGAAGAGCTAAAGAATTTAAGTGAATTTGTCGATGTTACGACAGATAAAATCAGCGTAAATGAGACAGGAACGCTGATAATACGAAATATTGCAATGTGCTTTGATGAGTATCTTAAGAAAATTCCTGAAAATTTAAGGCGATTTTCTAAAACAATATAATTTTTATTGCAATATGCTTAAGCCGCATTTAATATTTCTTAGTATATATTAGTGTAAGAGAATGTTTAAGCATTAAGCTTGATTACAAAATTTTAATTTAAAGTAAAAAGGAAATTTATTTATGAAAAAAGTATTAGCAATTAGTGCGTTAGCTACAACAGTATTGTTTGCTCAGGATAATTCATATAGAATTTTTTTGACTTCCTTTACTAAAGAAGACAGTCAATCAAAAATTAATAGTACTATTGAAAATATAAAAAATAAAAAAATAGATAAAAAATTAACTATAGGTATTTATGAAGTTGGTGGAAGAAGATTTTTGTATATTGATACGGTTCCAGTCTCTGAAGATAGAGCCAATGAGTTACTAGTGACATTAAAAAATCAGCCAGATTACAAAGATGCTGTAATGGTAGCGAAAACTTCAGCAACAAATGTTCAATTAGATCAAAAATCAAAGATAGAACAAACTATATCGGCTGAGTCTAAACCAGTAGCACAATCTGATAATAATGTTTTAACTCTAGAACAAGTTGTAAAAACTATTTTAAATGAAAATCCAAGCTTAAAAGCTACAGAATTTAACTACTTACAAGTTGGTAAAGATCTAAAAATATCTAAAAATGCTTATTATCCAACACTTGATGCAGCTGCTAGAGTGGGATATGAGAGAAAACGTCTTGATGACGGAATTTCAACGAGAAGAGGTGATGGTAGAGTATCTGGTGCATCTTTAACTTTAGTTGAGAACCTTTATAATGGTGGTGCCGATAAAAATAGAATCAACTCTCAAAGTGCAAGGCTTGATTCAGCTGCTTACACAGTGGCTCAAGCTGCAGATAGACTATCGCTTAGTGCTGCGAACGCCTACTTGCAAGTTCTTCAAACAAAGAGAATTCTTGACATTGAAGAAGAAAATGTAAAAAGCCATGAAGAAATTTATAACCAAATCAAAGATAGAGCCGCATCAGGTTACGGCGTAGCTTCTGAAGAGAGACAAGCTGGCTCACGCTATACTTTGGCCCAATCAAACTACATAGCTGCTAAAAACAACTACGAAGACGCTCTTTCTACATTTGAAAAACTATATGGAAGAAAAGTTGCTGCTAAAAACCTAGTAATGCCTGAGTTTAACCTGCCATTGCCAAGCACTAAAGAGGCTGTTTATGACAAAGCTCTTCTTTGTAATCCAACGCTTCTAGTTCAAAGATCAAATATCGCTATGGCTGAGTCAGTTGTAAAAGAGAAAAATGCACCTTTCTTGCCAAAACTAGATCTTGTTGTATCAGGTGCTTATGATCACTCAAATGTTTTATATGATGATTATGAAGAGCAAACATTTGATGCTCTTTTAAGACTAAACTATAACCTTTACAACAAAGGTAACGATAAACTAGACAAAGAGAAAAGCCAACTTGCTGCCCAACAAGAGCAACAAACCATGGACAACCTTGTAAGAGAGCTTAAAGAGTCTTTAGAATTCTCATGGCAAAACTATGTTCTTAGCCAAGAGAAAATGGGGTATTTAAACCAACATGTTGAGTATTCTAAGGCTACACTCGACGCATATCAAGATGAGTTTAGAATCGGTCGCCGCGACCTTATCAATCTACTTGATGCAGAAAACGAGTACAACACAGCTTTAAAAGAGATTGCTACAACTGAGACTGCACTATCTTATGCAAAATATAGATTGCTAGATAACATGGGTATGGTTTCAGATAGTTTTGAGCCAGGCTTTGCTAAGAGATATATTCAAGGCGCTTGCAGTATTCAAAACGACTTAAGATAAAAATTTAAAAAGTGATATGACCATGAGGGTCAAAGCAAAATTCTGGACGCTTACTTTAAGCGTCCTTTTTTCGTTATTAGCATTAAATGCTGTCGGGGATTTTATAAAACAAACAACGATAGCAAAGGTGGCTAAAATTTATGGAGAAGATGCAAGAAGAAGGGCATCGGCATTAAATTCTTTAATGACTTCATTGCAAGATGCAACCGAACAAGAGAAATTAATAAAAGTAAATGATTTTTTTAACTCTTTTAGGTGGGTTGATGATATGCAAATTTGGCACAAAAAAGATTACTGGGCTACCAGAATGGAATTTGTAGGCAAAGGCGCTGGTGACTGCGAAGACTACGTTATCGCAAAGTATTTCACCCTAAAGCAACTTGGAATTCCAACTCAAAAATTATACTTCACATACGTTAAAGCCTTAAGATATAACCAAGCACATATGGTTTTGGCATATTATGATACACCAAAGTCTATTCCATTAATTTTAGACAACATAAATGGTAAAATAAAAATCGCAACTCAAAGAACAGACCTTGTGCCAGTTTATAGTTTCAACGGTGATTCGCTATACTTGGCAAAACAAGAAGGTCTTGGTCAGGCAATACCAGGTGGAAATAAAAAACAAAATCCTAAGTGGATGGAACTAATAGATAGGATAGGAAAAGAGGATTTATGACGCTATTTAAACAGATTATGATCGCTGTGATAGCTTTTGGCATCGTGATTTTTATGGCTGTTGGCTACTTAAATTTTAAGAGCCTAAATGGATACATCAACGACCAGCTCGGTGAAAACGCAAGACACACAGCAAACTCACTTGGACTTGCTTTAAAGCCGATTGTTGATCCTGAGGATATGTCTTTGGCACAAACGATGATAAATTCTATGTTTGATAGTGGCAGATACAAGCTCATTAAACTTGAAGATGTCGATGGCAAGGTGCTTATAGAAAATTCTCAACAAACTATCGTTAAAGATATCCCTGAGTGGTTTTACAAGATCGCTAAATTTGAAGCTCCTGTTGCGACTAGCGAGATCATGACTGGCTGGGCTAAATTTGGTACTCTCTATGTTCAAGGCAGCACAGCACTTGCCTACAACGAGCTTTACTCAAACTCAAAAAATATTTTTAACTTTCTAGCTTTAATGATCATCATCGCTCTTGTCGTGGCGTTTTTTGCTCTTAAGGCGATATTTAGACCACTTGTTAAGGTGCAAGATCAAGCTGAAGCGATACTTGATAATAAATTTATCATCCAAAAGAGAATTCCATTCACAACCGACCTTAAAAAGATGGTGCTCGCCATGAACTCGATGGTTAGCAAGGTTCAAGACATATTTGAAAGAGAGGCCGCAACACTTAGCAAGTATCAAGAGCTTTTATATAAAGACTCTATGAGCGGCACTTACAATAGAAGATTTTTCCAAACTAAATTTAGTGAGTATCTAGCAAGCGAAGAGTATTCAAGCGGTGTTGCTTCGCTTGTTAGCTTTAAAGATCTAGCAGGGCTAAAAGGCGTTCTTGGCTTTGAAAAATGGCAAAGTGTCATCATAAAAATAGCCCAAATTTTACAAGAAAAATCAACCGAAAATGACCAAAATGCGATCGTTGCAAGGCTAAATGACAACGATTTTATCTTGCTTTCTTACGGTAAAAACTCATCAAATTTCTCAGCTCTAAACGATAAGATCATGGCTGAGTTTAAAAAACTCTATGCAAATTTCTCTATAAATGATAGCGAATGCCCAGTCAATGCTGCTATTGTCGAGTATTCGCCAAGCACTGATATGAGGACGCTACTTACATCAGCTGACGTTACTTTGGCTAGTGCAAGACTGGCTGGCTGCTTTACTTGCAAAGAATTTAATGTAAATCAAAACACCCTAGTCATCGGCAAAGAGAAATACAAAGAGCTTATCTTTGACTCTATAAAAGAGGATAAATTTAAATTTGCAGCTCAAAAAGTAGTTGGTTTTGACTCAAACTTCGAGCAGTACGAACTTTATCTAAGACTCGTTGATAGCGAGGGCAAATGGCGTATGGCATCATACTTTATGCCAATGGTAAATGAGCTAAATTTAGGTGCGATGCTCGATCTTCATATCCTAAATAGAATCGCTAGAATTTTGCCTGAAAATATCTTGCCTCAAGGAAGCTTGGCGATAAATTTGGGTAAAGAAATACTAAGCTCGGATGAAAATTTCTCAAAATTTGAAGCTACACTTAAAAAAATCGCTCAAATTTCAAAATCTAAAAACTATATAGAAATTCCAAACAAAGATGATATTAGTATCGAAAGTATAGTTAGACTTACTAAAAAATTAAAAGAACTCGGCTTTGGTTTTGGATTTGACCACTTTGAACTCAGCGCAAAAGGCATTGAGAAGCTAAAAGAATTTAATCCAGACTACGTAAAGATCCAGTCAAGCGTCTTAATCGACTTTTTAAGTGATAAATCAGGAGCAAATACAAAACAATCACTAGATGTTGTTTTAAGCTCAAAAGATATCATTTTGATTGCGATCGGCGTTGAGAGTGAAGAGCAAAAGAGTAAGCTAATTGAGCTTGGCATTAAAAATATGCAAGGAATTTACATAGATGAAATCAAAAATATTGGATGATAGATGCATAGCGATAAGATAAAAGACGAACTGCTTCAATGTTTGGTGATCTTTACCAAACTTCATAACAACCCTTATAGTGCCGATGCTTTAACTATCGGTTTGCCTGTAAAAGATGGCGAAGAGATCGAGCTTTTTTCACTAAAGAGCTCGAAGTCTTTATTTTCTCGTGCAGCTTCTCGTGCTGGCTTTGCATCGACGCTTGTCAGAAAAGACCTTGATCAAATTTCGCCTTTAGTTTTGCCTTGTATCTTGATACTTAGAGGCAAAAAAGCGTGCATCTTGCAATCTTTCAGCGAAGACAAAAAGATGGCAAATATTATCACGCCTGATCTTTCAACTGGAACCAGTACGATAGAAACAAGCAAGCTAAAAGATGAGTATCTAGGCTATGCTTACTATCTAAAACGTGAATTTGTCCCAGAAGATACAAGCTCAACAAAGCTCATCGACGCTGGCAATGACCACTGGTTTTGGGGCACTTTAAAGCGCTCTAAGAAAATTTATTTAGACGTGGTTGTTGCAAGCTTTATCATAAACTTATTTGTCCTTGCAAGCCCACTCTTTACGATGAACGTCTATGACCGCGTTGTGCCAAATAACGCAGTTGAGACACTTTGGGTTCTAGCGCTTGGTGTGAGCGTCGTTTATGGCATCGATCTATTTTTAAAATTTGTTCGTTCATATTTTCTTGAGATTGCAGGCAAGAAGAGCGATATCATTATGAGCTCTATCTTGTTTGAGCGAGTAATGGATATGAAATTTAGCAATAAGCCAAAGTCAGTTGGTTCATTTGCTAGCAACTTAAAAGAATTTGACACAGTTAGAAATTTCTTCTCATCTGCTTCGCTTGCTGCCATTGTGGATCTACCATTTGCGTTAATCTTTTTGATAGTTACTTATTTTATAGGAAGCTACCTTGTGCTTGTACCTATCGTTATCATGATAGCTATTTTGTGCTATACATTTTTTATAAAAGATCCACTTCAAAATGCGATCAAGAGCACATTTGAGGCTTCAGCTATGAAAAATGGAATTTTGATAGAGAGCCTTAGCAGCTTGGAGACCATTAAAACTCTTGGTGCTAGCGGTCACGTGCAGTGGAACTGGGAGGAGGCGACTGGCGAGATAGCAAACAGAAGCATCAAATCAAAAATAATCACTACTTCAATCACAACTGTGACTTCATTTTTGGTGCAGTTAAACACCATCGCTATCATCGTTCTTGGTGTCTATATGATACAAGATACGCACCTTACTATGGGTGGTTTGATCGCTGCTGTTATGCTTAGTTCTCGTGCGATTGCCCCTATGGGTCAAGTAGCCTCACTAGCTGCAAATTTCGAGCAGACAAAGACAGCTTATCAAAGCCTTAGCAAGATCATGCAGATGCCAGTTGAAAGACCTGAGGGCAAGAAATTTGTTAGAAGAAATTCTTTTGATGGCAAGATAGAGTTTAAAAACGTTAGCTTTACTTATCCAGACACCACAAAAGGCTCACTTGATAGGATAAATTTTGTCATTCAGCCGGGTGAGAAAGTAGGCATCATCGGCAGAAATGGCTCTGGTAAGACAACCTTGCAAAAGATAATCCTAGGTCTTTACGCACCTACTGAGGGCTCAGTGCTAATTGATGGTATCGATATAAATCAAATAGACCCAGCTGACCTTAGAAGAAATATCGGCTACGTGCCACAAGATGTTGTGCTATTTAAGGGAACGGTTAGAGAAAATATCGTTCAAAAAGCTCCTTATGTCGATGATATGCAGATCATTAAGGCGGCTAAGGTAAGTGGCGTTGATGAATATGTCAATGCTCACCCACTTGGTTTTGATATGCCTGTCTTTGAAAGGGGCGATGGCATCAGTGGCGGTCAGCGTCAAAGTATAGCCGTGGCTAGGGCATTTTTGCTTGATAGTCCTATCATCTTGCTTGACGAGCCTACAAATTCGCTTGATAATACAGTTGAAAGCAAGCTAAAAGCAAATTTAAAGGTAAATACCGTAAATAAAACCATGATTTTAGTAACTCACAGAACATCGATGCTCGATCTTGTTGATAGGCTCATAGTGATGGACAACGGCAAAATTTTACTAGATGGTCCAAGAGACGAAGTTTTAGCTAGACTTAGTGGGAAGTGATTATGCAAGAAGATATAAAAAATCAACAAAATGAAAATTTAAAGCCAGACGAAAAGCCGGTTCAAAAAAGCGACATAAAAGAGCAAGAGAGCGCTGGAGATCAAATTTTAAATAGCGTAGATGGCATCAAGTCAAACATCCAAGCTAAAAACTACGATGCCTATGACTTAAAATTTATGTCAAGCCTCTCAGAAGCGGTTTTGGCAAAGGCTCCATCAACCTCAAAAAAGATACTTTATGCAGTTAGTATAACTGTATTTTGGCTACTTTTGTGGGCTTCATGGGCACAGATAGACGAGATAACAAGAGGTAGTGGCAAGATTATCCCATCAGGTAAAAACCAAGCGATACAAAACCTTGAGGGCGGTATCGTAGATCAAATTTTTGTAAAAGAGGGCGATGAGGTTAAAAAAGATCAAATTTTAATCAGGCTTGATAATAAAAATTTTACAAGTAGCTACGGCGAGTCAAAGCTAAGACTTGATGAGCTTCAGGCTAAATTTATGAGGCTTGATGCTGAAGCAAATGATAAAGAATTTGACTACAACGAAACAAGAGATGCGAACAATAGTAAAGCTGTAAGATACGAGATAAGTTTGCATAACTCAAACATCGATCACCTAAACGAGCAAATAGGAATTTTAACAGAGCAAATTCACCAGCGCCAAAGTGAGCTAAATGAGCTTAAAAATAAAATTTCTCAAACTCAAAATAGCTATAATCTTGTTTTAAAAGAAAAAGCGATCATGGAGCCTATCTTTAAAAAAGGTCTTGTTAGTGAGGTCGAGTATATCCAGCTTCAAAGACGTGTAAATGACCTAAAGGGCGAGCTTGACGCATCTGTGCTTGCTGTACCAAGGGTCGAATCAACCATAAAAGAGGCGAAAAATAAGATAGAAGAGGCAAAGCTGGCGTTTAAAAACAATGCAAAAAAAGAGCTAAACGAAGTCTCTGCTGAGATCGCAAGGATAAACGAGTCGCAAATCAGCCTAAGTGATAGAGTTGAAAGAACTTATGTGAGATCTCCTGTAAATGGTATCGTTAGTAAGATGATGGTGCATACAGTTTCTGGCGTTATCAAGCCAGGTGAAAATATCGCAGAGATCGTCCCACTAGAAGATAAACTCATCGCTGAGGTAAAGGTTAAGCCAGCTGACGTTGCGTTCTTAAGACCTGGACTTGATACAATGGTTAAATTTACGGCGTATGATTTTAGTATTTATGGCGGCTTAAAAGGTAAAGTAACGCAGATTAGTGCCGATACTGAGACAAATGAAAAAACAGGCGAGAGCTACTATCTAGTCAGGATAGAAACTGAGAAAAACTATCTTGGAACAGAAAAAAAGCCACTTAGGATCAAGGTTGGTATGATAGTTTCAGCTGATATCATCACTGGTAAAAAGACGATACTTGACTATCTGTTAAAGCCTATCTTAAAAGCAAAACAAAACGCTTTAACGGAGCGATAATGCAAAAGTCAGCTAGCTTTGAGCGAAATTTTAGCGAATATCAAATTTCAAGAGCAAAGCTAGCTGAGGAATTTGTCATTTTAAATGATGGCAAAATATGCGATCTAATCGGAAGAGAGGTCGTCAAATTTCTCTTTAAAGACTGTGAAAAAAGCTTTGATGAGATGATAAATTTAAAAAAAGAAGAGCATATCAGCTTAGCTGGGCTAAAGATAGAAGATGAGCTAGTAAGCAGCATCAAGATATCAATTAACGGCTACGATGAAAGCAGTGATAGCTTGGACTTTGATCTAAATTTACTATCTCTTAGCGTGCCATATAGATACGCTATATCAAATGGTTGTTTTGAGATGAATATTTTTTTAAAAGAAGACAAAGAAGTGGTTGAGAAATTTTTATCCACTTTTAGTTATAAATTTGAGGCAAATAGTGGCAAGGAGCGCTACTTGATCGTTTTCGTAAATGAGTCAAAAATTTACGAGCAAACCTATATGTGATATAAGGAAATATGGTTATGAATGTGGTTTTTTTTACTCAAAATGGTTCGCTTAATAATCTTTGGCGAGGGTATTTTTCAGATGACGATGTGAAATTTACTCACAACAAAAAGGATTTTTTTGTAAATTTAAACGACGAGGTTGATATCGCCGGTATCGATACAAACGCTTTTAAAGATAGCCTTGATGAAAATATTAAAACCATTCATGAAACTTTTCCAAATATAAAATGTCTAATCCTTGCAAACGAACCAAAATTTAGTGAAGGCAAACATCTGCTGGCTCTTGGTGTCAAAGGATATGCAAACTCGCACATGAGAAAGACACACTTTGAAGATGCCTTTGAGACGATTTTAAATGGCAAAGTTTGGCTTTATCCAGAATTTATCCAAGCGATGATCGGAGAGCTAACTGGCTCATATATAAATAATGAAAGTGAGACTTTAGAGAAAAAGTCTGATCTAAGCGAGCTTAGCTCACGTGAAAAAGAGATCGCAAACTTAATATATCAAGGTCTAACAAACAATGAAATTTCAGAGCAAACAGGCATTACTTTAAGGACGGTAAAGGCGCACACTACGTCGATTTACAGCAAGCTAAATGTGAAAGATAGAATAGGTCTTGTGCTTTTGATGAAGCAGCTGCATGCGTAAAATTTTGCTTCTTTTCTTTTTTGTCTCTTCACTTTTTGCAAATAATTTTGAAATTTCTCCAAAAAATATATCTCAGTGCAAAAATCAAATTTGCAAAAATATCCTAAATCACTATGCAAATTTTATGAAAAAAATAGAACACGAAAGCTTTATAAGAAAGCTAGAGCTCATAAATTCATACTTAAATTCCTTAATGCCAAGATATGATGATTTTTACAATACAAATGTCGATGTGTGGAGCACTAGAGGCGAGTTTTTAAGGCGAGGTGGCGGAGACTGCGAAGAGTATGCAATATCAAAGCGTGATAGCCTAAAAGATCTTGGTGTAGATAATCAAAAATGTCTTCTAGTCGTTCAGGAAAAAAATACGAAAAAATATCATATGGTGCTAGCTGTTTGGGAAAATTTACACAAAGAGCCTTTGATACTAGATAATTTAAGCTTTAGAGTTTTGCCACTTTCGAAGCGATATGACCTCGTGCCAGAGTATTGCTTGATGGACGGGAAATATTTTAAGATAAAAAAAGATGGTATAAATTTAGAGCCAGTAAATATAAGAATGCAAACTTACGAAAATTTGATAAAAAAGGAAAAAGAAGAGAAATTTTGGAAGAATTAATCTTCCAAGTCGATGTCTATTTTTTCAACATTTGTTGTAATATCTTTAGTATTTTTCTCAATGTTGTGTTTATTTTTCTCGATTAGTGATCTGTTTTGACCTATAAGGTCTCTATTTTCTTTGATACCATTGCTGTTTTGCTCGATCATTTTGCTTAGCGTCGCTATCTTTTTTTCATAGCGGATCATTAAGAAATAGATCACGTAAATTAGCAGTAAAATTATCGCCCAAGGTAAAAATTGCATATTAAATCCTTTGTAATTTTTCGTAATTATAGAAATTTTAGCTTTTAAAAAAAATAAAATTATGAAAATATGAAATTTTGTATATGTAAAATTTATCTTTGTTTTTTGGTAAAAGCAGCTTAGCCTAGCGGGTGTTTTTGAAATTTTTATAAATTCTATAGATTTTTTATTGCAAAAAAATTAGATAAAATATTTTTCAAAATCTCCTTGACTTTTATTTTATTTTGGGCTATAATTGCGACTTCACAAAACAGGTGCTGGTGTAGCTCAGTTGGTAGAGCTACTGCCTTGTAAGCAGTGGGTCGGCGGTTCAAGTCCGTTCACCAGCTCCATTTTTGTAACAGTGTTTGACCAGAAAATACCAAAATAACTTATTAATGTTTAAGGTGAGATACTCAAGCGGCCAACGAGGGCAGACTGTAAATCTGCTGACTATGTCTTCCGTGGTTCGAATCCACGTCTCACCACCATTGTTATGCGGGAGTAGCTCAGTTGGCTAGAGCATCAGCCTTCCAAGCTGAGGGTCGCGGGTTCGAGCCCCGTTTCCCGCTCCAAAATTTGGGAAAGTAAACTGGGAGCTGTATCTAGATTTTACTAAACACAGTTATTCCATCTTTATTTTCATGAATTTTTAGTTGTTTGTATGTTGATTAAAATCATCTCAGCCAAGCGTTTTTCGCTCATATGGCTCAGAGGTAGAGCACTTCCTTGGTAAGGAAGAGGTCGCGGGTTCAAGTCCCGCTATGAGCTCCACTGGTTTATATGATTTTATATTACTATACGAATTTGAATTAGATAAAGACACATATCATAACGGAGGAAAAGATGGCTAAAGAAAAATTTTCACGCAACAAGCCACACGTAAACATAGGCACTATCGGTCACGTTGACCATGGTAAAACTACTTTAACAGCTGCAATATCTGCTGTTCTTTCACGCAAAGGTCTTGCTGAGCTAAAAGATTATGATAATATTGATAATGCTCCAGAAGAGAAAGAGCGTGGTATTACAATTGCTACTTCACACATTGAGTATGAGACAGAGAAACGTCACTATGCTCACGTTGACTGCCCAGGCCACGCCGACTATGTAAAAAACATGATTACTGGTGCTGCCCAAATGGACGGCGCTATTCTAGTTGTTTCTGCAGCAGACGGCCCAATGCCACAAACAAGAGAGCACATCTTGCTATCTCGCCAAGTTGGTGTTCCTTATATCGTTGTTTTCATGAACAAAGCAGATATGGTTGATGACGCTGAGTTACTTGAACTAGTTGAAATGGAAATTCGCGAACTACTTAACGAGTATAACTTCCCAGGCGATGATACTCCGATAGTTTCTGGTTCAGCACTTAAAGCTCTTGAAGAGGCAAAAGCTGGACAAGATGGCGAATGGTCAGCAAAAATTATGGAACTAATGGATGCGGTTGATAGCTATATCCCAACTCCAGTTCGTGCTACAGATAAAGATCTTCTTATGCCAATCGAAGACGTTTTCTCAATTTCAGGTCGTGGTACAGTTGTAACAGGTAGAATTGAGAAAGGTGTTGTTAAAGTTGGTGACACAATAGAAATCGTTGGTATCAAACCTACACAAACAACAACAGTTACTGGTGTTGAGATGTTTAGAAAAGAGATGGATCAAGGTGAAGCTGGCGATAACGTTGGTGTTCTTTTAAGAGGTACTAAAAAAGAAGACGTTGAACGTGGTATGGTTCTTTGCAAACCTAAATCAATTACTCCTCACACAAAATTTGAGGGTGAGGTTTATATCCTAACTAAAGAAGAGGGTGGTCGCCATACTCCTTTCTTTAACAACTATAGACCACAATTCTATGTAAGAACAACTGACGTTACTGGTTCTATTACATTGCCAGAAGGCACAGAGATGGTTATGCCAGGTGATAACGTAAGAATTTCTGTTGAGCTTATAGCTCCAGTTGCACTTGAAGAAGGTACTCGTTTTGCTATCCGTGAAGGTGGTAGAACTGTTGGTTCAGGTGTTGTTTCAAAGATACTTGGTTAATTTATAAAATTATGCTAAAGGGGAAACCCTTTGGCTTTCTATAAGGAATATATATGAGAATTAAAATCGGTTTAAAATGCTCTGAATGTGGTGATATCAATTATACTACTACAAAAAACAGCAAAACCACTACAGATAAGGTTGAGCTCAAAAAATATTGCCCAAGATTAAAAAAACATACTGTTCATAAAGAAGTTAAGTTAAAAAGCTAATTAAGAATAAGTAGCTATTAGGGCAATAGCTCCAACGGTAGAGCGCTGGATTCCAAATCCAATGGTTGGGGGTTCGAATCCCTCTTGCCCTGCCACAATTAAGGTTAAGATTATGGAAAAATTTATAAATTATATAAAGCTATCTAAATTGGAAATAATGAAAGTTATCTTTCCTACTAAAGAACAAATTAGAAATGCTTTTATTGCAGTTTTTATCGTGGTCGCTGTTGTTTCACTTTTTTTAGCTCTTGTTGATGTTATTATGTCCTTTGTTCTTTCTAAAGTTATATAGAGTAAGGAAAAATAATGTCACATAAATGGTATGCTATACAAACTTACGCTGGTAGCGAAATGGCAGTAAAAAGAGGAATTGAAAATTTAGTTAGAGATCACGGTATCGAAGATCAACTAAAAGAAGTTATAGTTCCTACAGAAGACGTAATAGAGATAAAAAACGGTAAGCAAAAAATTAATGAAAGAACTCTTTATCCTGGATATGCTTTTGCATGTTTAGATCTTGATACAGCTCTTTGGCATAAGATTCAGTCTTTGCCAAAGGTTGGACGTTTTATTGGTGAGGCTAAAAAGCCTACACCATTGACTGAAAAAGATATAAATACTATCTTGGATAAAGTTCAAAAAAGAGCGGCACCAAAACCTAAAATATTTTTTGAGGATGGTGAAAGCGTTCGCATAACAGAAGGTCCTTTTGCTAACTTTACAGGTATCGTTGAAGAATACGATATGATACATGGCAAGCTTAGACTCAATGTTTCTATTTTTGGTAGAAGTACCCCTGTTGATATTTTGTATTCACAAGTTGAGAAGATAATTTAAGGAGCAAGAAATGGCTAAAAAAGTTATAGGTGAAATAAAATTACAAATTGCCGCAACAAAAGCAAATCCTAGCCCACCAGTTGGTCCAGCATTAGGACAAAAAGGCGTTAATATTATGGAATTTTGTAAAGCCTTTAATGAAAAAACAAAAGATATGGTTGGATTTAATATCCCGGTCGTTATAACAGTTTATGCTGATAAAAGTTTTACATTTATCACAAAGCAACCACCTGCTACAGACCTTATTAAAAAGGCTGCAGGTATAACAAAAGGAACAGATAATCCTTTAAAAAATAAAGTAGGTAAATTAACAAAAGCTCAAGTTTTAGAAATTGTTGAGAAAAAACTTGTTGATTTAAATACAAATGATAAAGAGCAAGCAGCTAAGATTATTGCTGGTTCAGCTCGTTCAATGGGTGTCGAAGTAGTAGACTAAAACCTTTACCGTCAGGTTGATTTTCAAAAGACGGAAGCAATTTATATGCGGAGAAATTTATGGGAAAAACTAGTAAGAGATTTCAAGAATTGCTCAAAAAAGTAGAGCAAGATAAAATTTATAACCTTAGCGAGGCTATCGATACAGTTAAAACTCTAGCTTCTGCTAAATTTAATGAGACAGTTGAGATTGCGTTAAAATTAAACGTTGATCCAAGACATGCTGATCAAATGGTTCGTGGTTCTGTTGTTTTACCAGCTGGCACAGGTAAAGTTGTAAGAGTTGCTGTTATAGCAAAAGATGCTAAAGCTGATGAGGCAAAAGCTGCTGGTGCTGACATAGTTGGTACTGATGATCTAGTTGAGGATATCCAAAAGGGTATAATGAACTTTGATGTTCTTATAGCTACTCCAAATTTAATGGGTCTTGTAGGTAAAGTTGGTAGAATTTTAGGACCTAAAGGTTTAATGCCAAATCCAAAAACTGGAACAGTTACAATGGATGTTGCACAAGCTGTTAATAATGCAAAAAGTGGTCAGGTAAATTTCCGTGTCGATAAGCAAGGAAATATACATGCAGGTCTTGGTAAGGTCAATTTTACTAAAGAGCAATTAAATGAAAATATTTTAACATTTATTAAAGCTATTAATAAACATAAACCTGCGACTGCAAAAGGTAGATATGTAAAAAATGCTTCATTGTCTTTAACAATGAGCCCTTCTGTAGCTCTTGATACTCAAGAGGTTATGGATTTAAAATAAGAATTTAGACAAATTTATATCTTAGATTGGAGATAGCCGAGGCCATTGGGCTTAATTGATTCGACCCGCTCTGCTTGAAATTACCGGTCGGAAAGGAGAAAAAGTGACACGTAACGAAAAAACTGAAGTTGTTGCAAAATTAGAGAGTGAATTTAAAACTGCTGAAGCTATTGTAGTTTGTGACTATCGTGGTCTTTCAGTTAAAAAACTTGAAGTTTTAAGAAATTCTGCAAAAGAACAAAATGTAAAAGTTCAAGTTATTAAAAATACTCTTGCAAATATTGCTCTTAAAAATTCTGATAAAGTCGGAATGGAACTCAAAGATACGAATATCTATCTTTGGAGTGAAGATCAATTAGCAGTAACTAAAGTAGCCGCAAAATTTGAAGAGTCAAATTCTGATCTTTTCAAAATTAAAACAGCTTATATTGATGGCGAAGTTGCAAGCGTTAATAAAGTTAAAGCTCTATCTAAAATGCCTAGCCGTGATGAGCTTATTGCGATGCTTTTGCAAGTTTGGAATGCGCCAATTCAAAATTTTACAATTGGTTTGAATGCGCTTAAAGAGAAAAAAGAACAATCAGCTTAATTAAATTAAAAAATAATAAGGATTAAAAATGGCAATCACAAAAGAAGACGTATTAGAGTTCATATCTAATCTTTCTGTACTTGAACTTAGCGAACTTGTAAAAGAGTTTGAAGAGAAATTTGGTGTTAGCGCAGCTCCTGTAATGGTAGCTGGTGGTGCAGTTGCTGGTGGTGGTGCAGCTGCTGCTGAAGAAAAAACAGAATTTAATATCGTTCTTGTTGATTCTGGTGATAAGAAAATCAACGTTATTAAGGTTGTTAGGGCGCTTACTGGCCTTGGTCTTAAAGAGGCTAAAGACGCAGTTGAAGGAACTCCATCTGTTCTTAAAGAAGGCGTTAGCAAAGACGAAGCTGAAGCAGCTAAAAAAGAGCTTGAAGAGGCTGGTGCTAAGGTTGAACTTAAATAATTTTTTATTATTTAGGCTTAATATTTCAAGAGAGGGCAGAGGCTCTCTCTTTTTTAAATTTTAGATGCCTTGTAAAAGGCTATACTTTTCTTTCAAAATTACCACGAGGTAGATGCAATGTTAAATAGCTTATACTCAGGAAATCGTCTTAGAGTTGACTTCTCTAATGTCGTTAAAGAGATAGACGTTCCGAACCTACTACAACTACAAAAAAAGAGCTTTGATAATTTTTTAAATCTAAATAACAATCAGACAGAAAGCGGTATCGAAAAAGTTTTTAAGTCGATTTTTCCTATACATGATCCGCAAAATCGTTTGACTTTAGAATATGTTAGCTCAGAGATTGGAAAACCAAAATATACAATCAGAGAGTGCATAGAAAGAGGTCTTACATACTCTGTAAATTTAAAAATGAAAATACGCCTTATCGTACATGAAAAAGATGATAAGACTGGCGATAAAGTTGGCGTTAAAGATATAAAAGAGCAAGAAATTTTCATACGTGAAATTCCGTTGATGACAGATAGAATTTCATTTATTATAAATGGCGTTGAGCGTGTTGTTGTAAATCAACTTCATAGAAGCCCTGGCGTTATCTTCAAACAAGAAGAGAGTGCGACTGTTGCAAATAAACTTATCTACACAGCTCAAATAATTCCAGATCGCGGATCTTGGTTGCACTTTGAATATGATACAAAAGACATTTTATATGTTAGGATAAATAAGCGTAGAAAAGTGCCTGTAACTATCTTGTTTAGGGCATTAGGATATAAAAAACAAGACATTATTAAGCTATTTTATCCGATACAAAATTTAGTTATTAAAAATAATAAATTTTTAACTCTTTTCAACCCAGAGGATTATCTAGGAAGAGTTGAATATGATATAAAAAATGAAGAGGGTGATGTTCTTCATCAAGCTGGCAAGCGTCTAACAAAGAAAAAAGCCGATAAATTAATCGAAGATGGCGTTAAATTTGTCGAGTATCCGATCGAAGCACTTATAAGTAGATATTTGGCAAACCCTGTGATAAACACAGAAAGCGGCGAAATTTTATATGACACACTATCTGCTCTTGATGAGAATAAACTTGCAAAAATTTTAGCTGAGCATGAAAGTATTGATATTATAAACAACTCTGCTGCTGGTGTTGACGACGCTATAATAAATTCATTTATCGCTGACAATGATATGCTTAAAGTTTTAAAACAAACTGAGGGCGTTGATGATGAAAATGATCTTGCTGCGATTAGAATTTACAAGGTCATGAGACCTGGCGAGCCAGTAGTTAAAGAGGCTGCAAAAAGCTTTGTAAATGATATATTGTTTAACCCTGAAAGATATGACCTAACAAAAGTTGGTCGTATGAAGATGAACCACAAGCTCTCGCTTGACGTGCCAGAGTATGTTACTGTGCTAACTAGCGAAGATATCATCAAAACTGCAAAATATCTTATAAAAGTTAAAAACGGACAAGGTCATATTGATGACCGTGACCACCTTGGTAACCGCCGTATAAGATCGATTGGTGAGCTACTTGCTAGTGAGCTACACCTTGGTTTTGTCAAGATGCAAAAGGCTATCCGTGATAAATTTACAAGCCTAAGCAACAATACTGACGAGATCATGCCTTATGATCTTATCAATCCAAAAATGATCACAGCGACAATCATGGAATTTTTCACAGGCGGTCAGTTAAGCCAGTTTATGGATCAGACAAACCCACTTAGTGAGGTTACTCATAAACGCCGTCTGTCTGCACTTGGCGAGGGTGGCTTGGTAAAAGAGCGTGCTGGCTTTGAGGTGCGTGACGTTCACCCAACTCACTACGGCAGAATTTGTCCGGTTGAGACCCCAGAAGGTCAAAATATCGGTCTTATAAACACTCTTTCAACTTATGCAAAAGTAAATGACCTTGGCTTTGTTGAGGCGCCTTATAAAAAGGTCGTCGATGGCAAAGTGACTGATGAGATAGTCTATCTAACAGCTACTCAAGAAGAAGGCAATGTTATCGCTCCAGCATCAACTAAGCTTGATGAAAATGGACATATTGTTGAGGACTTGATTGAGGTTAGAAAAGAGGGTGAGATGATGCTTGCTCGTAGAGAAGATGTTACCTTGATCGACCTTTGCTCTGGTATGATAGCTGGTGTAGCAGCTTCGCTTATCCCATTCCTAGAGCACGACGACGCTAACCGTGCGCTTATGGGTTCAAACATGCAACGTCAAGCAGTGCCACTACTTCGCTCAACTGCTCCTATAGTTGGAACAGGTATGGAGAGCGTTATCGCAAGAGATGCTTGGGAGAGTGTTAAGGCAAAACGTGGCGGCGTAGTTGAAAAGGTTGATAATAAAAATATCTTTATCCTTGGTGAAGATGAAGCTGGTCCATATATCGATCACTACTCTTTAGAGAAAAATTTAAGAACAAACCAAAATACGACATTTTCACAACATCCGATCGTTAAAAAAGGTGATGAGATCTTTGCTGGTCAGATAATAGCCGATGGTCCAAGCATGGAAAAAGGCGAGCTAGCTATTGGTAAAAACGCGCTAATCGCATTTATGCCTTGGAATGGCTACAACTACGAGGACGCGATCGTTATTAGTGAAAAAATGATACGTGAAGATGCCTTTACAAGCGTTCATATCTATGAAAAAGAGATCGAGGCTCGTGAGCTAAAAGACGGCGTTGAAGAGATAACAAAAGATATACCAAACGTCAAAGAAGAGGAACTTATGCACCTTGATGAAAGCGGTATCGTTAAAATCGGTACAGAGATCAAGCCTGGTATGATCCTTGTTGGCAAAGTATCTCCAAAAGGCGAGGTTAAGCCAACCCCAGAAGAAAGACTTTTGCGTGCTATCTTTGGCGAAAAAGCTGGTCATGTGGTAAATAAATCGCTCTATGCTTCAGCTTCAATGGAAGGCGTGGTTGTTGATGTTAAAATTTTCACTAAAAAAGGTTATGAAAAAGATAGCAGAACAAACAAAGCTTATGAAGAAGAGAAGACACTTTTAGAAAAAGAGCACCACGATAGACTGCTTATGCTAGACCGCGAAGAGATGCTAAAAGTTACAGCGCTTCTTTCTAAAAACCCATTAGCGAGCGATCAAGAGGTAAATAAAAAAGAGTATAAAAAAGGCTCAAAGATCAATAAAGCTGACTTTGAGAATATCAATAGATTTACCCTAAATGCTATCGTAAAGAGCTTTTCAAAAGATATCCAAAAGAAATATGATGAGCTAAAAAATTACTTCCAAAATGAGAAGAAAAAGCTTAAAGAAGAGCACGACGCTAAGATAGAAATTTTAGAAAAAGATGACATTTTACCAAGCGGCGTTGTAAAACTTGTAAAAGTTTATATAGCTACAAAACGCAAACTAAAAGTTGGCGATAAGATGGCTGGACGTCACGGTAACAAAGGTATCGTTTCAAATATAGTTAGAGAAGTTGATATGCCTTATCTTCCAAGCGGTCAGATCGTTGATATCGTACTAAACCCACTTGGTGTTCCAAGCCGTATGAATATCGGTCAAATTTTAGAGAGCCACCTTGGTCTTGTTGGTTACCGCTTGGGTGAGCAGATCAATGAAATTTTTGAGACCAAAAAAGGCGAGTGGATAAAAGAGCTAAGAGCTAAGATGATAGAGATCGCAAGCGTTGCTAAGCTAATGGATGCTAAAAAAGCTCTTGGTAAGATGAGTGATGAGAAGCTTCTTGAGTATGCAAAAGATTGGAGCAATGGCGTAAGATTTGCAACTCCGATTTTTGAAGGTGTTAAAGCTGACGAATTCGCAAAACTATTTGAGATGGCAAAGATAGATAGCGATGGTAAAACTGAGCTATATGACGGACGCACAGGCTCAAAGATAAGAGAACGCGTTAATGTTGGTTGTATGTATATGCTAAAACTTCACCACTTGGTTGATGAAAAAGTTCACGCAAGAAGTACTGGACCATACAGTCTTGTTACACAACAACCTGTTGGCGGTAAGGCACTATTTGGCGGTCAAAGGTTTGGTGAGATGGAGGTTTGGGCACTTGAGGCTTATGGTGCTGCTCATACACTAAGAGAGATGCTAACTGTAAAATCAGACGATGTTGAGGGAAGACTTTCTGCTTACAAAGCTTTAACAAGAGGTGAAAACGTTCCTGAGACTGGTATCCCTGAGACGTTCTTTGTTCTAACAAACGAGCTAAAATCACTAGCTCTTGACGTGGAAGTATATGATGAGGATGAGACAAATGAAACTAACTAATTTAAAACCAGTTGAGATAAAAGAAGAGCATAGACCTCGTGATTTTGAAGCTTTTCAACTTCGTTTAGCAAGTCCTGAGAAGATAAAATCTTGGAGCTATGGCGAGGTTAAAAAACCAGAAACTATCAACTACCGCACGCTAAAACCTGAGCGTGACGGCTTGTTTTGTGCCAAAATTTTTGGACCGATCCGCGACTACGAGTGCCTTTGCGGTAAATATAAAAAGATGCGCTACAAAGGTATCAAGTGCGAAAAGTGCGGCGTTGAAGTAACAACATCTAAAGTTCGTCGCTCTCGCATGGGTCACATAGAGCTTGTAACTCCAGTGGCTCATATCTGGTATGTAAATTTCTTACCAAGTCGCATTGGTGCACTTCTTGGTATCAAGATGAAAGATCTTGAACGCGTACTTTATTATGAGGCATACATTGTTGATAATGCTGGCGAGGCTTATTATGACAATGAAAATTCTAAAAAAGTTGAAAAATATGACGTTTTAAACGAAGAGCAATATCAAAGCCTAGCTTCAAGATATGAAGAGACTGGCTTTAGTGCTAGAATGGGTGGCGAGGTCATCTATGATATGCTAGCTGAGCTTGATCTAACTCAAATTTTAAATCAGCTACAAGAAGAGATGGAGGCTACAAATTCTGAGGCCAAGAAAAAGACTATCGTAAAACGTCTAAAGGTTATCGAGAGCTTTTTAAATTCAGGCAACCGCCCAGAGTGGATGATGATAACAAATTTACCAGTTCTTCCACCTGATCTTAGACCACTTGTTAATCTTGATGGCGGTAAATTTGCTGTTTCAGACGTAAATGATCTATATCGCCGTGTAATAAATAGAAATAGCCGTTTAAAACGCTTACTTGAGCTTGACGCACCTGAAATCATTATCAGAAACGAAAAGAGAATGCTTCAAGAGGCTGTTGATGCGCTATTTGATAATGGCCGTAGAGCAAATGCAGTAAAAGGTGCAAACAAGCGCCCATTAAAATCACTAAGTGAGATCATCAAAGGTAAGCAAGGCCGATTCCGTCAGAATTTGCTAGGTAAGCGTGTTGACTTCTCTGGACGTTCTGTTATCGTCGTTGGTCCAAAGCTAAAGATGGATCAGTGCGGTCTTCCAAAGAAGATGGCTTTAGAACTATTTAAACCACATTTGCTTGCTCGCCTTGAAGAAAAAGGCTATGCGACAACCGTTAAGCAAGCTAAAAAGATGATAGAAGATAAGACAAATGAGGTTTGGGAGTGCTTAGAAGAGGTCGTTAAAGACTATCCAGTTATGCTAAACCGTGCTCCGACACTTCACAAGCTCTCTATCCAGGCGTTTCACCCAGTTCTTGTTGAGGGCAAGGCGATCCAGCTTCACCCACTAGTTTGTGCGGCGTTCAACGCTGACTTCGACGGTGACCAAATGGCTGTTCACGTGCCACTATCGCAGGAAGCTATCGCTGAGTGTAAAATTTTGATGCTTAGCTCAATGAACATCTTGCTTCCTGCAAGTGGTAAGGCTATCACAGTTCCTTCACAAGATATGGTTTTGGGAATTTATTACCTAAGCCTAGAGAGAAACGATGAAAAAGGCGCAAATAAAATTTTCTCAAGCGTTGATGAAGTAATGATCGCTGAAGAGGCTAACACTCTTGGTCTTCACGCTAAAATTAAGACAATGGTTGATAACAAGATCATCTTTACAACTGCTGGTCGCTTGATCTTAAGAGCTATACTTCCTGATTTTGTTCCTGAAAATATGTGGAACAAGATCATGAAGAAAAAAGACATTGCAAATTTGGTTGATTATGTTTATAGAAATGGCGGCCTTGAAGTAACGGCTGACTTCCTTGATAAGCTTAAAAATTTAGGCTTTAGATATGCTACAAAAGCGGGAATTTCTATCTCTATCGCAGATATCATCGTGCCAGATAGCAAGCAAAAATATATCGATGAAGCTAAGAAAAAAGTTCGTGAAATTCAAAAGCAATATGGCGCTGGTCTTTTAACAGATAGTGAGAGATATAACAAGATCATCGATATCTGGACAGATACAAACAACAGCGTTGCAAGCGAGATGATGAAGCTTATCCAAAGTGATAAGGGCGGATTTAACTCAATTTATATGATGGCTGACTCAGGTGCGAGAGGTAGTGCAGCGCAAATTCGCCAGCTAGCTGGTATGCGTGGTCTTATGGCAAAACCGGACGGCTCGATCATCGAAACGCCGATCATTTCAAACTTCCGTGAAGGTCTAAACATAATGGAGTACTTCAACTCAACCCACGGAGCTAGAAAGGGTCTTGCAGATACCGCGCTAAAAACTGCCAATGCTGGTTACTTAACAAGAAAGCTAATCGACGTTGCTCAAAACGTTAAAGTCACAATGCACGACTGCGGTACGCACGAGGGCGTTGAGATCACAGATATCACAGAGAGCGGTGAGCTAATCGAAAGCCTTGAAGAGAGAGTCTTGGGCCGTGTTTTAGCAGATGATGTGATCGATCCTATAACAAATGAAATTTTATTTAGCGAAGGCACATTGCTTGATGAGGAGAAGGCTAAGGCAATAACAGAAGCTGGCATAAAATCAGTAAGCATTAGAACACCTATCACGTGCAAGGCGCCAAAAGGCGTTTGCGCAAAATGCTATGGCTTAAATTTGGGTGAGGGCAAACTTGTAAAACCAGGCGAGGCTGTTGGTATCATCTCAGCTCAATCAATCGGTGAGCCAGGTACTCAGCTAACGCTAAGAACGTTCCACATCGGTGGTACGGCTTCTACTGAGCAGCAAGATCGTCAAGTCATCGCTCAAAAAGAGGGCTTTATTAGATATTACAACCTTAGCACATACGAGAACAACGGCAAGAAAATCGTTGCAAACAGAAGAAGTGCAGCTGTACTACTTGTTGAGCCAAAGATAAAATCAACAATCGATGGTAAAATCGAGATCGAATATGCCCACGAAGATGTAAATATCGTTATCAAAGGCAAAAAAGAAGAGATCAAATATACTATCAGAAGAAACGACCTTGCTAAGCCAAACGAACTAGCTGGCGTTAGCGGCAAGATCGAAGGCAAGATGTATATCCCTTATGCAAATGGCGATAAGGTAAAAGAGAATGAGAGTATTGTCGAGATTATAAAAGAGGGTTGGAACATTCCAAATCGTATCCCTTATGCTAGTGAGCTTAAAATTTCAGACGGCGATCCAGTAACTAGAAAGATCACAGCAGATGCAAATGGTGTGGTTAAATTTTTTATACTAAAAGGTGACTTCCTTGATAGACTAAAAGATATCAAAAAAGGTCACAAAGTAACTGAAAAAGGCTTCTTTGTTGTCGTTTCTGACAAGGATGGACGTGAGGCAGTTCGCCACTATATCCCAAGAAATTCTATCATCCAAGTATCAGATAATGATGCGGTAGAAAGAGCGACAGTGGTCTCACTACCTGAAAAAGATGATAAGCTAATAATCGCTGAGTGGGATCCATACTCAACTCCAACTATCGCAGAAGAGGCTGGTGTAGTTAGCTTTGAGGATGTCGAGCCAGGATATAGTGCGACTGAGCAAGCTGACGAGGCAACTGGTCAAAGACGTCTTGTCGTCAATGAGTACTTGCCAAGTGGCGTAAAACCAGCGATCATTATCACTACAAAGAGCGGACATTTGATCAAGTATCCACTTGATCCAAAAACTGCGATCTTTGTTTCAAGTGGCGATGAGGTGGCTCAAGCTGACATTTTGGCTAAGACTCCAAAAGCTGTTGCTAAGTCAAAAGATATCACCGGTGGTCTTCCAAGAGTTAGTGAGCTATTTGAGGCAAGACGTCCTAAAAATACAGCTATCGTTGCAGATATCGACGGCGTTGTTAGATTTGACAAGCCACTTCGCTCAAAAGAGCGCATCATCATCCAAGCAGAAGATGGCACTACAGCTGAGTATTTGATCGAGAAGAGCCGCCAGATCCAAGTAAGAGACGGCGAATTTGTCCATGCTGGCGAGAAACTAACAGACGGACTTATCTCAAGCCACGATATCTTAAGAATTCTTGGTGAAAAGGCGCTTCACTACTATTTGATCAGTGAAATTCAGCAAGTTTATCGTCGCCAAGGTGTTGCGATCGCTGATAAGCACATCGAGATCATCGTTTCTCAAATGCTTCGCCAAGTCAAAATCGTCGATAGCGGAAATACAAATTTCATCGTTGGCGACATGGTTTCAAGAAATAAATTTAAAGAAGAGAACGAGCGCATCATGAAAATGGGTGGCGAGCCAGCTATTGCTGAGCCGATCCTTCTTGGTGTCACAAGAGCGGCTATCGGAAGTGATAGCGTGATCTCTGCTGCGTCATTCCAAGAGACAACTAAGGTCTTAACAGAAGCCTCAATCGCTGCTAAATTTGACTATCTTGAAGATCTAAAAGAGAACGTCATCCTTGGACGTATGATCCCAGTTGGTACTGGTTTTTACAAAGATAAAAAGATAAAGATCAAAGAAAACTAATATATTAAGCCCCACCTCTGGGGCTTAATCCTCTTATAAATTTCCACACTTAAATTTACAAAATTTCAAAATTTACAAGCCGTTAATCAATATTAAATAAAATCCATAACTAAAAATATGTAACGGAGATATTATGAAAAATGTCGATCTTGGACTTTTATTTCTGCGCTTAGGTCTTGGAATTTGCCTTTTTATGCACGGCTTTGGCAAAATTTTACACGGAGTTGGCGGCGTAAAGAGCATTTTAGTTGATGCTGGACTACCTAGTTTTCTGGCGTATTTTGCCTATTTTAGTGAGGTTTTAGCCCCTATAATGATCGCCGTTGGTTTTTACTCAAGGCTTGGCGCGCTCCTAGTTTTTGGCTCAAGTTTTGTCATTTTGTATTCATATTTTGGCTTGTCAAATTTACTTGAGCTAACTAATGTAAATGGCTTTAAAGCAGAGCTTATATATCTTTATATCGCTATGTCACTTTGCATCATCTCGACTGGTAGTGGCAAATACGCTATCAAACAAGATTGATCTAAATTTAGCACATATCAGATGTGCTAAATTTTCACACATTTATTTTAAATTTTAATTTTATTTTATTTTTTTATAACAATTTAAGTTTGTAGCCTTTAAATTCAAAAATATCTCAAATTTAAAGGACACATGATGAACTCTATAAAAAAAGAGCCTTCGTTTCTGCTAGCCCTTACGCCTATCTTGGTTATGATCGTAGGTCTTGCGCTTGGCGTTGGTTATATGAAGCTAAAGGTTGAGCCGATCATTTTGATAGCAGCCCTCGTGGCTGGTGGCATCGCTTGGAGGCTAGGATATAGTTGGAGTGAGCTTCAAGAAGGGGTGATAGAGAAAATTTCAAGCTCATTGCCAGCGCTTATGATACTTTGGGCAGTCGGTCTGCTTATTGGCTCATGGGTATTTTCAGGTACCATCCCTATGATCATCTACTACGGCGTGGATCTTATAAGTCCGCAGTATCTAGTCCTAACAGCTTTTGTCATCGCAGCTATCATCTCAACCGTAACTGGCACATCTTGGGGTTCTGCTGGCACAGTTGGCGTGGCTATCATGGGCATAGCTCAAGGTCTTGATGTAAATTTAGCAGCAACTGCTGGCGCGGTAGTCGCAGGAGCATACTTTGGCGACAAGCTCTCTCCACTCTCAGACACGACAAACCTAGCTCCGATAGCAGCTGGCTCAGAGCTTTATGAGCACATCAAACACATGTTTTATACGACTATCCCAGCAACTATCGTTGCGATAGCAGCTTATCTATTTTTTGGTAGCGAGGCTGCAAGTAGTGGCGCAAATGTTTCAGAGTCGGTTTTGGCACTTCAAGGTCAGCTTGATAAAATTTTTCACTGGAACATCATCTTGCTTTTGCCTGTGCTTTTTGTCTTGGCTGGCTCGGTGCTAAAGTGGCCAACGATACCTGTCATGATCATAGCTTCGCTATTTTCAGTGCTTCTTGGTGTTATCGTTCAAGATTTTAGCTTTAAAAATGGCTTTATCTCAGTGATGACTGGCTTTAACGTCACGATGAGCGGCATTAATATGGAGTTTTCAAAAGATATCACTAAGCTTCTAAATAGAGGCGGCGTGAGCTCGGTAAATTCAACCACTATCCTAGTCATCTGCGCTATGGGCTTTGCTGGCATCATCTCAAAAACTGGCATGCTTACAAAGGTACTTCACACCATCATGGCAAGGGTCAAATCAGCAGCAGGCGTCATCATCTCGACTATCGGCTCATGCCTAACCGTCGCATTTGTCACAGGTAGCTCATATCTTTCTATCCTTATCCCTGGCGAGATGTTTAAAGACTTTTATAAAGAGAAAAATTTAGCAGCCAAAAACCTCTCAAGAACACTAGAAGACTCTGGCACCGTGATCGTCCCACTTATCCCTTGGTCAGCAGCAGGAGCATATATGACAGCCACACTTGGAGTGCCAACGGTCGAGTACTTGCCATGGGCGATACTAAACTACATGGGCGTTGTCTTTGCTATCATTTTAGCGCTAACTGGCATCGGCATAGCTAAGATAAATAAGGACGCCAAATGATACTTATAAAAAACGCCAAAATTTACTCGCCAAAATTTCTTGGTAAAAAAGATATATTTATATGTAATGGAAAGATCGTCTGCATAGCTGAAAATTTAGAGCCAAATTTACCAAATGTAAAGGTGATCGACGCTTCAAATTTCACGGCGATACCAGGTCTCATTGATAAGCACGTGCATATCACTGGAGGCGGCGGAGAGGGCGGCTTTAAGACTAGGGTGCCTGAGATCATGCTATCAAATTTAATAGAAGCTGGCATAACGACGGCTGTTGGCTTACTTGGAACTGACAGCACGACAAGAAGCGTTGAAAATTTAGTCGCAAAAGCACACGCACTAAACGACGATGGTATCACATGCTACGCTCACACTGGCGCATACAGCTCTAAAACGCCAACCATAACTGGCGAGATCGAAAAAGATATTGTCTTTGTTGATCCCATAATCGGCACCAAGCTAGCCATAAGCGACCACCGCTCATCAAGTGTAAGCAAAGATGAGCTCGCTCACATAGTCTCCGCTGGCAGGGTGGCTGGTATGATCAGCTCGAAGTCAGGCCACACCACGCTTCACATGGGTGACGGCAAAAAGGGCTTAAATTTGATTTATGAAGTGCTAAACGAGTATGATATACCGATTACGCTATTTCAGCCAACGCACGTAAATAGAAACGAGGAGCTTTTTAAACAAAGCTTTAAATTTATAAAAGATGGCGGCTATATCGACTTTACCTGCATGCCAGGACTTACGCCACTTAAGGCTGTAAAGCGCATCAAAAAAGAAAATTTACCGACAAATAAGATAACAATTAGCTCAGACGGCTTTGGCAGCTACTCTAGCTATGATAGCGACGGAAATTTACTAAAAATTGGCATCGCTAGCGTCAAGAGCCTATATGAAGAGTTTATAAATTTCGTAAAAGATGGCTTTGGTATCGAAGAGGCGTTGCCATATTTTACGACAAACGTGGCAAAAAGTGTGGCCTTGCAAAATAAAAAAGGCGAGATAAAAGAAAATTACGATGCAGATATTTTGCTAATCAATGAGAAATTTGAGATTAAATTTGTCGTTGCAAAGGGTGAAATTTTAAAAGATGACAGTGGTTTTATAAAAAAAGGAACGTATGAATAAGTCTAACTTATTAACCGTTATTTAAGCTTTTTTTAAATAAAATTAGGTCTTTTTAATAAATTTAGTTGAAAGGAATTATTGTGCCAACCATAAATCAATTGGTCAGAAATGAACGCAAGAAAGTGACTGTTAAGTCAAAATCTCCAGCGTTAAAAGAGTGCCCTCAAAGAAGAGGAGTTTGCACTAGGGTTTATACTACAACTCCTAAAAAACCAAACTCAGCTTTGAGGAAAGTTGCCAAAGTTAGGCTTACAAGCGGTTTTGAAGTCATCAGCTATATCGGCGGTGAAGGTCACAACCTACAAGAACACAGTATCGTTTTAGTTCGCGGCGGTAGGGTTAAAGACTTACCAGGTGTTAAATATCACATCGTTCGTGGCGCACTTGATACTGCTGGTGTTGCAAAAAGAACAGTTTCTCGTTCTAAATATGGTGCAAAACGCCCTAAAGCTGGCGCTGCTGCTCCAAAAAAGTAAAAAATTAGGTTCGCAGACGTTGCTTAAATTTGCAAACGTTTGAGTAAAATTTCATAAAAATTTGAAGGAAAAATCAAAATGAGAAGAAGAAAAGCTCCTGTAAGGGAAGTTTTACCTGATCCGATTTACGGAAATAAAATAATCACTAAATTTATTAATTCTCTTATGTATGATGGCAAAAAAAGCGTCGCTACAGAGATAATGTATGGTGCTATTAAAGCTATCGAAAAGAAAAATGCTGAGGTTAAAGGCATCGACGTTTTTAACGACGCTATCGAAAATGTAAAACCTATTTTAGAAGTTAAATCACGCCGTGTTGGTGGTGCTACTTATCAAGTGCCAGTTGAGGTTCGCCCAGCTCGCCAACAAGCTCTTGCTATCCGCTGGCTTATAACTTTTGCTAGAAAAAGAAGCGAAAGAACAATGGTTGATAAACTAGCAAATGAGCTTTTAGATGCGGCAAATTCAAAAGGTGCATCTTTCAAGAAGAAGGAAGATACTTACAAGATGGCAGAGGCTAATAAAGCATTTGCTCACTACCGCTGGTAAGGAAGAATTAGTATGGCAGAGAGAAAAACGCCTTTACATAAGGTAAGAAATATCGGTATTGCGGCTCACATTGATGCTGGAAAGACAACTACTAGTGAGAGAATTTTGTTCTTTACTGGTATGAGCCATAAGATAGGTGAGGTTCATGATGGCGCTGCTACTATGGACTGGATGGAGCAAGAAAAAGAGCGTGGTATTACTATTACATCAGCTGCAACTACAGCGTTTTGGAAGGGCTACCAAGTAAACCTAATCGACACTCCGGGACACGTTGACTTTACTATTGAAGTTGAGCGTTCTATGCGTGTTCTTGACGGCGCTGTTGCGGTATTTTGTTCTGTTGGTGGTGTTCAGCCACAGTCTGAAACTGTTTGGAGACAAGCAAATAAATATCACGTACCAAGAATTGTTTTTGTTAATAAAATGGACAGAATTGGTGCAAATTTCTTTAGAGTTGAAGAGCAGATCAGAGAAAGATTAAAAGCAAATCCAGTGCCTATCCAAATTCCAATCGGTGCAGAGGATAACTTTAAAGGTGTGGTTGATCTTGTGAGAATGAAAGCATACGTTTGGAATGACGAGAAAAAGCCAACTGACTATGTAGAAGAAGAAATTCCAGCTGAAGTTAAAGATAAAGCTGAAGAATACCGCGCAAAACTAATCGAAGCTGTTTCTGAGACAGACGATAGTTTGATGGAGAAATTCTTTGCAGGCGAAGAACTAACTGAAGAAGAGATCAAAAAAGGTATAAAAGCAGGCTGCTTAAGAATGACTATCACACCTATGCTTTGCGGAACTGCGTTTAAGAACAAAGGTATCCAACCTCTACTTGATGCTGTTGTTGATTATTTACCAGCTCCAGATGAGATTGCAGCGATAAATGGTGTTTATGAAGATGGTACTGAAGTGACTGTTGAAAGTACAGATGATGGCGAATTCGCCGCTCTTGCGTTTAAGATTATGACTGACCCATTTGTTGGACAGCTAACATTTATCCGTGTTTATAGAGGAAGCCTTGAAAGTGGTAGCTATGCTTACAACACAGTTCAAGACTGCAAAGAGAGAATTGGCCGCTTACTAAAAATGCACTCAAATAAACGTGAAGAGATTACAGAACTTTTCGCTGGTGAAATCGGTGCTGTTGTTGGCCTAAAAAGTACCCTAACTGGCGATACTCTTGCAAGTGAAAAAGATAAAGTTATCCTTGAGAGAATGGACTTCCCAGAGCCAGTTATTAGTGTTGCGGTTGAGCCAAAAACAAAAGCAGATCAAGAAAAAATGGCGATCGCTCTTCAAAAACTAGCTCAAGAAGATCCAAGCTTTAGAGTTAGCACTGACGAAGAGAGCGGACAAACTATCATTAGTGGTATGGGTGAGCTTCACCTAGAGATCATTGTTGATCGTATGCTTCGTGAATTTAAAGTTGATGCTGAAGTTGGTCAGCCACAAGTTGCATACCGCGAGACTATCCGTAAGGCAGTTGAGCAAGAGTATAAATATGCTAAACAATCAGGCGGTCGTGGTCAATATGGTCACGTATTCTTACGTATCGAGCCACTTCCAGCTGCTAGCGGATTTGAATTTGTTAACGACATCAAAGGTGGTGTTGTTCCAAAAGAGTATATCCCAGCTGTTGAAAAAGGTTGTAAAGAAGCGCTTCAAAGCGGTGTTCTTGCAGGATATCCAGTTGAAGATGTTAAGGTTACACTTTTTGATGGTAGCTACCACGAAGTTGACTCATCTGAAATGGCATTTAAACTTGCTGCTTCAATGGGCTTTAAAGAGGGCGCTAGAAAAGCAGGTGCGGTTATCCTTGAGCCTATGATGAAAGTTGAAGTTGAGACTCCAGAAGAGTATATGGGCGATGTTATCGGTGACCTTAATAAGCGCCGTGGCCAAGTAAATTCAATGGATGATAGAAATGGTGTAAAAATCATTGCTGCTTATTGTCCACTTGCTCAAATGTTTGGCTACTCAACAGATCTTCGCTCAATGACTCAAGGTCGTGCGACTTACTCTATGGAATTTGATCACTACGAAGAAGTTCCTAAAAACGTAAGTGAAGAGATCATTAAAAAGAGAAATGGCTAATTAGCCAAAATAGGGCAGAGCGATCTGCCCTTTAAAATTTAACTACTTGGATAAAAATTTAAAATATCTTGTAAATTTGTCCTCATAGCTCAGCTGGATAGAGCGCAGAATTCCTAATTCTGAGGTCGTGAGTTCGAACCTCGCTGGGGACACCACTCCTATTTTAAATACCACCTCATAAAAATTTTTATAGAGTGCTTTAAATCATTTATATTTAGAATTCTTATTTTTATAAGTGGTTGTGTTTGGCATATAAATAAATTTATTTTTTTAATGAATTATTTGTATGACCTCACTAACAATAAAATTTATCAACAAAAATTTTATATATTTAATAATCTATGCTAACATTTCAAAAATTTATTTAAGGAGAGTAGATGAAAAAAATTTTACTTTTAGGAGCCGTTTGTTGCATGTTGTCAGCTGATGTTAAAACTGTTAATATAAGCCCAGATGAGATCAAAAAATATGATCAGATCGTTGATATTAGAACTCCATCTGAATGGCAAGAGACTGGCATTATAGCTGGTGCGAAGACCATCACTTTTGATCCAAGTAATAAGAGTGCATTTTTAGATGAGCTTTCAAAGGCGGTTGATATCAAAAAGCCTATCGCTCTTGTTTGTAGAAGTGGCAGAAGAAGCACAGCAGCAGCTGCAGCGATAGATAGCACAGATCTTAAGATTATAAATTTAGATGGTGGCATGAGTAGTTTGATCGAGCAAGGCTACAAAACTACACCTCATAAAAAATAGACAAATCTCTAAATTCTGCATTTGACTACAAGATAAATTTATTTTGTAGTCAAAATTTATACTAAATAATAAAATTTATTATTTGATTAACCAGTGATTAACTCTAAGTCAATATAATTTCATCACATTTAAACAATAAAGAAGGAGACATAATGTCAAAAGTTATTTTACAGTTAAACACAATTCAGGCTGATGCAAATGCACTTTATATCAAATTTCACGATCTTCACTGGAATGTAAAAGGTATTCAATTTTTTAGCGTCCACGAGTATACTGAAAAAGCTTATGAGGATATGAGTGAGATTTTTGATGACGCAGCTGAGAGAGCTCTTATGCTTGGTGGCAGACCTATCGCCAAGGCTGAGGAGTTAGCAAAAGTCGCTCACATAAAACACGAGCCAAAAGAGAGCTACACTCCGACTGAAGTTTTGGATATTGTTTTGGCTGATTACAAGCACCTTTTGGGCGAGTTTAAAAAGCTTGATGAGCTTGCAGAGGGTGACACAACAACTCAGATGTACGCACAAGATCAAATAGCTAAATTTGAAAAAGCAATCTGGATGCTAAACGCAACACTTGGCAAATAATCACAGCGGGAGCTTTCCCGCTTTACCCTAAATAAATTCCACCTTTTGGCGATATAGTTTTTATAAACTTATAGGAGCCAAATATGCAAATCAGTCAAATCGTAAGCTCATACAACACATCAAGCGTAAAAGAAAATGTAAAATCAAAAATTTCGCTTCATAAAGATGAAAAAGAGGTTTCTAAAAAGCAGCCTGAGGTTTCAAATTTAAGCGCGAAAGAGATCTCAAATAGCTATTTTTTGCAGTATCAAAAAGATATTACTCAAAAAACTAGTTCAAATTTACTAGCGCAAGGCGGTCTAAGCTTTAGTGTGCCTGAAAATTTATCAGACATTTTATCTGGACTTGATCTAGCAGGTATCGGCTACAATGGCAAAGCTCTAGGAGAGCTAAGTAGCGATGAGGCGAGCGAGCTAGTTAGTGAAAATGGCTTTTTTGGCATCGCAAATACAGCTGATAGGATAGCCGGTTTTGTGCTAAATGGCGCAGGTGATGATGTAGAGAAGCTAAAAGCTGGTAGAGATGGCGTGGCAAAGGGTTTTGAGGACGCAAAGAAAATTTGGGGCGGTGAACTTCCTGAAATTTCACAAAAGACTATCGAAAAGACCCTTGAGACGCTCGATAAAAAGATCGCCGAGCTTGGTGGTAACGTCTTAAACGTATCAGCCTAAATTTCTTGGGGATCTCTCCCAAGAAATTTATATATTCAATGTAAGCACAAAACTCAAATTTTAAAATTCGCAAATTTTATTTAATCTTAAAAGCTATACTTTTCTCTTTATATTAAGGAGAAAAGATGAAATCTAAAATTTTACTTCCTCTAGCAGTAGCCACTATGTTTTTGGGATGTTCATTTTTTAATGACAACCCACCAGTCCGCAAGCAACCAAGACAAGCTACTAAAACTATACCTGCAAAAAGCTCCATTAAAGGCTTCATAAAAGATGTCAGCTATAAAGATTCGAAATACTGCTACGAGATAGTAGCCAGCGACGTGAAAAATCACAAACTAAACAAAGCAAATTTTTGTGCAAACAGATATTATTACGATAAGGGCGATCTTGTCTATGCGTCTTTTTACGCAGATAAGCTCATAGACATGCTTCTTATAAAAGAGGGCGGCTCTAGAGGCGCATATAATGGCATAAGAAAACCACAAAATGAAGTAGTCGTAAAAAGAAAAAATATAAAAACAAATATCGAAGTACCAAAAGAGGAGAAAATTTCTTTTTAGATTACCGTTGATTTACTGCTAGCATATATAATTTCATCAGCAATCAAAACTAGAACTCCTTTTAAGGGGCAAAGCAACGGCCCCTTTTCTTTTTATCCCCTTTTCAAAAGTCTCATTTGTAAAAGTTAAATTATCAAAATATACCTCTTTTTGGTCAAAATCGGTAAATGATCGGTAACAAAAGTGCAAAAATTTATGATTTTTTAAGCTTCATCTTAAAATTTATTGATTATAATCGTCGACACAAAAACCTTAAAAGGAGAAAAAATGAAACTAACAAAAATTAGTTTAGCCGCTTTGGTTGCTTTAGGCGCATTCTCAAGTGTAGCAAGTGCTACTCCACTTGAAGAAGCTATAAAAAATGTTGATCTTTCTGGATTTGCAAGATATAGATATACAAACAATAAAAAAACTGGTGAGTATTCTAATACAAAAACAGAGTCTGGCTCAAAAGCTGGTCATAACTTTAAAATGGTGACAAATTTTAAAGCTGCTATTGACGATAACTTCTTTGGTGTAATCGGTCTAAGATATAATGCTACTGATAATTCTGGAGATAATACTCAAGATGATCAAGGTAGTAAAGGTATTGGAACAGATAAAACAGATACAACTACAGGATTTGGTGTTCACCAATTCTATCTTGGTTATAAGATCGGTGGCACTACTATAACAGCTGGAAAACAAGAGATCGGTTCATACTTTACTGATGATGCTATCGGTACTGGCGTAAGAGTAGTAAATCAAGATATAGAAGGCCTTACTTTAACAGCTCTAGCTTTTGATGCTATTGAAGGTGATGACACAGAAAGTGATGGTGATTTATACGCAGCCAAAGATGCAAATGGTAAAGATATAAACAGGGTAAAAGTTTATGATTTTGGTAATCTATATGCAGCAGGTATTGCTGGTTCATATAGCCCAATAGACTTCCAACTATGGTATGCAAGCTTAACTAACTTAGCTGACCTTCTTGCTGCTGATGTAACTGCAAAATTTGCTATAAATGATGATATTAGCTTAGGCGGTAGAATCAACTATGTAAATAGTACAGCAGATGTAAGCGCAAAATCACACCTATCTAAAAGTATAGATGCATCTAATGGTGTTGCAAACTATAATGATGGTAACTTCTATGCTGGCGAACTTACAGCTTCACTATTTGGTCTTGATGCAAGATTAGGTTATATGGGTTGGAAAGTTCAAGATAAAGGTGTAACATCTTTCGCTTTTGAAGATAAAGGTAGCCTAATAGATGTAGGTGAGCTTACACTTGATCCAACATGGGCTGATGGTAAAGCTAACTTGGTATATGCTACAGCTGGATATACATTTGATAAATTTACAGTTGGTACAGATTACATAAAAGGTCATATTAAACATGCTGCAGCTCCTGGCAAAAATGGTAAAGAAAAAGTTGAAGAGATCACTCCAAGATTTGCATACGCATATAGCAAAAAGTTAACATTTAGCTCATACTATGCATTCAAAACTTCTAAATTTGCTGATGAGGGCAAAAATAAAGAAGATCAATTTAGATTTGAAGCTAAATACTCATTCTAATTCATAGCTCGTTAATCAACTTATGATATAATCCCGGGTCGGAGCAATCTGATCTGGGATTTTTAAATTTAGAGTAAAATTTCAAGGAAACTTATGAAAAATATTAAAATTTCTTTTTTGGCGTGTTTTTTGGTGGCAAATGCCTTTGCAGCTTCTCAGGTTTATTATATAGAAGCTCGTGGTGAGTTTGGTAAAGAGCTTGCCGAGATGGCAAAAAAGCAGGCTAATGACAGAAATGAAAAAGTAAATGTCTATGTCGATGAAGATCCAAGACGCTATAAAGATAATAGAATTTTAAAATTAGGCGTTGATAGAAAAGGTAGATATAGTGTCTCTTTAGGAAAAGAGCTTTATGAGAAACAATGTGCTAGCTGCCATGGCGAAAGCGCAGACAAAAGACCATTTGGTTCAACACCACTTAAAAACATGGATGCTAAAGATATAGAAGATAGCATCATCTCTTATAGAAGCGACTCAAGCTTTGGTGGTAGCGGTAAAAACGTAATGCAAAACCAAGCTAAGATCGTCTCAAACAATGATCTAGGTGCAATACTTGCTTATCTAAAAGGCAAGGATGCGCTTGCAGATCAAGATACAAACGAAAATAAACCAGTTTCAACCGAAACAAAGCAGGGCAGTTATTTAAGATAAATTTCACTTCGGTAGCTTTGCCACAATATAAATAAAAGGAAGCAGATGTTAAATCCAAAAACATTATTTTTAAGTATGGGCTCAGCTATCGTTTTGATGATAATCTTTGCCATAGCTAGTGGAGCCGCCACAATAATAGAGAGCAAAACCAGCACTGAAGCAGCTTGGTACTATGTTTATGGGGCTGGCTGGTTTGCGCTTATCCAACTACTTCTTGGTATAAATTTAGCCTTCAATATCTTTAGATACAACCTAATCGATCCTAAAAAACTTCCATCACTCATCTTTCACTTAGGTTTTATCGTCATCTTAATCGGTGCTGGCATCACAAGATACCTCGGCTTTGAAGCTGATATGCATATACGTGAAAACACCGCTTCAAACGTTGTTAGTACAAAGGTTTCGTATATAAATTTAACTGCGCTTAACGACAAAGGCGAGGAGATCAGCTCGGCTATGCCTTTGGGACTTGCTGATGTAAAGAAGGGCTTTGATCTAAAGCTAAAAACAGCAGACGGTGAGGCTAGTTTAAAATTTAAAGAATTTGTGCCAAATGCAAGTTATAAATTTGTAAATGATGATAGCGGAAAGCCTGTTGTTGAGTTTGTAGTCTCAAACGAGAGCGAAAGCGAAGAGATATTTTTACTTGAAGAAGAAGAGGCAAGGGTTGGGGATATCAGCTTTATCTTTAATGCCAAACCAGATGAAAATAAAAAATATGTTCTTTTTAGACTAAATGATGGAAATTTCACAGTTACTTCAAATGCCGATCTTTCAAAATTTACTATGGCGGATAGCTCTAAAACTGAGCTAAAAGCTGGCAGCGTGAATGAATTTGGCACAGGCAGCTTATATACTATATCAAATATAAATTTCGCCCCAAGGCTAGTCTCAGCGCACGCTTCAAGAAAGCTAGTCAGCTCAAAGGATAGCGAGTTTAATGCGTTGATAGCTGAGCTAAACTACAAAGGTGAGAGTAAAGAGATGCATGTATTTTACAACCTAATGGAGCCTTCACGTATCGCCGTGGCTGGACAGAAATTTAACGCCTCATGGGGAGCTCAGCAGATAAAACTCCCATTTAGCCTCTACTTAAAAGACTTTGAGCTAAAAAGATATCCTGGCTCAAATTCTCCTATGAGCTACTCAAGTGAGGTTGTAGTAAAAGACGGCACGAATGATCCTGTGTTTGACTATAGAATTTATATGAACCACGTGCTTGATTATGATGGATATAGATTTTTCCAAAGCTCATACGATACTGACGAGAAAGGTACGATCCTCTCTGTCAATAAAGACCCAGGCAAGATCCCGACATATATCGGCTACTTTTTGCTAGGTCTTGGCTTCTTGCTAAATGTTATAAACACTAACAGCCGCTTTAGAAAGCTCGCAAAACTAATAGATAATGAATCAACAAAAGGCGGTAAAAAAGTGGCTGCACTCATAGCGATCTTACTTTTGGGCTTAAATTTTAGCTCGCTAAAGGCTGAGGACTTCTTGCCACGTATCAGCAAAGAGCATGCAGATAAGCTTGCTAGACTCATCGTGCAAAGTCCAGACGGCAGAATGAAGCCATTTGATACGCTTAGTAAAGAGGTTTTAAACAAAATTCACAGAGGCGAAAGCATAGGTAGCCTAAATTCAAACCAAGCTATGCTTTCTATAATGGTAACACCTGATTTTTGGCGAAATGAGAAGATCATCGCGCTTGGTCAGAGCAAGGAGCTAAAAAAAGAGCTAGGCGTCGATGAAAATGCAAGATACGCAAGCTTCGATGAATTTTTTAAAGCGACAAAAGATGGTGGAAGCGAGTATAAACTAACAAAATTTGCCGAGATAGCAAACCGCAAGCACCCAGGCTCACGCAATACATTTGACAAAGATGTGATAAAGATCGACGAGAGATTAAATGTATTTTATATGATATTTATCGGTGAAATTTTCAAAATTTTCCCAAAACAAGACGATCCGTCAAATTCTTGGTATTCGCCTGCTAGTGCGATGATGTACTTCTCGCCAAAAGAGGCTGAGCTAGTCGTTGGCATGATGAGAGAGTATTTCTCAGCTGTTGATGCAGCCACAAAGGATAATGATTGGAGCAAGGCAGATGCGGCGCTTGAGAAAATTTCAGCCTATCAGCACAAATACGGCGCTGCTGTCATGCCAAGTGAGAAAAAGATAGATATAGAAATTTTATTTAATAAATTTCAAGTATTTGACCGCTTGACACCGATATATCTTTTGGCTGGACTTGCGCTTTTACTATTTGTTTTTGTAAAAATGCTAGCACCAAAAGTGCAGATAAATGGCATAGTTAAAGCTGTGTATATTATAAATTTACTAGCCTTTCTTGCGCACACAGCTGGCCTTGGACTTCGCTGGTATATCGCTGAGCACGCCCCTTGGAGTAACGCATACGAGTCGATGGTCTATATCGCTTGGGCACTTGGTCTATCTGGCATCATCTTTGCAAAACGCAGTCCGATCGCACTTGCGCTTACATCTATATTAGCTGGTGTTACGCTGTTTGTTGCGCACCTTAGCTGGATGGATCCGCAGATCACGACACTTGTTCCTGTGCTTCAGAGCTACTGGCTAACTATCCACGTCTCTATCATAACTGCAAGTTACGGATTTTTAGGGCTTTGTGCGTTGCTTGGTGGATTTACTTTGCTGCTTATCATCTTACAAAACAAGAAAAAGCCAAATGCAGAGATCGCACGCAATATCACTGAAGCGACACGCATAAATGAGATGGCGATGATACTTGGCCTTAGCTTACTTACGCTTGGAAACTTTTTAGGCGGCGTCTGGGCAAATGAGAGCTGGGGTAGATACTGGGGTTGGGATAGCAAGGAGACTTGGGCGCTAGTTTCGATCCTTGTCTATGCAGCAGTGCTTCACATGAGATTTATACCAAAGCTTAATAATCAATACGCATTTGCCGTTGCCTCATTTTTTGCCTATTGGTCGATCATAATGACCTATTTTGGGGTAAATTTCTATCTAGCTGGCATGCACTCATACGCAGCTGGAGATCCGCTTCCGGTGCCTGATTTCGTCTGGATAAGCATCGTAGTGATGATAGCGATGAGCGTTCTTGCATTTACAAAACGCTCTCTTTGCACAAGGCTATAGATGCTTCTTAAAGGCTTGATAGTCTTTTTTGTCTTTTTGCTTATAGTGGCCATTTGCGCGCTAATCTATCTTTTGCTAAAAAACAAAGATCATCAAGTCTTAACAAGAGGGCTAGAAGCTGAGGGTGAAGAAGAGATCACGATCGAAAAGCTTGAAGAGCTTGCTAGCGATAAAACTCTAAGCAAAAACGAGCTTTTCGAGCTTATACAAATTTTTGGAGAGAAATTTATAATACCAGCGAAAAAAAATCAGGTCGCTCCAAAAGAAGCTAGCAACTACATAAATTTTATAATCCTCATCTGCTCTCACCAAAATGCCGATGCAAAGCTTATTAGCTTTTTAGACAAAGAGGCTAAAAAGAAAAATCCAAGCTATGTTGCAGAGATCGAAGATAGCGAGAGGATAGGCATAGAAAACCGCAAAAATCGTAGGTAAATTTAGCTTTTTTTAAATTTAAGAGCACAAAATATCGTTAGCAAAAATCAAATTTACAAAGTAAAATAGGAGTGTAATTTGGACATCAATGATCTCTATTCTAGTTTGGTCTTTTTGCCGGTAATGCTAGCCATTTTGTTGATGATCTTTGCTGGCAGGCGAAATATAAAAGTCTATGTGAGTAAATTTGACCTAGTTGGACCGCATCTGATCTTTCCGCTCGTGATATTTCCCATCTTTATAGCTATCTTTTGTGCAATATGTGAGTATTTTGACGTTTCAAACGATGATGGGCTAGCTTATATTTTTTATATTATGCTTTTTATAATAGCCATTTACGCCGCCTTTGGCTTTTACGTTTGCATTAAATACAATCACGGCTTTTTAAACTGCTTTTGGGCGCTTCTTTTAAGATTTAATTTCATGACCCCGCTTGTTTATTTGCTGTTTTTAGGTGGCAAAGGACGTGACAAAAATGGCACTGAGATAACCCCTGAAAATGTGAAAAATTTAAGCCTTTTTGGAGAGCTAAAATTTTCACTTTATAATATGATCGTCTTTAGAAAAAATCACGACAAAGATAAATTTATTGGCAAGGATGAGAAAAAATCTAGCGACAAAGTTTTAGTCTCAAAAGAAGAGTGGGATGAATTTTTAAAATGGAAAAATAGTAGGGAGAGTTAAAAAGTTCAAGCTACTTCATAGAGATTTTAAACATGAGAAACAGTAAAATAA
>NZ_PPCG01000020.1 GCF_002913745.1 Campylobacter concisus
GTTTTAAAGGGTGAATGTGAAGCTAAAAATCGGCATTATTGGCTATTGCAGCACAGGTAAAAAACATTATTTAGAGCTTAGACGCTCAAACGAGTTTGAAATTTGTGGCATTTTTGACAAAGACAATGTTGATGAGTTTTGCAGAGCTGATTTTTATACTGATTTTAAAGAATTTATAGAGGTTGCCCAGCCTCAAGCAGTCGTGCTTTGCTCGCCAAGAGAGGAGATGGTGGAGGCATTTTGCCAGTGTGCAAAATATTGTCAAAATATCCTCATTTCACGTCCAGTTTTTAAAAGTATCGCAGATCTTAAAGAGATAAAATATGCCGCCAAAACAAACAAAACTAGGGTTTGCACAGGCATTTCGGAGCGTTTTAATCCAACTATTTTGTCACTTAAAAAAGCACTTTTAAAAGAAGAGGAAATTTATAGCATTTCTATAGCTCATTTTAAGCCACTTTGTGACGGAAATATCATAAATGAGCTCTCAGTTTCTGACATTGACCTAGCAAAAAATATCATAAATTCTGAAGTCAGCGACTTTTACTACACTCAAACAAACAAGACAAATGCCAAAAGTGCCGATAACGCGGCGATAAGCTTTAAAAGTAAAAATCAAATTCTAGTGCATATCACTGACTCATTTTGTGGCTCACTAGAGCGCTTTAAGATAGAGGTAAATGCGAAAAATGGCGTCTATTTTGGCGATCTTATCGATCACAAACTTCATCAAGTGAGCGAAAATGGACAGATGAATTTAAAGATAGATACAAATAGTAGCGAACTAAAAGCGCAATACGAGGCCTTTTACGATCTTTGCCAAAGTGGCGAGAGCAGCGAACTTTCAAACATTGATGACGCGATAAAAATAAGAGAACTATTTTGATGAAAAAAGCTCTTTTGCTTTTAAATATGGGCGGTGCAAACAGCCTTGACGATGTCGAAATTTTCTTAACAAATATGTTTAATGACCCATATATTTTGGGTATAAAAAATAAATTTTTAAGAAAATTTGTAGCTTTCATGATCACAAAAGGCAGGCTAAAAACTGCGAAGCGCAACTACGAGCAAATAGGCGGAAAGTCGCCACTTTGCGAGCTTACAGCTAAGCTTTGTGAGAAAATTTCAAGCCTTAAAAGCGAATTTGACGCGGTTGATTTTGCGATGAACTACACTTCGCCATTTGTAAAAGATGTGCTAAAAAAGTATGAAAAATTTGATGAGATAGTGCTTTTACCACTCTATCCTCACCACTCACAAACTACGATAACCTCGAGCTTAGCTGATTTTAAAAAGGCAAAAGAGGAGCTTAATCTAAAAGCTAAAATTTCACTTTGTAAGCCATTTTATGATGATGACGCTTACAATAAGATCATTATCTCCCACATCCGTGAAGCGGTAAAAGATACCGATATAAGCGATGTTAGCCTCATCTTTTCAGCTCACTCTTTACCTCGCAAGATCATTGAAAAGGGCGATATCTACGAAAAACACATAAACGAACATGTGCAAATTTTAAGCAAAATGCTAAAAGAGCAGGGGCTAAATTTTAAAGGTGTGAGCCTTGCTTATCAGTCGCGTCTTGGCCCAGTTAAATGGCTAGAACCATCGCTAAATGAGGCTTTGGCAAAGTGCGAAAATAAAAAAGCGCTTATCTATCCACTATCTTTTTGCATAGACAACTCTGAGACCATTTTTGAGCTAGTTATCGAGTACGCTAAGCTTGCAAAAGAGCTAAGCTTTAGCTTTTATAAAGTGGTAGAGTGTCCAAATTTTAGCGATGAATTTGCTAGTTTTATCCTAGAAAAGTCAAAAAACACTAGAGAATTTAGCCTTTAGGAATAAATCTTGCTTATAAAAAGCATCTCAAATTTAAAAGGAGATGTATGAAGGTTCAAAATAACGATATTATCGATTATTTGTTGCAGTCAGGCTCAAGCAAAACTAAAGATAAAAAAAATAGTTTTGATGAAATTTTAAGTCTAACGCTTGATAAGATCACAAGCGAGGCAAAGGTTTCAGACAAGCTTGAGCAGTTTAAGAAAAGGCTTACAGAGATCGGTGCTGCTGGCTTTGTGAATGAGCTAAATTCAAACAAAATAGAAGAGAAAATAGCTCAGAAAAAAGAGGAGCTAACCGAGCTTTTAAGCATAAATGATCCGACTAAAACGCAGGATCAAAAAAATGAGCTACTTAAAATCATGGATAAAATTTTAAGTGACTACCGCAAAGAGCTAAACATGGCACTTACGAGCCAAACACTGCTTGAGAAGCAAAATAGCCTTGGCAAAAATACAAATAATTCTGTAAATTTAAGCTCTGTCTTAAATGAACTTGGACTTGCATAAATTTTGGATTTAGGCCACTTGCCTAGATCCAAATTTCTACTTTAAACTCTAAATTTGAAATTTAATATTTATATCTTAGAAGTTAAATTTAATCTAAAGCCGGTTTTTGTTTTGCTTTGTCGTTTTTGAGCTTGTCTTTTTTGGCTTCAAACTCAGCTATGACATTAGGATCTGGGAATAAATAGCCATCTTCAACCATTAGATCAACGGCCTTTTTAAATGTCGGCAACGCACTTTGCGCACCAAAGTAGTAGTAAGGTTTTTTAGGGTCTCTTGCTAAAACGCCTATGGTGTAGCTGTTGCCTCTTGTGTCGTTTACGAAGCCAAAAAACGAGCCGTTATAGGTGTTGCTATATCCGCCTTTGCCAGAAGCGATGTGTGCGGTGCCAGTTTTACCGCCTATCTCAAGACCTGGTGTAAATGCCTTTAAGCCAGTACCTTTTTCAACTGTTTTTATCAAAATTCTCTTCATTATCTTTGCGGTCTCTTGCGAGATGACCTGTGCTGGCTCTGCTTTTGGCAGATCGTAGCGCTTGCCGTTTCGCTCCAAATATGCCACCATGTGCGGCGTCACCTCGATGCCTTTGTTGTTAAAGGTGTTATAAGCTTTTAAAAGCTGCATAAATGTCGCTTGAAGGCCGTATCCGTAGCTAACTGTCGCTTTATAGGTTGATGAGTTTAGTTTAGTAACCGTTGGCATCATACCTACTTGCTCGTATGGCAGATCGATGCCGGTCTTTCTTGAAAAGCCAAAATTTAAAAGCCTTTGATAAATTTGAGGACCATTTAGGCGTTCTACTAGCTGGATCATGCCGATGTTTGAGCTATGCACGATGATGTCTTCAGCGCTCATAAAAGGCTCTGGGTGGGTATCTTTGATGATCCTTTTGCCTAGCTGATAGCGACCGTTGTATGTATTTACTAGCTCAAAAGGATTTACCTTTTTTTCTTGAAGCAGTATGGAGAAGATAAATGGCTTAAAAACCGATCCAACCTCGTATGCATACTCGCTTGCGCTCGAATTTAGTGCGCTGTAATCTTGCTTTCTTATGTTTGAGGGGTCGTATCTTGAGCTAGAAGCTAGGGCTAAAATTTCGCCATTTTTGCTATTCATAATGCAGATGATTAACTCTTTTGCGTCTAAAAATTCACGCTTTTCGTCTAAAATTTGCTCTAACTTGGTCTGAAATTTAAGCGGTATAGAGAGCACTGCGTTGTAGCCATCGACCCTTGTTGCTAAATTTGAATCGCTGGTTAGGATTATATTGTTGCCGATATCGCGCGGACCAAGGATTTTGGCGTTTTGTATCGGAGCTAGATAGTCCTCGTAGTATCTCTCAAGTCCTTTTACGCCTTTACTTTTGGTAAGTGCGTCGCTCTCTGTTTTGCTCACGTAGCCAATAGCTGGCGTTAAGGCGTCTTTTGACATAAATTTACGGTTTTGACCGCTCTCCATTACGCGCATACCTTGAAACGAGGCAAGCCCAGTCTTTGGGTCAAGATATGAGATCAAAATGCCCTTGCGGTTTAGCTTTCTAGAGAGCTCTTGAAGGTAGGTAGCGCCCTTTGCGTCGATGCTGTAAGAGAGCGTGACAAGGCCTTTTGTGCCATTTATGATCTTTCTTACTTTGTTTGGATCGTCACCGCTATAAAGCGAGTAGAGCTTGATAAACATCTCTTTTTTGTTTGGATCGATGTTTCTGGTGTCAAGCATCACTTTGTAGAGTTTTTGGCTTGATGAGATGCTAAAGCCGTCTTTTGTGACGATATTGCCGCGGATTGCGGTATTTACGTCGCTTGTTTGAAGCTTAGGAAGCTTTCGCTCGATGCTTGCTCTATAAAATATAACGAGCACAAAGATTGAAATTCCAAAAGTAATTAATAAAAAAAGTATGGTTATTTTTGATTTTCTGGAATTCATTCAATGGCTTAAATTTGCGTTCTTGAAATTTCTTTGTATGCGCTTAGCGCTTTGTTGCGAATTTCTAGCATAAGCTTCATGCTGGTCTCCGCCTTGCCTATGGCGATAGCTGCTTGGTGCAAGTCTTTTACCTCGCCAGTTGCGAGATCAGCTATGGCTTTATCGGCATTTATTTGAACCTTGTTTAGCTCTTTTAAAGAGTCGTTTAGTGCGTTTTCAAAGCCACCTTCTTCGCCTGCTTTTGCTATTTTGCTTGAATTTTCGTTTTTGTTTAACTTATCTAAATTTATGCTATTTATCATTATGCTTGTCCTGAAATAAGTGATATCGCACTTTGTGCTATTGTCTTTGCGTTTTGAAATGACGCTACATTTGCTTGATAAGCCCTTGTTGCCTCGAGCAAGTCAGCCATCTCGATGACTGGATTTATATTTGGAAATGCGACGTAGCCATTTGCATTTGCGTCTGGGTGGCTTGGGTCGTATTTTAGTTGAAAGTCCTTGTCGTCACGCACCACTTTATCTACGATCACGCTAGTTAGGGCAGGGTGAGCGTTTTTAGGTGAGCTTGGATCATCGAGTGGATTTTCATAGTCAAGCAGACTTTGTGAGCTTTTAAGCTGATCGTTTAAAATTTTATCAAAGTTCATCTCTTTAAAAATGACCTCTTGTCTTCTGTAAGGTCCGCCCTCAGCCGTTCTTGTGGTTTGAGCGTTTGCTATGTTTGAGCTGATGACGTTCATCCTGAAGCGTTGCGCGCTTAGTCCATATCCGCTAATATCAAAATCATTTAAGTATGACATCATCTCTCCTAGTTCTTAGCACTTGCGTCTATTACGCTTTTAAAGATATTGCCCTGGGCCTTGTATGCGCTATCAAGGGCGTTTATCATAACTGTATTTTTGCCCATTTCTGTTGTCTCAACATCAAGATCAACCGTGTTTGCATCGTTTCTAGCCATGTGGCCATCGCGCAAGAAAATTTGAGCTGTGTCACTTTTTGGGAAATCAACCGCAGCCATGTGTGCTTCGTTTGTTTTAGCTAAATTTAGTTTTTTGCTCTCTGAAACGTTGTAAATTTCATTTGCTTTTTCTCTTAAAACATCTTCAAATCTTATATCTCTAGCCTTGTAAAATGGCGTATCAACATTTGCAAGGTTACCAGAGATGAGCTTTTGGCGTAGCTCTCTGCCTGCAAGGGCTGATTCGACGAGTGGGCTAGATTTTGATCTATCTAAAACAAACATTTAAAGTCCTTCTAAAATTTCACACATTTATAAGCAAATGATGTTCCAAATATAAGGCAAATTTATTTTGTTTCATAGATTTTTGCCAAATCTTCTTTCATTTTTGTGACTTTTATGCCGCCAAGATAGTATTTAACTCCGTATTGTCCGCTATCTACGTCTGTTAAAATTTGATATTCGCCGTTTTTTATCACCACTTTAAAAGGTAGTGCGATCTCGTGTTTGTATTCGATATCTCTTACGATTTGCTCGGCAAGCCTGTCATTTATCTTTTGATCGTTTGTTATGAAGTAGTAGGCATTAAATTTTTGCATAAATTCATGCAAAACATACTCATTTGTGACATTTTCAAAGTGAGTTAGTCCAATTAGCGTAAATTTATCTTTGTTTTCAAGCTGATATTTTGTAAGCTCGGCTGCCTCTTTTTGACAAGGTGGGCAAAATGTGCCAAAAATGTCGATCATTAAAACCTTATTTTCATCATTTTTGATAGCAAAGCCATGATCTTTTCTAACTAAAGTAAGCTCCTTGCCGCTTACATCTACAAGCTTAATCTCTTCGTTTGGGCTAAATTCTTTAAAATTTGCACTGCTGCTTTCTTCTTCGCCACAACCAAAAAAAGCAAATAAAGCGATTATTAAAACAAGTAAATTTTTCATCTTATCCCTTAAACATATCTTTTTATGGCAGCTCTTGCCTCTTTGTCTGCCTCGCGTCTTTTTAAAGTCTCGCGCTTGTCGTGCAAATTTTTACCTTTTGCAAGGGCCAGCCTTGCTTTTACGATGTTTTTATCGCTTAGATAAAGTGTTAAAACAACTAGAGCAAGCCCATCTTGTGAGACTTGACCGAAAATTTTATCGATCTGCTTTCTATGCATCAAAAGTTTTCTGGCTGCTCGCTCATTTAAACGAAATGCGCTGTGTGTGGTTTCAAGATAGCTGATATGGGCGTTTAGTAAGAAAAGCTCACCTTTTATGACGCGCACAAAGCTATCTTTTAAATTTGCTCTGCCAGCCCTTAGAGCCTTGACTTCGCTGCCTTTTAAAACGATGCCAGCCTCAAAGGTCTCAAGTATGCTAAAGTCATGCAAAGCTTTTTTGTTTTTTGCTAGATCTTTTATCAAAATTTTACCTTTTATTTTACGCTAAATACGCTACTGCCGCTACCGCTTAGAAATTTATCCCTAAACTCATTCATCTGTGGATAGAGCTTAAAGCATGGGGCAAAAAGATCGTTTAGCTCCTCGTTTTTATAAATTTCAAGTAGCTCTTTGCTCTTTAAATTTTGCATCTTTTTTGCAGCATTAACGTCTATGTATTGTAAGAAATTGCTTCTAAATTCTTGATAAACCATCGGTGTGGAGCAAAAAACATTTGGCGTGAAAATATTTAAATTTGGCACTTCATCGTCAAATTCTTCTATGATCTCGCCTATGCCACTTACATTTGCTGCCTTGTAACCGCTTACAAAAAAGGCCACATCTGCGCCGATTTTGGAGGCTATTTGCATCAAATTTTCGCGTTTTATATTTAAATTTAGCTCGTCATTTACCATAAGTAAAAAGGTGGCGGCGTTTGAACTGCCTCCTCCTAGACCAGCACCTATTGGGATTTGTTTGTTGATGATGATTTTATGAGAGCTAAAAAACTCATCTAGCTCGTTTGAAAAGCCAGCTTTTTTTAGCTCGTCTATCGCTTTTTGGATGATGTTTTCTTTTATCTCTTTGTTGTCGCATTCGATAGCAAAAGAATTTGACTTTTCAAAATAAATTTCATCAAAAAGCTGCTCGCAAAGAACAAAACGTGACAAAATTTCGTGGTAGTTGCCTCTGGTGCCAACTACCTTCAAAAATACGTTGATCTTTGCAAAGCTTTTCATTTCTCGATTTTTTTCGCAAGCTCGTGGATATCGGCTTCGCTTGCTTTTTTGGTGGCGTGGATATTTTCGTTTTTGATATCGTTTGCCAGCTCGCTTCTTAGTATCATTGTGTTGCGCGGGGCTTCGATACCAAGCTTAACGGTGCTTTTTGAGATACTTACTACGACGACTTTTATGTCGTTACCTAGTAAAATTTCTTCGTTTTCTTTTCTTGCTAAGATTAACATTTTTCTACCTTGTTTAAAGTGTAATTTATAGTATCATCCATGATTTGGATTACGCTCATAAATTTATCATAATTTAGCAAATAAATTCCTTGTGTTTGTGTTTCAAAATCGTTAATTTTTAATTTCTTGCCGTCAAGTATGTTGTTAATGTCCCCAAAATACGTGTTTTGCTCAATATTTAAAAAATTGCAAATATTTAAAAATTTTTCATTTTCATAGCGAAATTTACCCTCGCTTACCCTCTTTAATGAGCTTAAAGTTACATTATAACCAACTTTTTGCCCAAAAATTTCTGCATAAGAGCGGATATAACTCCCCTCACTTACACTTAAACGAAGTGTCAAAAAAGGGTGTGAATAATTCAAAATTTCACTCTCATAAATTTCCATTGTCTCTGGCTTTAGCTCAAATTCTTCGCCACTTCTTGCTAGCTTGTAAGCTCTTGTGCCATTTACATGTTTGGCGCTAAATTTTGGCGGGACATAGCTTATCTTACCAGTTAGCTCGCCTCTTATGGCTTCAAGTTTTTCTAAATTTAGCTCTTTTACATTTGAAATTTCAGTGATATTTTCATTATCCATGCTAGGACTGCTAGCTCCAAGCCAGATCGTCGCTTCATAGACCTTTGGGCTTTTGTCTAAAAATCTAAAAAATTTCGTATACGAGCCAAAAGCGACTATCAGACAGCCACTCGCAAATGGATCAAGCGTGCCTGAAAATCCAGCTTTTTTAACGCCATATTTTCTCTTTAGTCGTCCTAAAAAGTGGTTTGAGCTCATGCCAGCAGGCTTGTTTGCCACGAAAATGGCGTTCATACGGCCTTTTCCACGAAGCTTGACATGATCTCTCTTACATTGCCACCAAAATTTATAGTCAGTTTAAACTCTTTTTTGATCTTGCTAACCGCGCTCACCCTGCCGATACCAAAAATTTTATGTTTAACAAGGTCGCCTTTTTTAAATTCATTGCTTTGTTCGATAACTAGCGAGCCATGCGTGATACCGCTCTCGCTTAAAAATCTACTCTTATTTAGCCTCGTGCGCTGACCTTTATAAAAGCGCGAATTTGCAAAGCTTAGGCTAAGTGTCCTCTTAGCTCTTGTTATCGCCACATAAGCTAGCCTGCGCTCCTCTTCGATGTCGCTACCATCGCCAATGAGTGGGAAAAATCCCTCTTCAAGGCCGATCACAAAAAGGTGTTCAAACTCAAGCCCCTTGCTAGCATGCACGCTCATAATGCTAATAGCCTCGTCGCTAATGCCGTCTTGCTCGCTTGTTAGCGTGATCTCGTTTAAAAACTCTTCTAGATCAAAGCTTGGATTTTGCTTGATCTGATCTTTTAAAACAGCGTAAAACTCGTCGATGTTCGCTGCTCTTTCAGCGCCATCTGGCAAGCTCTCGTAGTATTTTTTCACGCCAAATTTAGCTTCAAATTTATCTATGAGGTCAAAAACTGAGCTGCTTTCTTGAAGCTCTTTTAGGTTGTTTGCAAACTCAAGAAGGGCTGATTTTACCTTTTTACTAAAGGCTTCGTCGTTATCAGAGATGTTTGAGATCGCCTCGAAAATTGAAATTTTACCCTCAAATGCCATCTTTTCAAGCTTATCAAGGCTTACTTTGCCAAGACCGCGTTTTGGGCGGTTGATGATGCGTCTTATTGAAAAGTCATCGTTTGGATTATTTATCAGCCTTAAGTAGCTTATGATATCTTTGATCTCGGCTCTTTCGTAAAATTTAACACCGCCGACCATTTTATAGGCGATCTGCTCTTTGTTTAGCCCATCTTCAAGTGAGCGCGAGAGAGCGTTTATGCGGTATAAGATCGCGATATCTTTTGCCTGCACGCCTTTGCTTAAAAGCTCTTTTATATTTTTTGCGATCTTGCCAGCCTCGACGCTCTCATCAAAGCTCTCTATCAAATTTACAGCTTCGCCTTCGCCTTTTGTGCCCACAAGCTTCTTGCCAAGGCGGTTGCGGTTATGATCTATCAGTTCGTTTGCAGCCTTTAGTATCGCTTCACTCGAGCGGTAGTTTTTCTCAAGTCTGATGATCTTTACGTTGCTAAACTGATCTTTGAAATTTAAGATATTGTCTATCTTTGCACCGCGCCAGCCATAAATACTCTGGTCATCATCGCCCACCACGCAGATATTTTCGTGGCATAGACAGAGTTTTTTTAGGAGCTTATACTGAAGATCGTTTGTGTCTTGATACTCATCGACCATTATATATTTGTAGCGGTTTGAAATTTCTCTAGCAAGATCTTCGTTTTCGTCTAAAATTTTATATGTAAGCCCTAGCAAATCGTCAAAATCAACAAGGTTGTTTGCCTTTAAATAGTCCTCGTACTTTTCATAAATTTGCGCTGCTTGTTTGTAAAAGTTGTCCTTGCTCTTATCAAATGAAGAGAAATTTGCATTTTTATAGACCTCTTCGACGCTTAAAAGTGAGTTTTTATAGTTTGAAATTTCACTTGACAAAATAGCAGTGGCGACTGGACTTTCAAAGCTTTTGATGATGCGTTTTTTATCGTCTGTGTCGATGATGACGAAGTTGTTTTTTCTGCCAAGCTTTTCTATGTAGAGCTTTAAAAACAAAAGTCCAAATTTGTGAAATGTGCAAAGAAGCGGCGAGTAGTTTTTGCCGCTTTGGCTTAGCATCGCCATGGCTCTGCTGCGCATCTCGTTGGCCGCTTTGTTTGTAAAAGTAAGAGTTAGCGTGTTTGCAGCGTCTATGCCAACCTCGCCGATGAGATAGGCAAGCCTAGTCGTGATAGTCTTTGTCTTGCCGCTGCCAGCACCTGCTAGTATGAGCATCGGGCCATCTATGTGGGTGGCTGCTTCGCGCTGGGCTTCGTTTAAATTTGATAGTAAATTTTCCATTTTTCGCTTTTTAAATTTTCTTTTGATTTTAGCCAAAAATGCTTAAAATTACTATTTTTTCTTAAATATATCTTTATTTTTTGGGTTTTGCAAAAAGACTGAGGCTGATTTTTTAGCGTGATCGACTTGCTTCTCTTTTGGCTTATAAATGGAGAAATTTACAAGGATCGGGCTATTTTCAACCAAAATTTGAACCACAGCGCCAAGTGGAAACGATACCACTGAGGCAAAATTTTCACTGCCAAAGCCAGCCTCAAAGCTAAGCTCATCTTGCGTTAGCCTAGCACTTTCAAGCGTGTAGCCACCAAGCGAGAACATAATGACTGGCATGCTAAATCCACTGCTTATCTCATCTGGCAAGCTAGGCTCAAAGCTAACTAGAGGCAAATTTGCCATAACTGAGAAATTTAGCCCCTTTTCAAGTAAAAAATCAATGCACTCATAGACGTGCATCTTCATCAAAAGCGCAAATTTCTCATCGTCTAAAATTTCGTCTAACATCTTAATCCTTTGAAATTTCTAAAAACTCATCTACTAGTTTTTTGACCTCGTTTATGCCTATCTGCCAGAAGTTTTTATCATCTATATCAAAGCCAAATTTACCCACAAGCTCCCTTGGGCTAAGACTCCCGCCAAGGCTCAAAAACTCGGTGTAAATTTCGACAAAATTTTTGCATTTGCCGCTTTTGTAAAGCCCAAAAAGTGCAAGCACAAGAAGCTGTGCGTAAGAGTAGGCGTAGCAGTAAAATGGCGTGTGGATGAAGTGCGGGATGTAGCTCCACCAAATTTTGTAGTAGTCATTTAGTGTGACGCTTTTGCCAAACATCTTTTTGCTCTCTTTTAGCCAAATTTTATTTAGCTCATCTAGGCTGATCTCGCCCTCGTGTGCGTGCACAGCCCTTTCAAAGGTGGTGAAATTTATCTGGCGGTAAAGCGTGGCAAATATATCCTCGATCTTGCCAGCGAGCAGTGAAATTTTCTCTTTTTTGCTAAGGCCGTCTTTTATGTGATCAAAAACTAACATCTCGCAAAAGACTGAAGCCGTCTCAGCCGTGGTCAGCGGGGTGTCTGAGTTTAGGTAGCTTACGCTATATGATAGCTTTTGATGCACAGCGTGACCAAGCTCGTGAGCTAGCGTAAAAAGGTCTCTTCGCTGGTTTGTGTGATTTAGCAAAACATAAGGGTGCGTGTCGCTTGATCCTGAGTGTGAAAATGCTCCACCTCGCTTGTTTGGCGCAGGATAAACGTCGATCCAGCCGTCACTAAAAGCACTTTTGGCTATATCGCCAAATTTGGGTGAAAATGTCCAAAACGCTTTTAAAACTATCTTTTTGCACTCTTCAAATTTATACTCGCTTTCGCTGCTAAGAGGCGCGTATCTATCGTAATCATAAAGCTTTTTAAGGCCTAAAATTTCTCTTTTGCGCTCGTAAAATTTAGAGACTAGATCAAAATTTTTCTCCGTTACAGCAATTAGCGAATCAACGCTTTTTTTGCTGATTTGATTTTCAAGGTGTCTTGGCTCTTCAGGAAGCTTGAAATTTCGCAGCTCGCAGCTCGTTTTTAGATCAGTTTTTATCATATTATATATGTAGCCAAGGAGGTGCTGGTGCTTGCTAAGCTCGTTTGAAAGGCTTTTGGCGGCCAGTTTTCGCACGCTTTGGTCGCTCTCATGAAGCTTGGCTAAAATCTCTTCTTCGTTTAAAAGCTCGCCTTTAAATTTAAACCTCATCTTACTCATACTCTCATCAAAAAGCCTTGAAAAGCCCTCAGCTCCGGTGCTTGCCGTGCGAAGTAGCACTCTCTCTTCTGCAACGCTTAGTTGGTGCGGTTTTGCTTTGGCGAGGTTGCTTAGATAGTAGCCATATTTTTTGGAGCTTTTGATGATCTCTTCTTGTTTTTCAGGGGCAAACTCATTAAATTTGATCTCAAAAAATATCAAATTCTCATTTGCTTTTGTCGCTATCTCATCGATCTTTGCGTAAAATGCGCCCTTGCTTGTATCTTTGGCAAAATTTAAAAAAGCGTAAGTCATTACCTTTGAAATTTTAGCTATCAAGCTTTCATATTCGCAAAAAGCCTTTAAAAACTCCTCTGTTTTTAATTTTTCATAAATTTCAAGGTATTTATCTTTAAATTTCTCGCACTCTTTTTGTAAATTTAGTGCGTTTTGTTTGCACTCTTTTTCATTTGCAAAAAGTGCTTTTAGATCCCAAATTTGCATATTTATCCTTTAAATTTTTGGGACATTTTACAAAAAAATGGATAAAAGTAAAATTTCAGTCAAAATTTAGCTGAAATTTTACTGAGGATTATTCTGAAGTCTCTGAGGCTACGGCTGTAAAAAGCACGTCTGATGAGCTATTTAGTGCAGTTTCAACTGAGTCTTGGATGACGCCTATCGTAAAGCCAACTGTTACAAACTGCATAGCGATATCGTTACCGATACCAAAAAGTCCGCACGCTAATGGCACTAGAAGAAGTGAGCCACCAGCCACGCCAGATGCGCCGCACGCGCCAAGAGCTGAGATGAAGCAAAGAAGAAGCGCATCGCCAAATGTAACTGTTATAGATGGGATAGAATTTACCGCAGTAAGCGCTAGGATGCTAATAGTAACTGCAGCACCGCCCATGTTTATAGTAGCACCAAGCGGGATAGAGATCGAGTAGAGCTCCTCTTTTAGTCCAAGCTTTTTGCAAAGCGCCATATTTACAGGGATGTTTGCAGCTGAGCTTCTTGTAAAAAACGCTGAGATCGCGCTCTCTTTTAGGCAGATCATCACAAGTGGATAAGGATTTTTCCTAGTTAGTGCAAAAACCATCGCTGGATAGACGATAAATGCTACTACAAGCATCGCTCCAACAAGAACTAAGATCAGTTTTAGATATCCTGCAAGTGCCTCAAATCCAGTGTCATGAATGCTGATAGCAACCATGCCAAATATGCCAAATGGAGCTAGTCTGATGATAAATTTAACGATATGAGTTACGCCGTCGCTTATATCTTTAAATACTTTTTTTGTCTCAGGTGTGGCATATCTCATAGCAATACCACCACCTATCGCCCATGTGATGATGCCTATATAGTTGCCGTTTGCTAGGGCGGTTATTGGATTTTCTACCATTTTATAGATAAGATCTTTTAGCACGTTTGTGATGCCTTGAGGTGCTGACATATCAGCGCTTTGCAGACCTTTTAGCGGTATCTCGATAGGAAATAAAAAGCTTGCAATTACTGCCACAACAGCTGCTAAAAAGGTGCCAACAAGGTAGAGTGTGATGATCTTTTGCATGCCTTTTGTGTGGCCAAAATCTTTTAAAATGATAGAGGTTGCAACTAAAACAAATACAAGAATAGGTGCGATTGCTTTTAGAGCGCCCTTAAACAAATCTCCTAAAACTGAGGCTGAAGCAGCAATAGAATCAGCCGAACTAGCCTTTTCTTTGGCCTCATCAAGTTGTTTTACTTCATCTTGGCTAAGGCGAGTTTTTATGACTTCATCTATGCTTAAGCCACTCTCTTTTTGGATGGTTTGAATTTTAGCTGAGATTTGGTTGTAAGGGGCTGCTTGATAATGTGTGTAAAAGCCAACTAGGGCACCTAGGATGATACCGACTAAAATTTGAATGATCAAATTTCCATCGGCGTATCTTCTTGCAATGTTTTTAAACATATTCATTTGACACCTTAATAAATTAGTTTTTTGTTGATTTTAGCTAAATGATTTTTAAATATAAAGAAATTTAAAAAGATTAATTCGCTTTTTATATGGATTTGTTACAATTACACAAAAATTTAACCAAGGAAAAGGACGAAAATGTATCTATTTACTTCTGAAGTTGTAAGTCCAGGTCATCCAGATAAATGCGCTGATATCATCGCTGATAGCATTGTTGATACTATTTTAACGCAAGATCCAAATGGACGCGTTGCAAGCGAAGTTTTTGTAGCCGGAAAAAATATAGTAATAGGCGGAGAGATAAACTCAAAGGTAAAACTCTCTTATAAAGACTACGAAAAGATCGTAAAAGACGCTCTTGCGCATATTGGATATGACGGAAAGAGCAACTTTACAAAAGAGCAGTGCTTGCATCCAGACGATATCGAGGTCAAAGTCTGCTTAAATCAACAAAGTCCAGATATAAATCAAGGTGTTGATCAAAGTGATGGCGAGATTGGAGCGGGAGATCAAGGCATCATGTTTGGCTTTGCAAGTTGCGAAGCGAAAGAATTTATGCCAGCAGCTATAACTTACGCAAGAATGCTTTGTGAAAAAGTATATAAATTTGCCAAAGCAAACCCTGATAAACTTGGTGTTGATATAAAAACACAGGTTACGATTGATTACGGTAGTAAAGACAACTTTGAAAACTGCAAACCTCAAAGTATCCATACCATCGTCGTTTCAGCCCCTTGCGTGGAGAGCATGAAGATAGAAGAGCTTCGCGCATTAATACAAAATTTAATAGACGAAACTGGCCTTCCAAAAGAGCTATATAATAAAGAAAAAACGATCATCTATATAAACCCAACAGGCAGATATGTAAATCACAGCTCACTTCACGATAGTGGTCTAACAGGCAGAAAACTAATCGTCGATAGCTTTGGCGGATATAGCCCAATAGGTGGTGGTGCTCAGTCAAGCAAGGACTACACAAAGGTTGATAGAAGCGGACTTTACGCAGCGCGCTGGATAGCTAAAAATATCGTTGCAGCTGGCCTTGCTAAAAAATGTATCGTTCAGATAAGCTACGCGATCGGCGTTGCAAAGCCAACTTCAGTTAGCGTTGATACCATGGGAACTCACGCAAACAGCGTAAATGACGATATGCTTTCAAATTTTGTAAGCGAGCATTTTCCTCTAACACCTCGCTGGATAACAAATAAATTTGGTCTTGATAAACCAAGCAAAGAGACATTTTTATATGCAAAAGTAGCTGCAAAAGGTCAAGTGGGAAATGCAAAATACCCTTGGGAAAAGCTTGATGCAGTCGATACTTTCAAGGCTTTACTGAAAAAATAATCAAAAAAGTGGCTTTATCTAAAAGCCACTTTAAATTTCTTTTAAAACTCATCCCAAAACGCTTTTTTAGGCTTTATGATCTCGCTTTTTGAGCCATTTACGCTGTGATAGACTGCTTTATTATACTTTGTAGCGAGATGTTTTATAAGCACTCTTTGAAGCACAGGTTCGCTACTTGGCACAAACCAGCCGTTGTTTGTGATTGCTACGACCACATCAAATTCGCCCTTATAAAGCTCCTCTCTTGTCGCCTCATAGCAGATAGCATTTCTGATTTTAACCCCATCTATCTCATAGTCACTAAAATTTTCAGCCTTTTTAAAGTCGCTAGCTCCGCCAAAAAATAGCTTATTTACCGCATCTTGCATAAATTTTGGCAAAGGAATTTCTTCTCCAAATGGCACTAAAAATTTTTTATCCATTCGTCTAAGAGTGCCATCTTGAAACAAAAATGCAGAGTTATAAATTTGATTATTTTCATAAGCAAGCGCGCCAGCTACGATAGTTATCTGCTTTGAAAGTTCTTTTAGCTCATCAACAAGTAGCGGCTCATTTGTCATAAATAATGGAAACGCACTCTCTGGAAGTACGATAAGGCGTTTTTGCTCGGCTATGGCGCTGCTTATCAAGTCTAAATTTTCATTTGTAAATTCCATACGAAGATTTTTATCCCAGCGCACCCTTTGAGCGACATCAGTGTTTACTAGCTCCACGTCAAATGGCAGAGTTTTTGCCTCGTTACTTTTAAACTGCAAAGCGGCGATTAGGCAGATAAAAGCTAGGCCAAATTTTAAAAATTTACCTTTTAAACTCAAAGAAATGGCTGCTAAAAATATAAATATAAGCCCTCTAGTATTTGGCTCAAAAGCGCCTAAAACAAGCGTTGCTTCAAGGTTAAACCAGTTAAAGCCAAATGGGTGTACGTAGCTTATTAAAAATAACAAAACGGCTCTTAGCGCTACAAAGCTTGGAAAAGAGGCTATCCAAAATAAAAGTCCATAAACAAGGGCTACAAAGAGGATGACAAATGGGATAAGCCAGACAAGCTCATAGTAGATAAAACTAAAGCCGATCCAGTAAAACCACAAAATCCCAGTGAAAAATCCAGCTGCGAAAAAGCCAGCCCTGCTTAAATTTATTAAGACGAAAATTCCAGCTAGTGTGAGAAAAGGTGAGATGAAATTTAAAATTTGATTTTCAGCCATAGCTAAAAAAATAAAATTAGAAAGCAAAAAAGCACCGACAAAGGCTTTTATTATAATTTTAGTGCTAAAATGTCCGTTTAAAAATCTTACAATTAAGGAAATCCATGCAAAACGCTGATTTTTTAACATCATTACTACCTCTTGTTGTGCTTTTCGCCATATTTTACTTTTTGGTTATCAGACCTCAACAAAAACAGCAAAAAGCCCACGCAGCAATGCTTGCAGCTCTTGACAAAGGCGATAAGATAGTAACTAATGGCGGACTTATATGCGAAGTGATTAAAGCCGAAAATGATTTTATCAAAGTTAAACTTAACGATGATGTAATCGTTCGTATAGCACGCGAGTTTGTAGCTAAAAAGATCGAAGATAAATAATGCGTAACGCAAGAGTTACATATAGGCTGATTATATTAATATTAGCCTTGGTTTTTGGTTTTGGCTTTTCGGTGCCATCTTTCTTTCAGACCCAAAGCGGAGCTAAAATTTCGCTAGGACTTGACCTTCAAGGCGGTCTTCATATGCTTCTTGGTGTTGAAACTAACGAAGCCATCCACTCTAAGATCAAGTCGGTCGCTGGAAGCATAAATTATTACGCTAAAAAAGAAGATGTGCTTATTGATAAATTTAAGATAAAAGAAGATAGTGTTGATTTTGCGCTACTTGATAGTGACGAGGCTCCAAAGGTTGATAAGGCTTTGGCTGAGATAAAAGGGCTTGATATCAAAAAAGATGGCCTAAACTATCATATCACTCTTACAGAGCAAGAGAGGCTTGATACGATCGAGTATGCGATCTCACAAGCTGTTGAGACCATTAGAAACAGGCTTGATCAGTTTGGTCTAGCTGAGCCAACAGTCGCTAGACAAGGCAAAGACAATATCCTAGTCGAGCTTCCTGGCATAAAAACCGAAGAAGACGAGCAAAGAGCGAGAGATCTCATCGCAAAGGCTGCTCACTTGCAGCTTATGGCAGTTGATGATAAAAGACAAGATCAGGCTAATACTATGAGCGAGGCCGAGGCTGAAAGCTATGGTGACGTGATCTTTAAGGATGCCAAAAATGACCGCGTGAAATATGTCGTTAAAAATATCCCAGTGCTTGATGGCTCGATGCTAACTGACGCAAAAGTCGCATTTTCTCAGCAAAATAACCTACCGATCATAAATTTCACACTAAATTCAGAAGGCGCTAGAATTTTTGGTGATTTTACTGGTGCAAATGTCGGTAAAAGGCTTGCTATCGTGCTTGATGGCAAGGTCTATTCAGCTCCAGTTATAAATGAAAGAATAGGTGGCGGCAGCGGCCAGATCAGCGGTGGCTTTACACTTGATGAGGCTCACGACGTAGCGATCGCGCTTAGAAGTGGCGCACTTTTAGCACCTGTTAAGATGCTAGAAAAAAGAAGTGTCGGTCCATCTTTGGGACAAGAGAGTATCAATCAAAGCATGGTAGCTCTTGCTGCTGGATCTATTTTAGTCGTGCTATTTATGCTAGTTTATTATGGAATTTCTGGAATTTTTGCAAATATCGCGCTAGTTGCAGATGTTGTTATATTAGTAGCTGTCATGGCGCTTTTTGGAGCGACACTTACCTTACCTGGTATGGCTGGTATTGTGCTAACGATTGGTATGGCAGTTGATGCAAACGTCATCATAAATGAGCGTATACGTGAGCTTTTGCGTGAAGGTGTGGCGATAAGAACAGCCGTTCAAAAGGGCTATGAGCACGCTATGAGTGCGATCATCGACTCAAACTTAACTACTATCATCACGGTTGCAGTGCTTTATGCTTATGGTACTGGCCCAGTTAAAGGCTTTGCTGTGACAATGGCCATAGGTATCATGGCTTCGATGCTAACGGCCATTTTAGGCACACATGGTATGTTTGATGCAGTCATGGACAAGATAGAAAAAAGCGGAAATACCAGACTTTGGTTTGGTTATAAAAGGAGCTAGAGATGCAAATTTTTACTAAGGCAAAAGTTTATGATTTTATGCGGTTTAGATTTGTGTCACTCGCACTTTCTATATTTTTATTTGTTGGTTCGATCTTTTTGCTTGCAACAAAGGGTCTAAACTACGGCATTGATTTTTCTGGTGGTACGCTTATACAGCTAAAATACGACACCAAAGCGCCACTTGATAAAATTCGCGACGCTTTTGGCGCAAATGAAGTGCTTAAAAACGCCTCTGTTACTGAGTTTGGAAGCGAAGATGAGGCTGTTATTAGATTTTCAGGATCAAGTTCAAATTTAACTGGTGACATCGGCACTGAGATAAAGCAAATTTTAAAAGATACTGGAAATTTTGAGGTAAGACGTGTTGATATCGTTGGTCCAAAGGTTGGTGACGAGCTTAGAGAAAAAGGTCTAATGGCTCTTGGAATTTCGCTAATTGGCATATTGATCTATATCACATTTAGATTTGAGTGGAGATTTGCGCTTGCTGCGATCGCAACTGAAATTCACGATATAGTCATAACTGTTGGTGCTATTTCACTATTTAATATCGATGTAAATTTGGACACACTAGCGGCTGTTTTAACGGTGCTTGGCTACTCGCTAAACGATACGATCATCATTTTTGATAGGATCAGAGAGGGCATAAAAGAGAGCAAGAGAACTGATATCGAGGGCGTTATCAATGAGTCAGTCTCAGCCACACTTTCAAGGACTATCCTAACTTCAGCCACTACGATGATGACTGTTGTTGTGTTATTTTTATTTGGTGGAGATATGATACATGGATTTTCTTTTATCCTTATCGTTGGTATCGTTATAGGAACGATCAGTTCGATCTACATCTCATCACCATTTCTTATCTGGTTTAAATTTAGCGTCGAGCATTTTAGAGCTAGAGAGGCCGAGAAGCAAAGGATCAAAAAAGAGCGTGATAAAGAGCGTGCTATGTTTGAAAAAGGCGTTGTATAAGGAGGGATAATGAACTGGGGAAAAGTTATCTACATATTTTTTGCGCTGATGAGTCTTACGACTACGGCGGAGTTTTTATATGATAAAAATGAGATCGCCCTTTTTGTGGCAGCTAGTATAAATTTGGTTTCAACTTTACTTAAGATCGGTGTTAAAAATTTACTATCAGCTGAGCTTTTTGCTAGCTCGCTGGTTGCTGATTTGCACCTTATACCAGCTTTTGTTATTTTGCAAGTCTCTGAAAATGCAACGCTTAGCTATTCACTAGCTATTGGCGCAGTCATTGCAAATATATTTTCACTAGCCTTGGTATTAATAGAATCAAGCAAATCACAAGAAGAATTTTAGGAGAAAAAATGGCTGAGAAGAGAAAATATGAGCCTTTAAAGATAGAAAAAAAGTGGCAAGAAATTTGGGATAAAAATGAAGAATTTGAACCAAAAGATGATCTAAGCTTGCCAAAAAAATATATCCTAAGTATGTTTCCATATCCAAGCGGACGCATACATATGGGGCATGTGAGAAACTACTCTATCGGCGATGCGCTGGCTAGATCATATAGAAAAAGTGGTTTTAACGTGCTTCATCCTATCGGCTTTGATAGCTTTGGTATGCCAGCTGAAAACGCAGCCATAAAACATAAAATTCACCCTAAAATTTGGACTTACGAAAATATCGACTATATGAAAAAGGAGCTTGCAAGCCTTGGCTTTTCATTCTCTAAAAAGAGAATTTTAGCCACATCTGATCCGCTTTACACAAAGTGGGAGCAAAGCTTTTTTATAAAGATGTTTGAAAAAGGGCTTGTTTATAGAAAAAATGCCATCGTAAATTGGTGTGAGTACGATCAAACCGTGCTTGCAAACGAGCAGGTTGAAGACGGAAAATGCTGGAGATGCGGTAATGATGTTGTGCAAAAAGAGCTTCCAGGATACTACTTTAACATCACAAAATACGCTAGCGAGCTACTTGAAGATCTAAAACTTCTTGAGGGCAAATGGCCAAATCAAGTCATCACAATGCAAGAAAACTGGATCGGCAGAAGCTATGGCTTGGAGTTTAAATTTAGCCTTGATGAGGCTTCAAAAGAGATTTTAGGTGGTAAATTTGATGGTTTTGAGGTATTTACAACAAGACCTGATACGATTTATGGCGTTAGCTACACAGCCCTTGCGCCAGAGCATCCTATCGTAAAAGCGCTTCTTGAAAGTGATAAATTTGATGAAAGCAAAAAGTCAAAGATAAAAGCAATACTTAATCAAAGCCCAAGAGAGCGTCAAGCAAGCGATAAAGATGGAGAATTTTTAGGAATTTACGTCGTTCATCCACTCACAAATGAAAAGATCCCGGTTTGGGTTGCAAATTTCATCCTAGCTGACTATGGCAGTGGCGCCATCATGGCTGTTCCTGCTCATGATCAAAGAGACTTCGAGTTTGCAAGTAAATTTAATCTACCTATAAAACCAGTCGTAAAGCCACTTGAGGGTGAGAGTGATGGCTCTAAGGCGTACTCAGAATACGGTGTTGCTATAAATTCTGAGCTTATAAACGGCCTTAGCTCAGAGGATGCCAAAAGCTTTATAATAGAGAAATTTGAAAAAGATGGCCTTGGTAAAAGGATCACAAACTACAAGCTAAGAGACTGGGGAATTTCTCGCCAAAGATACTGGGGTGCGCCGATACCTGTCGTGCACTGCAAATGCTGTGGCGTAGTGCCTGAAAAAGAGGAAAATTTACCTATCGCGCTACCTGAAGATGTCAAGATCACAGGCGAGGGCAATCCTTTGGATAAACATCCAACTTGGAAATTTACAAAGTGTCCAAAATGCGGCCAAGACGCGATCAGAGAGACTGATACGATGGATACATTTGTGGAGAGTAGCTGGTATTTTGCTAGATTTGCTAGTGATGAAAAGAGTTGGGAGCAAAAAGCACTTGATGAAAAGAGCGTGAATTATTGGATGAACGTAGATCAGTACATCGGCGGTATCGAGCATGCGATCTTGCACCTTTTATACGCTAGATTTTTCCAAAAGGTCTTAAGAGACCTTGGCTATCTAAGAGACGATGAGCCGTTTGAAAATCTACTAACTCAAGGCATGGTCTTAAAAGATGGCAAAAAGATGAGTAAAAGCAAGGGCAACGTCGTAGATCCTGATGATATCATAAATAGATACGGCGCCGATACAGCAAGGCTCTTTATCCTTTTTGCTGCTCCTCCTCAAAAAGAGCTTGAGTGGAATGACAGCGCAGTTGAGGGAGCATTTAGGTTTTTAAATAGGCTTTGGGAGAAGGCGCAAACTATCAAAAAGATAGATAAATTGCCTGAGATAGATCATGAAAGTCTAAATAAAGATGAGAAATTTGCAAGGCTTAAAATTTATGAAGCACTTAAAAAATCAACCGAGGTTTTTGGCGATACATTTGCTTTTAACACTTTAATCGCTGCTTGCATGGAGGCACTAAACGCTATAAATGCGCAGGATAATGACGATGTAAATGCTGAGGGCTTTTTTATCATTTTAAATTTACTAGAACCAATCGTGCCGCATATCGCAAATGAGCTTAGCGAAGAGCTTTTTAGCAGAAAGAATTTCACAAAGATAGCTGTAAAAGAAGAGGTCTTTGTAAAAGATAGCATCGCTCTTGCAGTTACAGTCAATGGCAAGAAAAGGGCTGAGTTTGAAGTAGCAGCAAGCGAGAGTGAGAGTGAAATTTTAAAACAAGCTAAGCAAAATGTGGCTAAATGGCTTGAAGGAAAAGAAATTTTAAAAGAGATTTATATAAAAGGCAAATTAGTAAATTTTGTCATTAAAGGATAAATTTTGAGATATTTTTTAGCGTTTTTTATTGCTATATTTATCTGCGGATGTGGCTATAAACCAGTTTCAAAGATCTCGCAGGATTTGGTTGGAGATAGAGTTTATGTTGATGTTATCATCAGCAAAGAAGAGCCAAAAAATAGTGTCTGGATAAAAGATGCAGTAAAAGAGGGCATGGTCGCAAGGCTACATAAATCACTATCAAGCAAAGATAGCGCTGATACTTCAATAATTGTCTCAGTGCAAAATTTAACCTATGAAGCGATAATCTATGATGAATACGGCTATATCACATCGTATAAAGCTTTTTTAATTCTAAACTATAAAACCAAATTTAAAGATGGCCATGTCGTAGATATACCTGCTACTGGCGAGTATGATTTTAGTGTGGCAAGACGTCAAAAAGATGTAAGATTTGCTGATAGCGTTCTTAGCGATACTCAAAAATATGAAGCCATAAAAGAGGCTTCAAAAGAGGCGTTTGATGAGTACATCGCAAATTTAGCTGTAAAAGGATATAAAAATGGCAGCAGTAACCGTTAGTCAAATAGTCAAGGAGGCCTTGAGCGAGATAAAAGATCGCCATTTGATGCTAACGCCAGAAAATTACACCGAAGTTTATAATGAAATTTCTAAAAAATATGGCTTTACAACTGAAGAGAGCAAAAAGATAGAAAAATATATCTCAAGGCTCGGTGATGACTATAAAGCGCAAGCTATAAGCCTTCATATAAAAACGGTTGATGAGTTTGTAGCTTTTATGACCGCTAGGCTCTCTCATGGTGCTAAAAATGGCGCAACCCATGTCGATGATAAAAAACTAAAGTCACTAAATGCCTTTGCAAGAAGAATCCTCCAAGCCATCTCTATGCTTCACAACAAAGATGCAAAAGCTCTAGCAGAGCAGAGCATGCGGCTACTTGCTAGAAGATATGATGAGAAAAATCTTGAGGAGATGTGCCTTAAATGGTTTGACCTTGTAAGCTCCTACGACACTGAATTTTTGGATTTTTTGAAATATTATGGCGTGAGAGACTTTGATGATTTAAGAACTATGAGCGCTGAGCTTGAGAAATTCTTGTCTCAAAAAAATGGAAGCGCAGAAGAAAACGCTTTAGTCGAGCTTTTAAATTTTGCCCTTGAGCCTTCTATAACAAAAGAGCTTGGCGAAGAGCTTAGTACTATTAGAAGTGTTTTGAAACAAAATCCACAAAGCCTAAATAGCAAAGAATTTCAAGAGAAGATAAAAACCTTTGTCGATCGCAGGATCGAAGAAGATAGAACCGAGATCATCGAAAAGGTTGGCTCATTAAATAATATCTTACAAAACATAGGTGAGAGAATTTCAGATATTGCGGCTAGCTCTCAAAGTAACTCTGTAAAAGTTCAAAATATCAAAAATGATCTTAAAAATGTAAATTTAAATACAAATAGTATTGAACATATAAAGAATATGCTTATAGAGATAGCTGGTGCGCTTGAGATAGAGAGCAAAGAGCTTGGTCTTGAGATGAATAGTAAGCAGACTACTATCTTAGAGCTTCAAAACAGAGTTGCAAGTTTAGAAAAAGAGCTTGAAGCTGCAAAACTTGAGAGTAGAGAAGATTTTTTAACAAAAGTGGCTACAAAAAGAGCTTTGATGAGAGAAATTCAGTGTATTGAAGAGGCTTATAAACGCTACGGCACAGACTATTCGATATGCTTTGTTGATATTGACTTCTTTAAAAAGATAAACGACACCTACGGACACGAAGCTGGCGACGTGATCCTTTCAGCAGTGGCTCAGGTGCTTAAGAAAAATGCTAGAAAGGTGGATTTTGTCGGTAGATATGGCGGCGAGGAATTTGTCATTTTGCTACCAAGTACGAGCCTAAAAGATGGTGTTAGATTTGGCGAGAAGCTAAGAAGCATGATCGAAAATTTCAAATTTATCTATAAAAACGAGCGTATCAAAGTTACTATTAGCTCTGGTGTGGCGACAAGAAGTGCAAATTTAAGTGACACGATGACGCTTGAGGGTGCTGATAAGATGCTCTATCTTTCAAAAGAGGGCGGCAGAAACCAAGTCATGCCAAAGATAATCGAGGAAAAATGAGCCTAGCGAAATTTCTTGACGGCAAGCCACTTTACTACAAAGAGATCGACTATGGCAGGATCATAAGGGCTTATGATACGATCAAAGGCCATCTAAAGCCTTTTAAGATAATCCACATCATCGGCACAAATGGCAAAGGTAGCACGGGTCGCTTTTTAGCGCAAATTTTAAGCCAAAATGGCGCGAAAGTAGGCCACTACACGAGCCCACATATATTTAAATTTAACGAGCGATTTTGGCTAAATGGCGAGGTCGCTAGCGATGAAATTTTAGAGGTAGCTCATGAGCGTTTGCAAGCTCTTTTGAGTGATGAATACAAGATAAAAACAAGCTATTTTGAGTATATGACACTGCTTTCTGCGGTGCTTTTTGAGGGTTGCGACTACTTTGTCTGCGAGGCTGGCATGGGCGGCGTGCTGGATGCGACAAATGTCTTTGAAAAAGAGCTAAGCATCTTTACTCCGATCGGCTTTGATCACACGGCGATATTAGGCAATAGCTTAGAAGAAATTTCACGCACGAAATTTGAAGCTATGGGCAAAAGAGCTATTTTAAATGATGAGATGAACGAGATAAGTGTGGCTATCGCAAAAGAGATCGCAAGCGAAAAAGGCGCAACTCTGAGCTTTCCAAGAGAAATTTTGACCAAAGAGAATTTAAACGAGATCGCAAACTATGCAGATAAATTTAATCTTCCAGAGTTTTTGCGCTCAAATTTAACTCTAGCCTACGCCGCGGCTAAAATTTTAGATAGTAGCATAGATATCAAAAAGCTTGGCGCTCTATCACTTCGTGGCAGATGCGAAAAGATCGCTTCAAATTTATACGTGGATGTCGGTCACAACGAGCTTGGCGCAAAGGCTGTGGCTAAGAAATTTAGTCAAGAAGAGTTTAGCGACAAGAAGCTAACGCTAGTTTATAACTCATTTTTAGATAAAGACTTTAAGGCGGTTTTGGCAGCTCTAAAGCCAGTTGTCAAGGACGTGCTACTTTATCACTACCACTGCGAGGGCAGGGAGCTTGGTGGAGAGCTCATAAATAAAGCGTTAAATGAGCTTGAAATTTCGCATAGAGAGTTTGAGCCAAGCGATATGAACGATATAAAAGAGGCAAAAAACGGCAAAATTTACCTAGCATTTGGCTCGTTTCACCTGGCCGAAGCCTTTTTAAAAGAGTACTATGCAAGCAAAGGTCTATGAGTATCTTTTAGCACATGCCACACAAATTCTCATCTGCGAAGATGACAAAGAAGCGGCACTCTGCGCTGATGCGGCCAGTTTTGCTGGCTTTAGCGCATTTAAACTACCTGATTTTAGAGCTAAAAAGGGCGATGATCTAAGAAGCTTTAACGAAGAGCTTTTTGAAATTTCATCCGTTCTTAGTAAATACTATAAATTTGATGGCAAAAAGATCATCATAAGCCCATTTAGCACGCTTTTAAACCCACTTCCAACGCAAAAAAACTTAGAGAGCTCAACGATCAAGCTAAAAGACAATCTAAATTTAAGCGAATTTGCCGACTTGCTCATACGATTTGGCTACGAGTGCGTCGATATCGTTGAGAGCGTTGGCGAGTTTAGCATACGCGGCGAAGTGATCGACATTTACGGCGTAAATATGGACGATCCTGTTAGAATTTTACTCTTTGGCGATGAGGTGGAGAGTATCAGAAACTACAACACCGCCACGCAAATTAGCAACAAAAATGAGCTAAGCGAAGCCGAGATCGTGCCGTTTATCGCAAATTTGAGCAAAGATGAGTTTGAAAAAGTTAGCCAAAAGATCGAGGATATGCAAAGCGACGCTTTGGTGAGCGATCTAAATTCGCTTGGATTTTGGGCGATAGATAGCTTTAGCGACTACTTGAAAGTTTTTGATTCAAAGCTTGTTAAAAAGATCGATTTTGAAATTTATGATGCGCCTGAAGATAAATTTAAGGGCATAGAAATTTTGCCTGAGCCAAAGGTCTATAAAGACCTAGAAGTTACTTTAAATTTTGATTTTTTTGAGCTAAATAAGAGCAAAAGCATAACCGTTCTTTCAAGAAATGAGGGGCTTTTTAAGGGCTATGAGCTTGATGGCTTTGCAAATGTCAAGCTTGAAATTTCGCCCCTTGTAGTAAATTTAACCTCAAGCGATAAGATCGTAGTATCACTTAATAAATTTGAGAAAAAAAGGCGAGTTAAACGCTCAAGCCTCGTGGTGGACGAGCTAAAAGTAAATGACTATGTCGTGCATGAAGATTATGGTATAGGCAGATTTTTGGGGCTTGAAAAGATCAAGGTTTTGGGCGCGACGAAGGAATTTGTGGTTATTGCATACCAAAATGACGACAAGCTTCTTTTGCCAGTTGAACATCTAAATTTGATAGACCGCTACATCGCGCAAAATGGCTCTATGGCGGTGCTTGATCGCTTAGGCAAGGCAAATTTCGCAAAGATAAAAGAGAAGGTTAGAGAAAAACTCTTTGCGATCGCCTCAAAGATCGTGGCGATGGCGGCAAAAAGAGAGCTAATCGCAGGCAAAATTTTACAAAAAGAGGATATCTCTTATCTAAATTTCGTCCAAGACGCTGGCTTTTCATACACGAGCGACCAGCAAAAAGCGGTAAATGATATAAAAGATGAGCTAAAAAGCGGCAAGGTGATGGATAGGCTGCTTAGTGGCGACGTTGGCTTTGGCAAGACCGAAGTTGCGATGAATGCCATATTTACCTGCATAAAATCAGGCTTTAGCGCGTTTTTCTTTGTGCCAACGACGCTTCTTAGCTCGCAGCACTACAAGACGCTAAGCCAGAGATTTAGCAAATTTGGCATAAAGGTCTTTAGGCTAGATCGCTTCTCAAGTGCCAAAGAAAAATCAAGCCTACAAAAAGCGCTAAAAGAAAATGAGCCCATAGTTTGCGTGGGTACGCATGCGCTTCTTGGCGTAAAGGCTGAAAATTTAGGGCTTATAGTGGTTGATGAAGAGCATAAATTTGGCGTTAAGCAAAAAGAGCAGCTAAAAGAAATTTCTCAGCACTCTCACATCTTAAGTATGAGCGCCACGCCGATACCAAGAAGCCTAAATATGGCGCTTAGCAAGATAAAAACATATAGCATTTTAGCCACTCCGCCAAGCTCGAGGCTGGATGTGAGAACAAGCGTGAGAGAGTGGGACGAAAAGGTCGTCAAAGAGGCGATCATGCGTGAGCTAAGACGTGGCGGGCAGACCTTTTATATCCACAACCACATCGCAGACATCGAGCAGACAGCAAATGAACTAAGAAAAATTTTGCCAAAGCTTAGAATTTTGATACTTCACTCAAAGATAAATGCAAAAGTCGCTGAAGATGAGATGATGAAATTTGAGCGGGGCGAGTATGACTTGCTGCTTTGCACCAGCATCGTTGAAAGCGGCATCCACTTGCCAAATGCAAACACTATAATCGTAGAAAATGCTAATAAATTTGGCATGGCTGATCTGCACCAGCTGCGTGGTCGCGTGGGTAGAAGCGACAAGCAGGCTTATTGCTACTTTTTGGTGGAAGATAAAAATGCCATTAGCAAGGACGCGCTAAAACGCCTCATGGCACTTGAAGGCAACTCATTTTTGGGCGCTGGCTCAGTGCTAGCATATCACGACCTTGAGATAAGAGGTGGTGGCAACATCATCGGCGAGGCGCAAAGCGGCCACATCGAGGCTATCGGCTACTCGCTATATCTAAAGATGCTAGAAGACGAGATCAATAAACTGCTAAATCAAGACTCCGCAAAGCTAGACAAGATCGATCTAAAGCTTAGTGTGAGCGCCTTTTTAAATCAAGAATTTATAAGAGAAGATAGGCTAAGGCTTGAAATTTACAGGCGTCTTAGCAAGTGTAAAGAGGTCGCTGAAGTCTATGAGATACAAAGCGAGCTTGAGGATAGATTTGGCAAGATAGATACATTTACAAAGCAGTTTTTAGACCTTATCATCATCAAAATTTTAGCTCTAAAAGCTGGCATAAAGACGATCTCAAACAGCGAACAAAATATACTAATAACAAAAAATGATGAGGAGAAGATCAGGCTAAAGTCACGTAGCAAGGACGATAACGATGTTTTGGCTGAAATTTTGGTCTATCTAAGAAAGGATAAGAGATGATAGATTGGGGTGTGAAGTACGCAGCGATTTATAAGAGCACAAAAGGGATGTTAAAACCAGTTGAGGATATCGATTTTGTCGATATCGACTCACTTTATGGACTAGAGAAACAAAAAGAAATTTTGCTAAAAAACACTAGAAATTTTATAGCTGGCGACGAGGCAAATCACGTGCTTCTTTGGGGTGAGAGAGGATGTGGCAAGTCAAGCCTTGTAAGGGCTGTTTTTACTAAATTTTATAAAGAGGGACTTCGCATCATTGAGATCGGCTGCGAAGATCTAAAATACCTTGGCGACATCATCGACGAGATCAGAAAGAGCGAGTTTAAATTTATCATTTTCTGCGACGATCTAAGCTTTGAAAATGGTAGCAATGAGTATAAATTTCTAAAACCTATCATGGATGGCTCTATTCAAAAGCCGCCAAAAAACGTCCTTTTATACGCCACATCAAACCGCCGCCACCTAATAAGCGAGTTTAAAAGCAAAAATGAAAACTCAGAGCTAATAGACGGAGAAATTCACTACAGCGACGCAGCTCAGGAGAAAATTTCACTCTCAGATCGCTTTGGTCTTTGGGTCAGCTTTTATCAAGGCAACTACGACGAGTATCTAAAAATGGTTGATTTTTACTTTAAAGACTACACTGGTGACAAAGATGAGCTTCACACGCTTGCTAAAAATTTCGCCACCCTAAGAGCCAGCAGAAGTGGCAGGACAGCAAAGCAGTTTTATCTAACTTTTAAAGAAAATTTAAAATGAGATCAACTGATCTGTTTTTAGCCCTGCTAAATCACAAAAGTAGAAATTTTGACGAGCTAAAATGGCCAGGCGAGGGCACTTTTGAGGTTATTTTGGGCGCTATTTTGGTGCAAAATACCAACTGGAAAAACGTTGAAAAAGCGCTAGATAATCTAAAAAAAGCGAGCAAAGATAGCCTGCAAGGCATTTGCACGCTTGAAAACAGCGAGCTTGCCACACTCATAAAGCCAAGCGGCTTTTACAACACAAAGGCAAAACGGCTAAAGACGCTTTGTCTAGCTATAAAAAATGGATTTGGTGACTTTGAAAACTTTAAAGAAAACGTAAGTCGCGAGTGGCTCATAAGCGTAAAAGGCGTTGGCTCTGAGACTTGTGATGCGATACTTGCTTACGCTTGCGGCAAGCCTTACATGGTCGTTGATGCTTATGCGCTTAGGATAATGGCATATTTTGACTACATTTTTGAGAGCTACGACGAGGCGGCTGAGTGGTTTAGCTCGCTTGATTATGATGAAATTTATAAATTTCTTGATAGCGAGAAATTTGACGAGACTGAGGTTTTAAAACTCTATCATGCACTTATTTTGGAGTTTTGCAAAGAGAATTTCAAAGGTAAAATTTTAAGCCAAAGCGGACAAGAGGTGCTTGATAACATTAAAAATTAAATTTTTATTTTAAATTTAGCGTAAATTAGGACTTTTTATGTTTTATTTTAAATTCTATGCTAAATTTACGAGAAATTTATTTTAGGAGGAGTGATGATATACGATAACATCGTAAAAACGATCTGTAATACACCTATCGTAAAGGTTAAAACAGGTGCTGACGAGGCTGAAATTTACGTAAAATTAGAGTTTTTTAACCCAGGCGGCTCTGTAAAAGATAGGATCGCATTTAATATGATCACAAAAATGCTAGCTGATGGCACACTAAAACATGGCGACACTATCGTTGAGCCAACAAGCGGAAATACAGGCATCGGCGTAGCTATGTGCGGTGCTGCACTTGGCTTTAAAGTGATCCTTTGCATGCCTGAGAGCATGAGTATCGAAAGACGCAAGATCGTTGCAGCTTATGGCGCTCATCTTGAGCTAACTCCTGCAGCTGGCGGTATGAAAGCAGCGATCGCAAAAGCTACTGAGCTAGCTTCTCAGCCAAATCACGTAATGCTAAGCCAGTTTGAAAACAAGTATAATCCACAAGCTCACGAGCTAACAACAGCTGCTGAGATCGTGGCTGACTTTAGCAAGCTTGATGCCTTTGTGGCTGGCGTTGGCACAGGCGGCACGATAAGCGGCGTGGCAAAGGTTCTAAAAGAAAAAGGCTATGACACTAAGATCATCGCAGTAGAGCCTGAAGCATCACCAGTTTTAAGTGGCGGCAACCCAGGACCACATAAGATTCAAGGCATCGGAGCTGGATTTTTACCAAATACAATGGATATGAGCCTAGTTAGCGAAGTAGAAAAAGTAAGCAACGATGACGCACTAAACGCAGCTAGAGCGATCGCAAAGAGCGATGGCTTGATGATAGGCATAAGTGGCGGCGCTTCTTACGTGGCTGCAAAAAGAGTGGCTAAAAGACTTGGCGCTGGCAAAAAAGTGCTTTTCATAGCTCCAGATAACGGTGAGAGATACCTAAGTACAGAGCTTTACGGAGCGTAAAAATATGTGGGAGAGTCTAAAAGAGCTAGTTCAAACCGTTCGTGAAAAAGACCCATCGGTGCATAGTTGTTGCTTTTTGGCGATACTTATAAACACTCCTGGCATCCATGCGGTTTTGTTTCATAAAATTTCTCATTTTTTATATGAGAAAAAGTGGTTTTTTCTAGCTAGACTCATCTCACAAATAGCAAGATTTCTAACAGGCATCGAGATCCACCCTGGGGCAAAGATTGGTAGGAGATTTTTCATAGATCACGGCATGGGCGTGGTTATCGGTGAGACGGCTGAGGTCGGTGATGATGTGATGATGTATCATCAAGTGACACTTGGCGGCACTGGCAAAGAGTGTGGCAAGCGCCATCCAACCATTAAAAATGGCGTCACTATCGCCGCTGGCTCAAAGATACTTGGTGCCATAACTATCGGTGAAAATGCCAAGATCGGCGCAAACTCGGTCGTGCTAAAAAACGTCCCATCAAATGCAACTGTCGTTGGCATACCAGCAAGGGTTGTCAGGGTAAATGGGACAAAATTTGAGCCAGAATTTATCATTTAAAATTTAAATTTACTCTCACTGCATCATAAAAATACAAATTTTTGATACGGCTAATTTACTATCCACTATGTTGCCAGCGTTTTTTAGCTTTGCGCTACCTATCATAATATTTGTCATTTTAATAAATTTGATAACAAAATTTATCAGGCAAAAGCTGCGCCAAAAATCTTACGTAAAATTTAACCAAAGAAATATAGCTGATACGTTTAGTGCAAAAGAGATAGCAAAGAAATTTGGCAAAAACGCAAAAGATGTAAATGAGGTTTTGTTAAATTTAGGCTTTATAAAAAAATGTGACAACGGCTACAACGTGACAGATGTTGGCAGATACTATGTAGGCATGCAAAACTACTACATGAGCAAAGCAAGCGTTAGGTGGGACGAGAGGCTACTTTGTAATGAAAATTTCATAAACGAGATCGTAAAAGTTGGCGAAAAATCTAGCAAAAAAGAGCAAAAAGAAGACTTTAGAGAGAAATTTAAGGCTGAATACCGAACAAACGACGGTCACTACGTAAGAAGTAGGGCTGAGCTAGTTATAGCAAACTGGCTTTTTGCTGAGGGCATAGCCTACGCTTATGAAAAAAGAGTGCCGATAAAAGAAGATGTCTATTGTGATTTTTACATACCAAAAGGCAAGATTTATATAGAGTTTTGGGGCTTAAAATATGATGAGGCGTATATAAAAAGAAAAGAGAAAAAGATAGAGCTTTATAAAAAATACAATTTAAATTTAATAGAGATAGATAACGACAAGATTGGCAATTTAGACGATTATCTGTAAAAAGAGCTTTTAAAATTTGGTGTGAGTTTAAATTTGTAGAAAAAGGGGCGAGCGCCCCTATGATTATTTTAAAGTTTGGATGTATTCAGCTACTGCTTTTGCATCTTCATCGCTCATTGGAGTAGCGATAGGTTTCATCATAGCACCAAGACCAAATTTATTTGCTCCTGTTTTGTAGCCTTTTAGAGCTGCTTCGATAGCTGCTGCGTCAAGTGATGTTAAAGCTGGAACTTTGTTATTGAAAACTTTTTCAGCTTTAGCGCCATGACAGGCAATGCATTTTTTATAGATAGTAGCGCCATCTGCAGCGAAAGCAGCAGTTGAAAGTAGTGCTGCAACACTTGAAACGATTAGTAGTTTTTTCATTTGTCATCCTTTTTAAAAAACGTGCCGGCATTATAATACAAAAATGTAAATTTGCAAGGGGCGGGTTAAAATATTTTGGCTATAATCACCAAATGATAAGAGAAACAGCCAACAAAGCACTTTTTTTAGACCGAGACGGCGTCATAAATGAAGACGCTGGATACGTTTGCGAGATCAAAGATTTCAAATTTATTGATGGCATTTTTGATGCTTTAAGAGAATTTGTTAAGGCTGGCTACAAGCTCTTTGTCGTGACAAATCAATCAGGCATCGGCAGGGGCTACTATACGCAGGAGCAGTTTGACGCTCTAAATAAATTTATGCTTGAAAGCTTTAAAAAAGAGCAGATTTTTATCACCAAAGTCTATTTTTGCCCGCATGCTCCAGAGCAAAAATGCACCTGCAGAAAACCAAATCCAAAAATGATACTTGATGCTTGCAAAGAGTTTGACATAGACCTTGAAAACTCGCTAATGATAGGCGATAAACCAAGCGACGTTGAGGCTGGCAAAAGAGCAGGAGTGGGCAGAAATTTCTTGCTCGATGGGATAAATTTTAAAGATGTAAGAGATGTTTTAAATAAGCTAAAAAAGGAAAAATCACTATGAATTTAAACGGAAAAAAGATAGTTATAACTGGCGGCGCTGGCTTTATCGGCTCAGCTTTGGCGCACTATTTTGATGAAAACTATAAAGATGCTCACGTGCTTGTCGTGGATAAATTTAGAAACGACGAGACATTTAGCAACGGCAATCTAAAAAGCTTTGGCCATTTTAAAAATTTACTTGGCTTTAAGGGTGAAATTTACGCTGGCGATATCAATGATAAGAGCACGCTTGAGAAGATAAAAAGCTTTCGCCCAGACGTCATCTACCACGAAGCAGCGATCTCAGATACGACCGTAAAAGAGCAAGACGAGCTAATAAAAACAAATGTAAATGCCTTTGTAAATTTGCTTGATATCTGCGAGAGTTTGGGCGCAAAGATAATCTACGCTAGCTCAGGGGCGACTTATGGCAACGCAAAGAGCCCACAAACAGTCGGCGATTGCGAAGCACCAAATAACGTCTATGGCTTTAGTAAACTAAGCATGGATAATATCAATAAAATTTACGCGAAACGCGGTGTAAGCGTGGTTGGGCTGAGATATTTTAACGTCTTTGGCAAGGGCGAGTTTTTTAAAAACAAAACCGCCTCGATGGTGCTTCAGTTTGGACTTCAAATTTTAGCTGGCAAGACCCCAAGGCTCTTTGAGGGCAGCGACCAGATCAAACGCGACTTTGTCTATATAAAAGATATCATTGACGCAAATATAAAAGCACTTGACGCGCCAAGTGGCGTCTATAACGCGGCTACTGGCAAAGCTAGAAGCTTTCAAGATATCGCTGACATCTTGCAGCGCGAGATCGGCGTAAATTTAGGCAACGAATATATCAAAAATCCATTTATCGGCTCTTATCAGTTTCACACAGAGGCCGACGTAGCCCCAGCTCGCGAGGCATTTGGTTTTAGCGCTACTTGGAGCTTAGAAGAGGCGATAAAAGATTATTTGCCAGAGATAAAGAGAATTTATAAGGAAGAGCTAAATGGCTAAGAGAGTTAAAATTTTAGTCGTCGGTGATCTCATGCTGGACCACTATATCTGGGGCAGTTGCGAGCGCATCTCGCCTGAAGCGCCTGTGCAGGTCGTAAAGATAAATAACGAAACCTACACGCTTGGTGGCGCTGGTAACGTGGTGAGAAATTTACTCTCTCTTGGCGCAAATGTGAGTGTGGCTAGCGTCTTAGGAGATGATGAGGCTGGCAAAAAGATAAAAGAGAAGCTTGCTGAGCTAAATGTAAAAGATGAGCTCATCCTTACTGAAAAAGGGCGTGAGAGCTCGATAAAAAGCCGCATCATGGCATCTCACCAGCAAGTTGTCAGGATCGATAAAGAGAGCGTTGTCAAGATAAATTTAGAAGATGAGCTCGTCTTAAGGGTCAAAGAAAATCTTGCAAATTTCAAGGCCGTCTTGCTAAGTGACTACGGCAAGGGCGTGCTTAGCGAGAAGGTCTGCCAAGAGATCATAAACGAGTGCGTGAGGCTAAAAATACCAGTTCTCATAGACCCAAAAGGCAGCGACTACTCAAAGTATAAAAACGCGACCCTTCTAACGCCAAATAAAAAAGAGGCGAGCGAGGCTACAAATTTAAAGATAAAAGATAGGGCTGAGCTTGAAAAGGCGATAAAACAGTTAAAAGACGAGCTAAATTTGACCTATTCGATCATCACGATCTCAGAAGAGGGCATCGCGCTATATGATGACAAATTGCATATCTTTGCTGCAAAAGCAAAAGAGGTCTTTGACGTCACTGGCGCTGGAGATACGGTGCTTGCCACACTTGGCTATATGCTGGCAAATGGAGCTGATATAAAAGAGGCGATAAAGATAGCAAACCTCGCAGCAGCCGTCGTCGTGGCAAAGATCGGTAGTGCAACGGCTAGCTTTAGCGAGATCGAACAGCTGCTAAATAGCTCATTTGGGGCAAATTTCGAGCACAAGCTTAAAAGCGTTGAGGAGCTAGAAGAAATTTTGAGCCAAAAGGGCAAGAAAAAGGTCGTTTTCACAAATGGCTGCTTTGATATCTTGCACGCTGGACACGTAAAATACCTAGCGCGCGCAAGAGAGCTTGGCGATCTTTTGGTCGTTGGGCTAAATTCTGATGCTTCAGTTAAGAGGCTAAAAGGCGAGACAAGACCTATAAACTCGCAAGATGATAGAGCCTGCGTGCTAAGCGGGCTTGGATTTGTTGATTATGTCGTGATTTTTGATGAGGATACACCTTTAAATTTAATAACAAAGATAAAACCAGACGTGCTTGTAAAAGGGGCTGATTATAAGGGCAAAGAGGTCGTTGGCAGTGAGATCGTAAAAGAGGTCAGGCTGATTGACTTTGTCGAGGGCAAAAGCACAACTGGGATAATAAAAAGGATAAAAGATGATAAAAACAATGATAAAAAATGAGCTCGAGGCTCACCAAAAGACCTTTAGCGAGCATGTAAATTTGCTAGGTAGCTTGGAGCGTGCTTGCCAGATGGTGGCTGATACGCTAAAAAATGGCAAAAAGGTGCTAATATGCGGCAACGGCGGCTCTGCGGCGGACGCTCAGCACTTTGCAGCCGAGCTAACTGGCAGATATAAAAGCGAGCGCCAGCCACTACCAGGCATCGCGCTAACTACCGACACTTCGGCGCTTACAGCCATTGGCAACGACTACGGCTTTGACTATGTTTTTTCACGTCAGTTTGAGGCCTTAGCTCAGCCAGGTGACTTGCTCGTGGCTATCTCAACGAGTGGCAACAGCAAAAATGTCCTTGAAGCTATAAAAAGTGCCAAGAAAATGGGCGCATCAGTGCTCGGACTTAGTGGTAAAGGCGGTGGCGCGATGAATGAAGGATGTGATCTAAATTTAGTCGTTGGCTCAAGCGATACAGCAAGAATTCAAGAGTCGCACATATTTTTTATACACACGATCTGTCAAGCCGTAGATGAGGCTTTTAGGGGTTAAAATGCAAGAAGCGATGGATAAATTTTTAAGTGATCCTAGCGAGAAAAATGAGATAAATTTGATATCGGCTTTAAAAAAGGCTACTTTTTTTGCTCCTGTGCTTTTAAACCAAGCGCTCGCAAAGCCTGATGGTGGTGTCGTTTATGAGGAGGAGGGCTCAAATATCAAATTTATCCTGCTTGAAGATGAGGGCGAGAAGCTTAGCTATTTTCCAGCATTTACAAGCAAAGAGGCGATGAAGCTTTGGCGAAACGACAGCGAGCAAGAGAGCATTGAGATAGGGCTAAAGGAGTATCTTGCGATGCTAAAAGAGAGCAGTTATGCTGGTGTCGTGGTGGATGCTTTTAGCTATGACTTTGTGCTAAAAAGAGAGCTTATAGAGAAAATCCTCGCCTAGTGCGTAATAAAATTTATAAAATTTTACGCATTATTTTATGCAAATGGCTTTGATGAGGTAAAATTTAAATCGCTGGTTTGTCTAAATTTGTTTTATGGGCTGGCTTTTGCTGTAACTGGTGCCGAGTAAAAATTTGATATCGCAGATCGGTTGAGGCTTAATTTGCATGAGGGTTTAAATTTAATGAACCACAAAATTCATTATCTCGTTTATAAAACTTAGTTTCATATATAAAATTTACGTTTTAATGGTTTACAAGTAATATGAATATTGTTAAGCCGAATTTCTATACGCGATTTCAAAGCCGCAAGAACGCTGTGATTTTTAAATTTAAGGCTAAAAATTGGCAGTTGGCTGATAAAAAAGATTTATATAAATTTAGAGTTTTTTGGTTTGGTGCTTGAAAATTTACATCACAAATGATGTGATTGCATTTAATAAATTTACTAGTCTCTACTATAAATTTAACTTTTAGTATAGAAATTTTTTAGGTTTAGTGCCGTTTTTGCCAAGGTTGAAGTGGGCATTTACTTGAGATCTTGAGTAAATTTGCTGCTTAAGGCTTTAAATTTTTACTTATAAGATCAAATTTGTAGCCAAATTTAAGCCCAAAAAAATAGTTGCAATAAACTAAAAATAAATAAATTTACCGATAGAAATTTTCAATTTGCTCTTTTGTTGGTTAGATTTGTTGCCTTTATGCTCTACATTTAAATGCAAAAGCAGTTTATATCAGAGAAAATAAAGTCAAATTCGCAGTCTTTCTCTAAATACCAATGTTAGCTGGTTCTTTAGTTCAAGGGTTGAAGCAAAGTTTAGTTTTAAATTTGACCTTTGTAGATCAAATTTTCAGATAGAAATTTTAAATTTTTGCAGACTTGTTAAGATTGTTGTAAAAAATTTGGTGATAAAAAGTTTAAATTAGCCTTTAGTAGATCAAATTTATAGCCCAAAAACGCTCTATTTGCTAAAAAATTTAGAGAGATTTTCTATTTGAATGCCGCTTGCAAATAGATAGCCTCTATTTATCGCTGGGAGCTTTAAAATTCTAGCTTTTTCTTTAAATATTTTTGGCATTATGGCTTTGCAAAATGGCGTTACTAGGATGTATCCATCAGCGTAGCCAACGGCGATCTTGCCACTTAGCACCACGCTTGTTTGCTTTGCTAAATTTGCGCTTAGCTCATCTTTTTGAGCCTTGCTTAAAAGCACATTTAGCTCTTTTGCCGCCATATCGACACCCCGAACGACGTTACTATCATTTTTTATAATGAAAATTTCATCATCTATCTTTGTGATATTTGGCAGTAATTTTTGCCTATCAGCCTCTAAAAACTCAAAGCTTTTCTTCACACCACTAAAATACTCGTCCAAAAACGGCTCGCTAAAATTTAGCCTAACAAAGCTTCTTTTAAGCTTGCCTTCTAAATTTGTCTCATCGACAAAATAGCGCAAACCTCGCTCGTCAAGGTAGTTTTGAAGCTCTTTTTTGCGTGAATTTAAAAGCGGTCTAACCAGCCAAAAGTGCTCTCTGCTCTCAAGCTCGCTCATGCTAAAGAGCTCTTTTAGTCCAGCGCCCTTGCCAAGCTGCATCAAAAACCACTCAAATTTATCGTCAAATTGATGAGCTAGGATCAAATTCTCATAGCCAAATTTTTGGCAAATTTCACCAAAAAACTCATACCTCGCCTCGCGCGCGTTTTTTTCAAAATTTGACTTACCTAAATTTATGCTTTTTATGTAGATTTTTTTGCCAAATTTGCTGGCAAGCTCTTTGGCGCTTTCAACTTCAAATTTACTCTGCTCTCTGGCGTTGTGATCGACTATGGCTAGATCAAATTTAACCCCAGCCTCTTGCAAAATGTAAAAAAGTGCGGTGCTATCGATGCCGTGCGAGAAGGCAAGCAGGTTTGCACCCAAGCTTAGCCTATCAAGCACATTTTGGCTTATCATTTTGCTTTTTTAATGATGGTGGCGACTAGTTTTTGATCAACCACGTCGCTGACCTCGCAAAGGTAGAGCGAGCCGATCTCAAGCTCTTTTACATCGCTTTCATTGATCAAAATTTCACCGTCTATATCTTTATCCCAGATATCTTTTTTGGCAGCGTAAAACATCTCGCCCTCGCTGCTAATGCCCTCAAGCGATGCGTAAATTTGCTTGCCAAGCTCTTTTTGCAAGCTCTCGTTTATCGCTTTTTTGGTGATCTTTTCTATCTTGCTTAGCCTTTTTGAGATGATTTTTGCTGGGATTTGTTCCATTTCAAAAGAGGCTGTGTCCTCTTCTTTTGAGTAGGCAAAGGCGGAAATTCTATCAAATTTAAACTCTTCTAAAAACTCGCAAAGCTCCTCAAAATCCTCCTCGCTCTCGCCTGGGTGTCCCACGATGACGCCGGTTCGTAAGAATGAATTCTCGGCATTTCTCATCAAATTTAAAAGCTCTTTTATCTTTTTAGCACCACTTCCACGCTTCATTATCTTTAGCATATTTTCGCTGATGTGTTGGATAGGCATGTCAAAGTAGTTGTGAAAGATAGGCGAAGCGATGATGCGCGAAATGAGCTCCTTGCTGGTCGTGCTTGGGTAGAGATAAAGTATCCTAGCACTCCTTACGCCTTCTATCTTTTCTATCTCGGCTATTAAATTTATTAGCCCGTCGCTAACGCCCTGATCGCGCATGTATGAGCTTGAGTCTTGGGACAAAAAGCTAAAGTCGTAGTAGCCTTTTTTGACTAAATTTTTAACCTCATTTGTGATATTTTCAAGCGAGCGCGATTTTAGCTTGCCCTTAAATGTTGGTATCGCGCAAAAGCTGCATTTTTGGTTGCAGCCCTCTGAAATTTTGATGTAGGCGTGGTAGTTTGAGCCAGTTATCACGCGCTCTTCGTTTGCTTGCAGATAAGTTTCTGGGCTAAATAAATTTTGCTTTTTCAAGATTATCTCATCGATCTTGTCATAATCCGCCACGCCGGTAAAGAGATCGACCTCTGGCAGTTCTTTTATGAGCTCATCCTTATAGCGCTGCATAAGACAGCCAGTCACTACCAGCAAAGAGCCATTTTTACGAGCTTCGTGCATCTCAAGTATGGTTTGGATGCTCTCTTCTTTGGCGGATTTGATAAAGCCGCAGGTATTTACGATGATGACGTCGGCGTCGCTGATATCGTCCGTGATATCGTAGTTTTGCAATCTGCCAAGCATGATCTCTGAATCAACTAAATTTTTGTTACAGCCAAGTGAAATTAAGTGAAGCTTTGGCATTTTTATATCCAGATATTGTCTATTAGTCTAGTTTTGCCAACACAAGCTGCTACTAAAATGATGGTGTTATTTTTTTCTATTTTGGAAATTTCATTTAAATTTCTATCCGTAATTGCGACATAATCAACCTTTAGTGGCTCTAGCACTTCAAGCATCTTTGTTTTGATCTCGCTTGCGTCCTCTTCGCCGTTTTGGATCAAATTTTGTGCTTTATTTAGCGATCTTGAAAGCCTTAGAGCATTACATTTATCTTCGTCGCAGATATAGACGTTTCTACTTGAAAGCGCTAAGCCGTCTGGCTCTCTAACGATATCGCAAGCCACTAGGCTGACATTTAGAAAAAATGTCTTTATCATGTTTTGCACGATGATTAGTTGTTGCGTATCTTTTTTGCCCATGTAAACGCTATTTGCACGAGTTAGGCGAAATAGCTTGTTTAGCACTCTTAAGACGCCGTCAAAGTGTCCAGGTCTAGTTTTGCCCTCTAAGATGGCTGAAAATTTCTTTGGAGCTACGATTAGAGGCTCATCTTCAAAGTAAAGTTCGTTAGCATCTGGGATAAAAATAGCACTAACGCCATTTTGCTCGCAAATTTTAATGTCGTTTTGCTCGTTTCTTGGATATTTGTCTAGATCTTCGCCTGGTAAAAATTGAGTTGGATTAACGAATGTTGAGACGATACTTATCTCATTTTCGTTCACGCATTTTTTAATAAGGCTAACATGTCCGTCATGAAGTGCGCCCATGGTCGGCACAAAACCGATCTTTGCGCTTGTGCTAGAGACGAAATTTTCAAGTTCTTTTATAGTTCTTATGATTTGCATTTTTGACTCTTTTTGTTTGAAATTTTAACTTGGCATTGTAACAAAAAAGGATTAAAAGGGCGTAAATTTAAAAATGTAAGCAACTTTTGGCTAAAATCGGCAAAAATTTTTGGAGAAAAACTTGGATAGTTACGAATACAACGAGCTTTTAAAGAAGCTACAAACAAAAGTTGAAAACATAGGCTCTATCGTAAAGCCTGAAGAGATCAAGGCTAGACTAAAAGAGATCGAGGCTATAGAGCAAGACCCTAGCTTTTGGCAAGATATCGCTAAAGCAGGGGCGCTAAATAAAGAAAAGACAAAAATTTCAAATATGCTTGCAAAATTTAACGATGCTAATCAGGCAGTAAGCGATGCAAAGGAGCTTTTTGAACTAGCAAATTCTGAAAATGATGAAGAGACTATAAATTCTCTCTTTGATGACGCTAAAAATTTAGATGAAAAGATAGTAAATCTTGAAATTTCTATGCTTTTAAGCGGCGAAGATGATGGCAAAAATGCGATCGTATCGATCCATCCTGGAGCTGGCGGTACTGAGAGTAACGACTGGGCGAGCATGCTTTATAGGATGTATCTTAGATTTTGCGAGCGTGAGGGCTTTAAGGTCGAGACTCTGGACTTTCAAGAGGGCGAAGAGGCGGGGCTAAAGGATGTGAGCTTTATCGTAAAAGGTGAAAACGCTTATGGTTATTTCAAGGCAGAAAACGGCATCCATAGGCTTGTTCGCACAAGTCCATTTGATAGCGCAGGACGCCGTCACACGAGCTTTTCTAGTGTCATGGTGAGCCCTGAAGTAGATGATGATATCGAGATCGAGATCGAAGAGAAAGATCTAAAGATAGATACTTATAGAGCTAGTGGCGCAGGCGGTCAGCACGTAAATAAGACTGAATCAGCCATCCGTATCACGCACATACCAACTGGCATCGTCGTGCAGTGTCAAAACGACCGCAGCCAGCACAAAAACAGAGCCACAGCGATGAAGATGCTAAAGTCGCGCCTTTATGAGCTTGAGCTGATGAAACAGCAAGAGGCTAGCAACAGCGTCGAAAAGAGCGAGATCGGCTGGGGACATCAGATAAGATCATACGTGCTTTTCCCATATCAGCAAGTAAAAGACAACCGCAGTGGCGAAGCATACTCGCAAACTGACGCGATACTTGATGGTGATATCAAAAAGATGATAGAGGGCGTTTTGATCGCTCAAAAGGCTGAGGCGTAGTAAATTTAAAAGAGATGAGAGCTAAAATTTCATCTCTTTTAGCTTCGTGCAGGCCTCTTCTTTGCCGTGATAGCAAGCCTCATCAAGATAAATTCTAGCTTTTTTATAGTCATTTTTGCCAAGATAGATGAGCCCTAGATCGTAGCTAGCCTCGCTTGAGCCAAGGCTTGTGGCTTTTTCATAAAAATATATCGCTTTTTCTAAATTTTTATTGACCCCAAGGCCGTATTCGTAGATATATCCAGCGCTTCTTAGCCCGTCTATGTTGCCGTATCTGCCAGCTGTCTCAAACCAAAAAAGTGCCCTTAAGATATCCTTGCTAAAGCCTTTGCCGTCACGAAAACAAACGCCAGTTTGCTGCATGGCTAGGACATTGCCATCTTTTGCGTAGTCGTAAAATCTCTTGCAAGCCTTTGGATAGTTGCCTTCGTTATATAGATAGATGGCGTCTGCTATCTGCTCTACTTCAGGATTAAGTGGTGGCTCGCTAAGACCTAAATTTTGCGAAATTTGCTCTGCTGAACAGCCCCAAAATAGCAAAATGTTAAATAGAAAAATGATAAATTTTTTCATATTTGTCCTTGAAAATTTAGGCGATTTTATCGAATTTTATCTTATAATGATCGCAAATTTAAGCAAAAAGGAACGATATGGATCATAACGCACTTTTGACACAGCTTGGCTACAACATAGATGAAACGACCACTGAGCATATGCGTAGAATTTTAAATAACACTGACGGCCTTTTGCCAAAGAGTGTGATCGAGCTAAACGATCATCTAAAGCCACACCTTTGCTTTGTGGCGATGAGCGGGAGTGAGGATAGGCTAAAGATAAAAAACGTCGCAACCGTCAAAGAGATAAAAGAGCGTGTTGATGAGATCATCAAAAGCTGGGCAAATAAATACAAAATGGATATCAAAAAGATAAACGAAACTACATACTACATAATGGGAAAAATTAAATGAAATATGACATTGTTATTATTGGATTTGGTAAGGCTGGCAAGACGCTAGCTGTAAAGGCTGCTGCGCTTGGCAAAAAAGTCGCTCTAATCGAGAGATCGCCAAAGATGTATGGAGGCACTTGCATAAACGTGGGCTGCATACCGACAAAGCGTCTAATCACAGCTGCAAAAGAGGCGATATATGCAGATAATAGCGTTGAAAACGAGTATTACACGCTTAGCATCGAAAATAAAAATAAGTTAATCTCAGCTTTAAATTCTAAAAACTATGCGATGCTAAATGATAAAGAAAATATCGACGTGATCGATGGTGTTGGCTCGTTTAAAGATAAAAATAGCGTCCTAGTTACAACCTCAAACGGCGAGCAAAAAGTCGTTGAAGGCGAGTTTATCATCATAAACACTGGCTCAAAAGAGGCGTATGCGCCATTTGAGATAACAAACTCAAACGTCTTTTCAAGTAAAACTTTGCTTGATTTAAAAACTATGCCAAAACATCTTGTCATCGTTGGTAGTGGATTTATCGGCATCGAGTTTGCATCGATGTTTGCAAATTTTGGCTCAAAAGTGACTATCGTCGGACGCTCAAAACTTCTAAAAAACGAAGATGAAGATATAGCTAAGAGCGTAAAAGATGCGCTAAACGTGCAGGGCATCGAAATTTTAGAGGGCTGCGAGATAGAGAGCCTAAAAGATAATGCGCTAAATTTCAAACAAGATGGTGAAGACAGGATCATTAAGGCAGATGCGTTCTTAGTAGCGCTTGGCAGAGTAGCAAATTTAGATGATCTAAATTTAAAAGCAGCTGGCGTCGAGCTAAATGAAAAAGGCTTTATAAAGACAAATGAGCGCCTTCAAACAAATGTGTCAAACATCTACGCAGTGGGCGACGTGCGCGGCGGAGAGCTTTTTACCTACACTAGTTTGGATGATTTTAGGATAGTTTTCTCGCAAATTTTTGGCGATAAAAAACGCACTACACAAAACAGAAGCATCCATGCAAACGTGCTATTTACCGACACTCCGCTAGCAAGAGTTGGCATGAGTGCAAAAGAGGCTAGCAAGCTTGGGCTAAATTTCAAGGAGCTAAAGCTTAGCATGGCAGCAGTGCCAGGAGCAAAGGTGCTAAATCACGATGTGGGCATGCTAAAAGCGATCGTTGAAGCTAGTAGTGGCGAAATTTTAGGGGCAAGCTTTCACTGCATCTACGCAAATGAGATCATAAACGAGATCGCGATCGCTATGAATTTAAAAGCAGATGCAAATTTCTTTAAAAACCAAATTTTCACTCATCCAAGCATCAGTGAAGCCCTAAATGACTTGTTTGGACAATACTAAAAGGATAAAAATGAAAAAATATCTACTACTTTTAACTGCTCTATTTTTCACAGGTTGCTTAAACGTGATTGGTATCGGGGATATGCCAAAGCAAGATGACTCATGGCAGCAACCAAAGGACGAAAAGGTGGTGCAAAACAAAGAGCAAATTTCAAAAAATGCCATCGATCTTTTAACACCAAAATGCGAGAGCGGCGATGCTGAAGCTTGCAACGACTTGGGTGTAAATTTTGAGCTTATGAAAGAGTATGACAATGCCTATGCAAACTACAAAAAGGCTTGCGATGCGAAAGTGCAGCTTGCTTGCTCAAATCTTGGCACGCTCTATGAAAACGGCCTTGGCGTGAAAAAAGATCCAAAAAAAGCGGTCGAAATTTACAAAGATAGCTGCAACAGTGGCGGCGTACAAGCTTGCTACCACCTAGGAAACGCCTACCGCAAGGGCGAGATCGTAAAACAAGACTACTATCTAGCGATGGAGGCCTACACAAACGCTTGCAACGCTGGAGATCTGCCAAGCTGCGCAAATATCGGCGCGATGTATGAGCTAGGTCTTGGTATGAACAAGGACGAAAAGAGAGCTTATGGGATTTACAAAGTCGCTTGCTTTCGTGGTCTAAATAAGGCGTGCCCACAGATGAAAAGACTTGGCGCAAAGCTTGGCATGTAAGCAGGAAATTAAGTGAAAAAAGTTTTAAATTTTGGGCTTATCGTAGCTGCTAGCTTTATGCTAAGTGGCTGCTGGTCGTGGCAAAAGATGGTGAGCTTTGGCTTTTGGCAAAGTGATGAAGAGGCTAGGGCGGAGCGTCTTGAGCTTGAAAAAGAGAAAATGGTGCAAAACTGCGAGAGCGGAAATAGCATCGACTGCAACAACCTAGCTGTAAATTTTAGCAACGAAAAGGACTTCGTAAAGGCAAAAGGCTACTACGAAAAGGCTTGCAACGCTGGGCTTGCGACTGCTTGCTCAAATTTAGGTCAAATTTATGAGCAAGGGCTAGTCGATGAGCAAAAAGATATCGAAAAGGCTCTAAAGCTTTATAAACTAGCTTGCGATAGTGGCGACGGCGTTGGCTGCTACAACGAGGCAATGGGACTAAAATCCTACATCGAAAGCGAAAATTTAAAAACTCATAAGATAGATAGAACTAAGGCCGAGGCTAGAGTTTTAAAGCTTTTGGCAAAGAGCTGCGAGCTTGAGTATGCACAGTCGTGCTTCTTGCTTGCAAAGCTAAGCGGCGATGAAACAAAGGCAGATGCGCTTTATAAAAGAGCCTGCCAACTTGGCAAATGCGTGGATAAAAAGTAAAAATTTGTGTAGCTTAAATTTATAAAAGCTACACAAAGTTAAATTTAATTTGCTCCGCTAAGTCTATATCCCACGCCTGAGATGTTTTTGATGAGGTCGGCGTCAGTTTTTGCTCTTATCTTTTTGATAGTCATTCTAAGCGCTTCGTTGCTCATCGATTTTTCACCCCAGACATAGTTTTCGATCACTTCGTAACTTACAACTTTTTCTATATTACTCACAAGCAAAAAGAAGAGTTTTGCCTCATTTTTTGGCATTTGCACCTCTTCACCATTTTTGAAAAGCTGCTTGCTCTTCATATCGTATTCGTAAATTTCTTTAAATTTGATCCTGCTTTCAAAAAGATCTTTTGTCGCCATTATGATCGTGGTTTGAAGTTCTTTACATAGTTTTATAATCTCGCTTTGTGTGCCAGCATCTACGCGTGTAAGAGCTTGTTTGGCACCTTAGCAGAGATGGCTCTAGCTTTTTTATATCCAAGTATTTGCTAAGAGCAGTGCGATTTTAATTTTATGTGGAGAAATTTATTAAATTTGGTTACTTCAACCCAAAAACTTTTATGTTAAAGGTTGTGTGGATCTTATCGTTTTCGCCTTTCATGACGATAGGAAATTCGGCTTTTATGATGCTGTCGTAGCTGCTAAGTGCATCTAAAAAGTCATAAAATTTCTGCGGGGTTTTAAGCGAGCTAGTGACGTTTAGGCGGTATCTAAAAAACTTCTCGGTTGCGTTATTCTCGCCTTCTTCTATCTTGCTAAGGCTCACTTCGCTAAAAAATTGCGATGCGAAATTTATAAATTTATCCTTATCAAAAGCTGTATCATAAGCCAAGATGATAGCGCCATCTTTTTGTCTTGTCGCTTCAAGTGCTTTAAATTTAGCTTCAAATTCATTTTTTACTTTCGTATATGATGAGGTTTGCGAGTAGTTTTGTCTTGAGAGGCTTTTAAATTCTTTTATGTTTGGCACGATAAAGCCAAATATCATAATGAAGCAAACTATGATAAAAGCAAATATAAAAAGTAAAAGCTTTACAGGGTCGATTTTTTCTAAGCTTGTATCTTTTTTACTCATTATATCCCTCAGAATTATCAATCTTATTTGTGCTTATAAAGCCGTACCAGCCGTTTTTGCTCTGATAAAAGCTAGTGTTTGACGTGGTGAAAATCGACCTTAGTGGCGACGCTAAAAGCTGGTTAAAGACATCCTTTGTGGGCGTTATACCGCGGATGATGAGTGAATTTTTATCCATAAAGACCTCTTCAAGCGTGATGCTATCAGGCACAAGGTCAAAAAGGTTGTGCAAGCTTTGCTTTAGGATAGAATTTGACGTAAAGATGTCGTTTGCCGAGTCTATCTGCACGCCAAGCCTAGCTGAAATTTCATCCGTAGTGACTATCTTTTGGCTAAGCTCTTTTTGCTCGTTTGCTAGAAATTCTATATTTTTTTTGGTTGAGTAGTTTTTATAAACGATGAAGAAATTTGCCACCAAAAGCACCACAAAGACAAAGCCAATAAGGCTTAGCCAGAGCTTGCTAAAGATAGATAGAAGCGGTCTTGGTTCTGGAGTGATGAAGCTAAATTTCATAGTGTTATCTCTTCTTGCATGATCTCATTCATGATGTGATTTGTGTTGATCGGATAGCTTGATGTCTCCACAAATAGCTCTGATTGCAGGTATTGTAAAAAGGTTGCGCTTGTCTTTGTGTTTTCAAAAACGATGATCTGCTCGATAAAATCGCCGCCGTAGATTGGATTTTCATAAAATTCTTTCATAGCTTTTGCGATGTAGTCAAACATCTTCATATCGCGCCCAAAGATCGCCACTGACTTCTCGACATTGGTCGAAGCTGGCATGTTTAGTTCGTAGTTTAGATCTTCAAATTCTTTTGGTTTATCATCGCTTAAAAAATCATCCAAACTCTTAAAATCATCAAGCACAGTTGCGCCATCTTCTTCTTTAACTATAAGGTTATCTATGTCTGTTATATCCTCTTCTTTTAGGCTTTCGATCTCTTCGTTGCCCTCTTCAGCGTCACCCATATTTAAAAACGTCGAGAGCTTCATCTGCTTGTCTTTAAATATCGCAAGCGCAAAAGAGTGCGAGTGGATGTAGAGATATAGTGTGGTTTTTGGCGAAATTCCACGCTTTAAAAGCTCGTGAAAGAGCAGGGCGATAGGCGAGTAGATAAGATCGACACTACCTTGTCCAAAGAGGTTTTTATATCTTCTTATAGCATTTAAATTTGCATATATACTCCAGCTATCTTGCATCACAAGGCTGGTTAAATTTTGCGTGTTGATGTTAAATTTCTTGTACTCGTCAAAGTTAGCAGTAGGCAGCGCACCTTGTGAGTCGTCGTTAAAAAAGAGCGAAACATAGACGCCAAAATAGGCCTTTTCTTGCTCCTCTATGTATTTTAAAACTTTTTCATCGACACTATCGATGCTTATGTCTGTAAATTTAGCATTTATGGTTTTTATAAGCTTGCCATTTCTAAAGACCTGACCGTAAAAAACGCACTCATTGCCCTCGATCACGGCGCTTAAGAAAAGGTTTGAAAAAAGCTTTTTGATGCTAAAAGACATAACTCTCCTAAATTTAGTGCATAATTTTTGTTATGGTAGCTAAAAAGGGATTAAATAAGTTTAAAACAGCTCGTTTTTAAGCTTAACGAAAATCTCTTTTGTATTTAAAGCTTCATTTTTTAGCTCACTATCAAGTAGGGCTGAGTTTTTAAGGTCGTCAAAATCCTCTATCATCACATCACACATCATCTTAATGCGTTCACTATCAGCCTTGCTGACGCTACTTTGGCTCATTTTTTTGATGCGCTCAAGATACTCTTTGCCATTTTTTATGTATGAGCTAAATTTGATAGCAGCCTTGCTTTGGTTTAGCACAGTATTTGCCATTTTGTTATAAATATCTATATCAAGTGCTTTTTGGCTTAAATTTAAGGCTTTTTCGTACTCTTTGTTTTCGTATAAAAATTTTGCTTCAAGAGCGAGCTTATAGGAGTTGTCGCTGTAAAAAAATAGCCCAAATAAAATAATTAGAAAGATGGCTATAAAAATAGATAGTTTATTTTTCATAAATTTCGTCCAAAATTTCTTTTATCTCGTCGCTTATTTGTGGATTTTTATGAGCATACTTTTTCCACCAAATTTTTAAATTTGATCTAAAATCTTCTTGATTTTGCTCCACGCTCTTACCACCGTCGTTTTGCGAGGCCTGCCAAAGTTCGTTTTGTATCTTCTCTTTTGCCTCTTTTTGATCTAAATTTGCCACGCTAAAAGGGGCTGAGAGGCTAAAATTTATAGTTGAAAATGGCTTTGGAAGTATCATCTTATCCCAGCTTTTAAATTCCCAAAACGAGTTTGCTTCGAAATTTAGAGCGTAAATTTCGCAAGATGACTTTTGTGCGATCACTGCAGCTCCGTCTGCGACGCTGTGTCTTGGTCCGCGTGGGCCATCTGGCGTGATGATGACGTCGTGGCCTTGCTTTATCTCTCTTAGGGCTTCTATGAGCGCCCTTGCACCGCCTTTTGAGCTGCTGCCTCTAATGGTGCCGATACCAAAAAAATTGATTATTCTGGTGATGAGCTCGCCATCTTTGTGGTCGCTTATTATCACCTTGCCTTGTTTTCTGTTTTGACTGCTCCACCAGCGTCTGTAAGCAAAGCTCATAAAGCTAAGTCTGCCGTGCCAAAAGACGACGACGCAGCCATTTTGTGGTAAGAAATTTGGAGTGTAGCTCTTTTTGCAGGTTAGAAAAATGAGCCACATCAAAATGTAGATGGAAAAGACGCCAACACTTAGGGCAACCTTTTCAAGGGTGTTTTTAAATTTGCAGCTCGCCATACAAAACCATTCGTTTTGGATTTGTGATCTTTACTTTTTGCGTAGTGCCAAGAAGCTCCTCGCTGCCATCAACTTGAATTAAAAAGTTGTTAAAACTTCGCCCAGCAACGCCGCCATTTGCCCTTAGCTCTTCAAAATATACATCAAAAATTTTATCTTTTTGCGCCGCCACGATCTCGTCTAAAATTTCGCTGTGGCGATTTTGCAGGCGTGTTAGCCTTTCTGAAGCGGTCTTGTCGTCTATTTGATTTGTAAAAGTAGCTGCCTTTGTAAGCGGACGAGGCGAATACTTAAAGCTAAAAATTTGCTCAAATCTAACTTGCTCAAGCACGTCCATCGTATCTTCAAATTCATTGTCGCTCTCGCCTGGAAATGCGACGATGATATCAGTCGAGATGCTCACGTCTGGACACATCTTTCTAAGTCTTAGCGCTCGGTCTAAAAACCACTCTTTTGTGTATCCACGCTTCATTTCACGCAAAACTTTTGTGTTTCCGCTTTGAAGTGGCATGTGCATAGACTTGCAAATTTTTGGGTTATTTGTGAAAATTTCAAGAAATTTATCATCCATGTGAAGTGGGTGTGGGCTTGTAAATCTTATCCTCTCAACGCCCTCTATCTCGCTTATCTTTACTAGAAGGTCGCTAAAATCGATATTTTCTTGCACACCTGAAAATCTTTTGCCGTAGTTATTGACATTTTGCCCTAGTAAAAATATCTCTTTTGCGCCGCTTTTTGCGGCCTTTTCTACCTCTTTTAGGATGAGGCTTGAAGGGATAGAAATTTCATCGCCTCTGGTGTGTGGGACGATGCAGTAGGTGCATTTTTTATCGCAGCCGATCGAGATGTTGATGTGGCTTTTGTATGGTGAGCCTCTAAATTCGCCAAATGCATATTCGCTCTCGTCGTGGTTGATGTCGGTTGAGATAAATTTAGGCGTATTTACCGCCTTTGTGATCTTGCTGACATTTCTTGCGCCAAGAACAAAATCAACATAAGGCGCGCGCTTGAAAATTTCACTACCCAAATGGCTTGCAGTGCAGCCACAAACGCCTATTTTAGCACCTCTTTTTTTGGCTTTTTCAAAGGCTCCGACCTCGCTAAAAAGCTTATGAACTGGCTTTTCACGAACTGAGCAGGTATTTATAAGGATTAAATCAGCTTCTTCGATGTTTTGTGTTAAGGAGTAGTCTTCTTTTTGTGAGAGCTCGGCTATGATATGCTCGCTGTCACGAACATTCATAGCACAACCTAAAGTTTGGATAAAGAGTTTTTTACTCATTAAAGTATATGCACTTCATACATATAATCGCTATCATCAAGCCCGTATTTTACGGTTCTGTGATAAACGCTTAGCCCTTTTTCTTCAAAATGCTCTACTAGGGCGATTAGTTGTTTGTGTGTGTTTTCTTTATCAAAATAGAAAATTTTCTGACCCTCTTTTTCGACAGCTGCCTCTATCTTTTCTAGTGAAATCGTTTTTGGTTTTGCGTCTAATTCGGCTCTTGCAAGTTTTAGCTCCATTTTTAATCCTTTCAAAATCTTAAATTTTAATCGGTCAATATACCCAAATCATCATAAAAAAAGGATTAAATAAAAGTTAATAACAAGCTTAAAGTTATTAAAAGTATGGCTTATGTATAATTTCAAAACTTCACGAAAAATCCCCGAAATTTATCGTCACAATGGAGAAAAAATGGAAAGAATATCAGACATTATAGAGTCAATTGCCAATGAGAAAAATTTAGAGATAGAAGATGTAAAAGAGCGCGTCATAAGAGCCTTGATAAACACTGCAAAAAGGGTTTATGGCGAAAATTATGAGTATGACGTGAGCATCGATGCAAATAAAAATTTAAAGCTTTATCAAAAAATTTCAATCGTAGCAAACGACGATGAGAGGCTTGCTGAAGACAATGAGCACTTTTTAAGCTTAAAAGAGGCTAAAAAGATAGATAGTGGCGTAGAGATCGGCGATGAGCTCACTTACGAGCTAAGCCTTGATAACCTTGGCAGAACCGCAGCTCAAACGCTTCACAAAGAGCTTGAGTATCACATCCAGCGCCTAGTAGAAGAGAAAATTTTACAAAAATATAATGAGATGAGCGGTCACATGGTCTTTGGTCCAGTTGTAAGGGTCGATAACGATGAAAACACATTTATCGAGATAGACGAGCTTCGTGCCATCTTGCCACGTAAAAACCGCATAAAAGGCGAGAAATTTAAAGTAGGCGACGTGGTAAAAGCGGTCATTAGAAAGGTTTTTACAGATAAAAATTTAGGCATAAAGGTCGAACTTTCAAGGACATCACCTAAATTTCTTGAAGCGCTGCTAACTTCAGAGGTGCCTGAGATAAAAGATGGCGGCATCATTATCCAAGGAAGTGCGAGAATCCCTGGCGAAAGGGCTAAAGTAGCGCTCATCTCGACCACTCCAAATATCGATCCAGTCGGCGCAACGGTCGGCACAAAGGGCGTTAGGATAAATGCCGTAAGTAAAGAGCTTCATGGCGAGAGTATCGACGCGATCGAATACACCACAGAGCCAGCGATCTTGGTGGCTCGCGCTATGGCACCTGCGATCATCACATCTGTAAAGATCGAAGAAAATAAGGCGATCGTGACACTTGCAAGCGAACAAAAGAGTAAGGCGATCGGTAAAAATGGCATAAATATCCGCCTAGCAAGCATGCTAACTGGCTATGAGATCGAGCTAAATGAGCTTGGCTTAAAAACTAGTAGCAGCGGCGAAAATGGCGAAATGGTTAAAGACCTAAAAGCACTCTTTGGAGATAATTAATGAAATTTCAAATAAGAAAAGCAACGAGAGCCGATATAGATGTAATTTGCGAGCTTGTAAGAGAGCTTGCGAGCTATGAAAAGATGAGCGATCAAGTTACTTTTACAAATGAAATTTTTGCAGACTCCATCTTTAATAAAAATCACGCAAAAGCCCTTATTTGCGAGAGTGAGGGCAGGGCGATAGGATATGCTATCTATTTTTACACATTTTCCACATTTTTGGGGCTTGGCGGGATCTATCTTGAGGACATCTACGTCAAAAAAGAGTTTAGAAATCAAGGCATCGGCAAGGCATTTTTTAAATTTTTAGCTCAAATTTGCAAGGATGAAAATTTAAAAAGGCTTGAGTGGTGCTGCCTAAACTGGAATGAGCCAAGCATCAAATTTTATGAAAGCATGGGCGCTAATAATCAATCTCTTGAGTGGAGAACCTACCGCTTAGACGGCGAAAATTTAGAAAATTTATTAAATTTATAGCTTATTTTAAAAGTAGGGCAGTTAGTTAAAAGCTCAAATTTGCTTTGAAATTTGAGCTTGTGAATTATTAAAATTTATATGTATATCCCATATAAAGACCGACATTTGTCTCTTTTATTTTTGCATTATCATATTTTGCTATAGAGCGATATTTCGTTCTATCAGCTTTTAAACCAAACTCAACTGTATTGTTTTCATTTATAGAGTATTCTGCACCAACTCTTGCACCTAGTATCCAGCCGTTCGTGCTAGCACTTTCCATCGGATTTTCAGCATCGCCACCTCTTAGTTTAAGCTTTGAAAAACCAGTGTAGCCACCAAGAACTAGTTTAAGATCTTTTGCTACGCTTGGAGTATAGTTAGCTCCAACTATAAATTTATGAGTTTTCCACTCAGCTACGCTTTTATCTTCGTCATTTGCTGTTTTCTTAACTTTAAAATCATATATGTATGCTCCATAAACTCTAGCCACATCAAAGTCATAACCAGCTTTTATGCCAAGACCGGGTTGTGCTTTTTTAGCTTTTGATTTGCCATTGTCACTTTTTGCTGTTAAATTTGAGTTAAAAGAATAATCTCCTTCAAATCCTACAAAGGCTCCTTGAGCTAAAGCGACGGCACTAGCTAGGCTTAAACCTAAAGCAACTTTTAAAACTACATTTTTCATTTTTACTCCTTATTTAAAAAATGTTACGTGGCTATTTTAAATTTTCTTATATTAAATAAAATTTAAATATTCAATTAAAATAATAAAAAACATAAAATAATTCAATTGTTTTCTTATCAGAATAAAATTTATAAAATCACTCAAAAAGAAGGAGTGTAAAGTGGCTAAGATGACAAAACGTGATATGGCTTATCATTTAGACGTTGATGTCGCAACGCTTTACAACTGGCGAAAACACAAGCCTAACCTTTATCGTATCGTGATGCTTGGATTTAAATTTGACGAGCTTATCGAGCAGAGCAAAAAGACTTGCAACGAGCTTTGCGAATATGAAAATTTAATCAATCAAGATATAGAAAAATTTAGTAAATAATCGTAATCTTTCTTATAACTGCAAGTGCTAGAAAATTCAAAATTTTTAAGATATTTTTGGCTAGAAAAGCTAGAGTTTATATTTTAAGTAAAAATTTGAGCTCAAAGCAAGGGCTTCAAGCTCAGTTGAATTTACTCGTTTAGGATAGAGAGAAGCTCTTTGTTGTCTTTTGTTTTTAGCATTTTTGCGTATAAGAATTTAAGCGCTTCGACGTCGTCCATTGTCGCGATCGCAGAGCGGATAGCCCAAATTTTTTGAAGCTCGTCAGGTTTTTGAAGTAGCTCTTCTTTTCTGGTGCCTGATTTTAGCACGTTGATAGCTGGGTAAATTCTGCGGTCTGAGATGTTGCGGTCAAGCACGATCTCGCTGTTTCCAGTGCCTTTAAACTCTTCAAATATCACTTCATCCATGCGTGAGCCAGTGTCAATAAGAGCAGTTGCGATGATGGTTAGAGAGCCGCCGTGCTCGATGTTTCTAGCTGCGCCAAAGAAGCGTTTTGGCTTGTGAAGTGCGTTTGCGTCCACGCCGCCTGTTAGCACCTTGCCGCTTGGTGGGGTTACTGTGTTGTAGGCGCGTGCTAGACGGGTTATGCTATCAAGCAAGATGATGACGTCTTTGCCCATTTCAACTAGACGTTTTGCCTTTTCGATGACTAGCTCTGCTACGCGGACGTGGTTAAGCGCTGGCAGGTCAAATGTCGAGCTAAATACCTCGCCTTTTACGCAGCGCTGCATGTCGGTAACTTCTTCTGGTCTCTCGTCAACCAAAAGCACCATTAGCTGGGCTTCTGGGTGATTTTTAGCGATGCCATGAGCTAGCTCTTTCATAAGCTCAGTTTTACCACTTCTTGGAGGTGCGACGATGAGGCCACGCTGACCCTTGCCAATAGGCGTGAAAAGGTCAAGCACACGGCCCGTTAGCTTCATCGGATCATACTCTAAATTTAGCTTTTCAGTTGGGAAAAGTGGGGTTAAGTTGTCAAAGAGTGGCCTCTCTTTTGCGTCTGCTAGAGGCATGTAGTTTACCGCCTCGATCTTTAAAAGGGCGTAGTATTTTTCTTGATCTTTTGGCTCTCTTACTTGGCCAGTGATGATGTCGCCCACACGAAGTGCAAATTTGCGGATCTGCGAGTTTGAAACATAAGCGTCGTTTGAGCTGTCGCTTAAATTTGCATCAACAGCCCTTAAAAAGCCGTAGCCCTCGTTTGTGATCTCTAAAATTCCAGTAAATAGTATAAAGCCGCCTTGTTTTGTCTGGGTTTTTAGTATCTCAAATATCAAATCCTGCCTGCGAAATTCGCGTGGATTTTCGACGCCAACGCCATTTGCGATCTGCACTAGTTCATCTAAGCTAAGCGTTCTTAGCTCTTCGATCTTGTGTCCATCGACTGGTACGTGAGTTCTTGATGCTTGATGTTTTTTTGTAGTTTTTGCGCTTTGAGCAGCACTTTGCTCGGTTTGGTTGTTGTTTTCCATTTTTCCTCTTTAAATGCGGGGATAAGATTGCAGAATTTCTAAGTTTCAAAAGTTTTTTGAAAGTTTTGGCATTTTATAAAAATAAAACTTTGTTGTCAAGAAATGGCATAAAATAAAATTTTTGCTCAAAGATGGTTCATTTGCTATAATCTCGCCATTTTATAAGGATAATAAAAGAAGAAATTTGTGCCTATTTTTTGCAGTTTGTCTGCTTCAAATTTATATGGTGCGTAATAGGCATGTGATGCAATAATATTGGTAAAAAATTTTAGATAGAAGAAAGTAAAAATGCCACAAAGTAGATGTGCTCATTGTAGATCAATATTTGATGAAAGCGTGATGATAGAGGCTAAGGGCGGGCTCAAGTTTTGCTGTGTTGGCTGCAAAGGTGTCTATGAAATTTTAAATGAAAGTGGTCTTGGCGAGTTTTATGAACGACTTGGCAAAAACACGCTAAATCCTGCAAGTAGCGGTGCAAACGTCAAAAATTTAGCGGCAAATTTTAGCGAGCTAGTGACAAAAGAGGGCGAGTTTTCTAAAATTTCACTTCTCATTGACGGCATAACCTGCTCAGCGTGCATCTGGCTGCTTGAAAAGGCGCTTTTTAGCCTGCCTGGTATCTTAGAGGTAAATATCAACTCGCTTAGCCAAAAGGCGGTCATCGTTTACGATGAGCAAGAGCTTTTGGTGGAGCAAATAATTGAGAAAATTTACGCCGTTGGCTACACTCCAAAGGCCTACGCAGCGAGCCAAAAAGAGGATGAACTAGTCAAAAAAAGGCGAAATTTCTACGCAAAAGCGCTTGTTGGCGTCTTTGCCACGATGAATATCATGTGGCTAGCGATCGCGCAGTATGGCGGCTACTTTAGCGGTATCAGAAGCGACGTGAAGGACCTGCTAAGCTTCGCGCAGTTTGTGCTGGCAACGCCAGTGCTTTTCTACACTGGCAGCGAGTTTTTTAAAGGGGCGAAGATCGCCATTAAAAACGCCTCGCCAAATATGGACCTGCTCGTTATCACAGGGGCTAGCATAACATATATCTACTCGATCTTTGCGATGCTTACAAGAAGTGGTGAGAGCTATTTTGACTCGGTAGCGATGATCATAACCTTTGTTTTTATCGGTAAATTTTTAGAAATTTTAGGCAAGAAAAAGGCGCTTGAGACTTCAAATTTCTTAAGTGATATGTTGCTTGCAAAAGTGTGCGTTTTAGAGGATGGCAAGGACGTTTTAAAAGAGCCAAAGGATGTAAATTTAGGCGAAAAGATCGTGCTTAGATCGGGCGAGAGGGCGCTACTTGATGGGGTGGTGCTTAGCGGTGAGGCGAGCGTGGACAGCTCAAGCCTAACAGGCGAAAGCTTGCCACTTTTGCTAAGCTGTGGCGGCGAGGTCAAAAGTGGCGTCGTCTGTCTAAACGGGCAGATCGTCTATGAGGCAAGGCAAATTTTTAAAAACTCATATCTTAATAAGCTTATAAATTTACTCCAAAACGCAGAGCTAAAAAAGCCAAATATCGAGCTAGCAGTCAATAAAATCGCCTCGAAATTCTCTCTTGGTGTGCTAACTCTGGCATTTTTCACATTTTGGTTTTGGTATTTTAAATTTAGCTTTTCAGAAGCGGTAGTAACGGCTGTGAGCGTCATCGTGATCGCTTGCCCTTGTGCGCTTGCCCTTGCCACGCCAGTTAGCAGCGTTTGCGCCCTTGGGGTTGCCTTTAAAAACAATGTGCTTTTTAAGGAGGCTAAATTTTTTGAAAGCCTTGCAAAGTGCGATGTGGCAGTGTTTGACAAGACTGGGACGCTCACAAAGGCTAAATTTGAAGTTGGCGAGTTTTTTATAAAAGAGGGCGTGAGTATAGATAAAATTTACTCGCTTTGCCTTATCTCAAACCACCAAATAAGCGTGGCGGTAGCTGAGTTTTTAAAGCAAAAGGGTGCAAAAAAAGTCGAGCTTGAAAATGCAAATTTAAGCGTGGCAAAGGGAGTTAGCGCTGATATTTTGGGTGAGCGTTTTGTGGCTGGAAGTAGGCGCTTTTTGGCTGAAAATGGGGTGAAATTTGAAGAGAACGAAGAAAATGTGAGCTTTTTTGTGGGCAAGCAGGGCGAGCTGGTGGCTAAATTTTACCTAAAAGATAGCGTAAAGCCTGAGGCAAAGGCTTTGATGGACGAGCTAAAGAGCGTTCGCATGAAGGTGTGTATCCTAAGTGGCGACGTGCAAAATGTGGTAAAAAATGTGGCAGATGAGCTTGGCGTGAGCGAGTTTGGAGCAGGGATGCTACCTGATGAAAAGGCTAAATTTATAGCCGGTCTTAAGCAGCAGGGCAAAAAGGTGCTGATGGTGGGGGATGGCATAAACGACGCAGCCGCGCTTAGCCTTGCTCACGTGGCTATTTGCATGGGAAGTGGCGCTGCGGTGAGCTTAGAGAAAAGTGACGTGGTGCTACTTGATGATAGCCTGCAAAGCCTTGCAAAAGCGGTGAAAATTTCAAAATTTACTTATAAAACGATAAAGCAAAATTTACTCTTTTGCCTGCTTTATAACGCACTTAGCCTGCCATTTGCCGTGTGTGGCTACGTCATGCCGTTATTTGCTGCGCTTTTCATGTCGGCAAGCTCGCTAAGCGTCATACTAAACTCGCTTTTTATAGTTAGAAAATTTAAGGACAAATAGTGGATACAACGACTCTTGCGATGCTTGTTTTTATCTCGGTTTTGATGGGGGCGGCATTGCTTTTTGGCGTGCTTTGGGGGATAAAAAATAGGCAGTTTGAAGACTACCGCAAATTTTTAGACGGAGCGAATTTGGACGATGAAGATGCGCTAAATGAAGCTTATGCGCTCGAACTTCGCAAAAAAGAGGCTCTAAAAAAGAGGCTAGAAGCTAGCAAAAATGATCATGAAAGCAAGGGCGAGCATGATGAGGCCGACAAAAAACTCTAAAATTTTCCAAGAGATGGGCCTTGCAAAAATGGGCGCTAAAAACCTAGCCAGATAGCCAAGTGTAAAGAAAAAACAAAATGAGGCAAGGCAGGCTCCCACGCCAAATATCAAATTTTCATCTTTAAATTTAGTAGAAACAGAGCCTATTAGGATCATCGTATCAAGATAGACGTGAGGATTTAGCCAAGTAAATGCGAGCGTTAAAAGGATATTTTTCTTTAAATTTGATCTGGCGTTTTCGCCGCTGGTATCCATGCTAAGGTCCTTAAAAAAGCACGTGTGAAAGCTCTTTAGCGCGTAAAATAGTAAAAATAAAAAGCCACCATATAGGGCGATTTCCTTGATGATGGGGAAGTTTTGCACGAGGCTACCAAGCCCAAAAACTCCTGCAAAGATCAAGAGGGCGTCGCTAATAACGCAAATGAGGCAGATGATAAAGATATTTTCTCTTTTGATGCCCTGTTTTAGCACAAATGTGTTTTGCGCGCCAATGGCTAAAATGAGCGATAAAGAGGTGAAAAATCCAGACAAAAATGCTTGCAAATTTATCCTTCTAGCTAAAGTTTGGCTTAAATTTAGCAAAATTTAACTTTATCATAACCATAAATTTATGCCTTTTTTTATAAAATCTGCAAATTAAAATTGCAAAAAGGAAAGCAGTTGCAAGCACTAGCCCTAAAATATCGACCAAAAAATTTTGACGAGCTCATCGGACAAGAAGCCGTAAGCAAGAGCCTAACCCACGCACTTGACGAAAACAGAGTGAGCCATGCCTATTTATTTTCAGGACTTAGGGGAAGCGGCAAGACATCGAGTGCTAGGATATTTGCAAAGGCTTTGGTCTGCGAGAAAGGGCCAACTTCTAGGCCTTGTGAGGTCTGTGCGCAGTGCGTGATGGCAAACGAGTCGCGCCACATGGACATCATCGAGATGGACGCAGCTAGCCATAGAAAGATCGACGACATAAGGGAGCTCATCGAGCAGACAAAATACGCTCCTACGGCTGCTAGATATAAAATTTTTATCATCGACGAAGTGCATATGCTAACAAAAGAGGCGTTTAATGCCCTTCTTAAAACGCTCGAAGAGCCGCCAAGCTATGTTAAATTTATCTTAGCGACCACTGATCCGCTCAAGCTTCCAACGACGGTGCTTTCAAGGACGCAACATTTTAGATTTAAGCAAATCAGCAGATATGAGATCGTAAAACATCTTGAATTTATCCTTAGTAAAGAGGGCGTGAGCTACGAGAGGGAGGCGCTTGAGATACTAGCTAGAAGCGGCGGCGGCTCGCTAAGAGATACGCTAACGCTGCTTGATCAAGCTATCATTTATGGCGCTAGTAATATCACAAAATCAAGCGTGGCAGCGATGCTCGGACTTCTTGATCCAAGTAGGATCGAGCAGATCATTGAGCACGTCGCAAATGCCGATAAAAACGCCATTAGAGTGCTTGTGACCGAGCTTGAGACCTATGAGCCAGAGATGATCATAGATGAAATTTTGGCAAATTTAAAGCAGAGATTTTTAGATAACGACCCAAAATTTTCACTTCTTATATATGAGAGATTTTTTAGGATTTTGGCGCAGGCAAAGTCGATGCTAAGCGTATCAAGCGACAATGGCTTTGTGCTGATGCTTATGCTCTTTATGATGATAGAGGCGCTAAATCTGCAAGATATCGATGAAGCCATAAAGCTTGCTAAGAGCGAGCCTAGCGTGGCTGTGATCGAGCCAAAAGCTGGCGTGAGTGAGCAAATTTTAGCCATAAAAGAAGCGCCAAAGACGCCATACGAGCAGTTTGTGGCAAAAATTTATGATAGAAGTTTTGAGCTTGGTGAAATTTTTAAAAATCACATAAGTTTTAGCTTTTTAAATGAAAATGAGCTTGGGCTAATCGTAAATGCAACTGGCGATGAGTTGGCTTTTTTCAAAAAAAGCTGGGGCGTAATGCATGAAATTTTACATACAATTTTTGGTAAAAAAATAAAGATCGTAAATGCTAAAACCCAAGCTCCTGCCCCAAAGCCAGAGCCTCAAACTAAGTCACAAGAGCCACAGGATAAATATAGCTACCTTGACGATGAGATCGCCAAGATAAAGGCTAGGCAGCAAGACGAGCAAAAAGATGAGCCAGCAAGCAAGCCAGAGGTAATGCCTGAAACTAAGGTAAATACGCTATCTCAGCCGCGAAATGACTTTGCAAAAGAGCTAATGTCGCTAAGTCAGAGCAAAAGCCCAGAGGAGCTTAAAAAGCAAAGAGAAGAGGGCGTGATAAAAGAGGCAAATAGGCTCTTTGGGCAGCCTGAAGTGCAAAATAGTTAGGGATTTGGCTCTTTTGTAAATTTCTAAATAAAAGTGGTCAAATTTGGTTTTTAATAAATTTATCTGCTGCCATCCTGACTAAATGAAATTTCAAATTTATATTGCAAATTTAAAAGAGCTAGGACTTGTTAAATTTGAACTTTTAATGAGGCAGATAAATTTAAAACTCTGGTAAATTTGACCCTTGTTTGCAAAATCAAATTTAGCTCAAATTTTAACCGCCATGTTAAATTTGGAGTTTCAAATTTATCTGCTATGACTATTTTTATGCATAAGTTTTAAATTTCTAAATTTTCATGAGTTTGGGCTTATTAAATTTAAAATTTATTCTTGTGCGTAAAGCCAAATTTAGCCCAAAATTTAACTATATAGATTTTATATTTTTAAAAAATTTATCTGTTGTGGTTAAAAAAAACTAAGCGATAATGTTTATTGGATTTAGCTCTAAATTTAATAATCGCAGGATCTTATATTTTAAATTTGATTAAAGAAGTCTCCAAGCTCAAAATGAGCTTGGAGATCGCGTTTTAGCAAGAGAAGCAGGTTTTAAACTCATAAGCGGTTGGGCGTGCTTCGTAAGGCCAAACCTGAGTTTCAAATTTCATGTGTTGATAAGTGTCGATGAAAAGATCACTCATTATCGGTTTTAGGTATTCGTTATCGCGGATAAGCGCTTCAAGGCTGCCACGAAGTGTGTGTGGGAGCTGCTCGATGCCACGCTCTCTGATCTCATCTAGGTGAAGTTTAAATAAATTTTCATCCATCGGACCAACTGGCTCGTATTTGTTTTTAACGCCGTCAAGCCCTGCCATTAACATCGCTGAGAAGGCTAGATAAGGGTTTGCTGTGCTATCTGGAAATCTCATCTCAGCTCTAACTGACTTCTCGCCAGCTCCGTAAGGTATGCGGATGCTCGCTGAGCGGTTTTGGCTCGAGTAGGTTAGGATAGATGGCGCTTCAAAGCCTGGTATTAGGCGTTTGTAGCTGTTTGTGCTTGGGTTTGTGAAGGCTGCAACGCTTCTTGCGTGTTTTAAAACACCGCCGATGTAGTGCCTTGCAAAGTCACTTAAATTTGCGTAGTTGCCCTCTTTGTAGAATAAATTTTTACCATCTTTCCAGACTGATTGATGCACGTGCATGCCGCTGCCGTTGTCGCCGTAGAGTGGTTTTGGCATAAATGTAACTGTCTTGCCGTTTAGGTGAGCGACCATGCGAACGACGTATTTGTAAATTTGAACGTTGTCAGCAGCCTCAACTAAGTTGCCAAATTTCACGCCGATCTCGCCTTGACCTTGTGCGACTTCGTGGTGTCCTAAAAATACTTCAAGACCAACTTGCTCTAAAACCTGCATCATCTCGGCTCTTAGATCGACCATACTGTCGATCGGCTGGGTCATCAAGTAGCCGCCTTTTCTGCGTGGGCGGTGACCTGTGTTGTAGCTATCTTTGAAGTCCGCAGCGTCGTTCCACTCGCCTTCTTCGCTATCTACTTGATACATCGCGCAGTTTGGGCTGTCGATGATTTTTACGTTGTCAAATACAAAAAATTCATTCTCAGGGCCAAAATATGCCTCATCGCCAAGTCCGCTATCTTTTACATATTGCATCGCTCTTTTTGCGATCGAGCGAGGGCATTTTTCATAAATTTGACCTTTGTAAATGTCGTAGATATCGCAAAAAACGACGACTGTGATATCAGAGGTAAATGGGTCCAAAAACGCAGATGTCGCTTCTGGCTTCATTATCATATCGCTCTTGTCGATAGGCTGCCAGCCATTCATCGAGCTAGCGTCCATTGGGATGCCGTTTGTGAAATTCTCTTTTGTAACAGCTTTTATGTTGTAGCTTATGCTGTGCCAAGCGCCGTTTAGATCGGTAAATCTAAAATCTACAAATTTAACTTCATTTTCTTTGCAAAAATCAAAAAAATGATCGATGTTTTGGACAAATTTTCCCATTTTTTATCTCCTTCTGGTTTTTAATTTTCGTATTGTATCACAAAATTTTATATTTAAGATTATTTTTATATTTTATTTGACCCCAAACTAAAATTTTACTAATTCTCTATCTCTGTTTTTAAATATCGCACACTTTGAATACCCCAAATTTCTAGCTATCTGCTCGCAAATTTCGCCGTTTTTGCTGATATCTTCTTTGGCATGAGCATCTGAGCCAAAGGTGATAGTGATGTCATTTTCAGCGATTAACTCTAGTAAATTTACGCTTGGATATTGCTCGCCGATAGGTTTTCTAAAGCCAGCTGCGTTTATCTCAACTACCAAATTTGCCTCTTTTATCGCTTTTATGGCGTTTTGGGCTAAGATCCTGACATCTTTTTTGGGTAAAAATTTAAATAGCTTTAAAAGATCGATGTGCCCCATGATGTCAAATTTACCAAGCCTAGCCGATCTTTCTATGTGGTCAAAATACTCCTGCCAAATTTGATCCAGGTCTTTGCCTTCGTAGCCACCGATAAATTCAGGGTTGTCAAACGCCCAGCCGTTAAAAAAATGCACAGAGCCTATTAGATAATCAACCTTTCTAGCAAAAACTCGCTCGTCCATAAAGCCATCTAAAAAGTCCATCTCATAGCCAAGTAAAATTTCTATCTCACCACTAAATTCATCTCTTAAACGTAAAATTTCGTCTTCGTAGCTTTGCATCTCTTCAAATTTCATCCTATAAGCTTCATCGTAGTTCATCGGCGCGTGATCGCTAAAGCCAAAGTATTTTGTGCCAGCTTTTATGGCGCATCTCACAAATTCTAGCGGTTCGCCAACTGCGTGGTTGCAAAGCGGTGTGTGGTTGTGAAGATCGACGGTCATTTTTTGCCTTTTAAAGTCGTTTATTTTTCAAAAATGCTACCTAAAATTTGATAAATTTAAAGATAAACGCATACTTTTTAAACTTTCTTTTTATTTAAATCTTATATAATCAAGGCAAATTTTATTAGGAGCTTTTATGACCCAAGAGGAACTTGACGCGCTTATGGCGGGCGGATTAGAGGATGATTTAGGTGATACTAAAGATGCCAGCCAAGAGGTCGCGGACGTCAAAGAGGAAACAGACGAGGTAGCAGAAGTTGCAGAGGCAATGAGTGCTAAAGCAGATGAGCCACAAGCAAAGTCAGAGAGTAGCTCAAAACAGGGCGAAAACTACAGAGTGAGTGCAGACGGCGTTTGGCCACCGCCACCACCGACTGAAGACCACAAAATGGTACACCAGCTTGATGATGTGACAAGAGATAGCGAAGAGAAAGCTACTCAGATGTTTGACAAGCTTGAGACGATAAATAACTTTTTTATGGACGCTGAGAGCGACTCAAACAGCCTAAAAGACGCTATAAACTCAAACGTTGAGCTATTTACGACGCTAAGTGAGAAATTTCCAAATATCGCTGCATTTAGCGAGGCTTTGGAGAAAAACAACGCACTTCTTGGCACAGTTGATAACATCATCTCAAATTTACAAATGGGACAAGATGAGATCATGATGGCTATGGATATGATGCAGTATCAAGACATCCACAGGCAAAAGATCGAGCGTGTTATCAACGTTATGAGAGCACTAAGCAAGTATATGAATACCTTGTTTGAAGGTAAAATAGACGATGAAAAACGTGTTGGCTCTGCTGTTCATATCGCAGGCGATACAACGACTGAAAACCTAGTCAGCAACGACGACATCGAAGCCTTGATAGAAAGTCTGGGTAAAAAATAGTGCTAAAAAGGCCTGAGCTTTTATCTCCAGCTGGAAATTTAACAAAACTTAAAATCGCCCTTGAATACGGAGCCGACGCTGTTTATGGCTCGGTGGCTAGCTTTTCGCTAAGGACTAGATCAGCAAGAGAGTTTAACCTTGAAACATTCAAAGAGGCAATAGACTACACACACGAAAAGGGAAAGAAATTTTATGCGACCATAAATGCTTTTCCTTTTAACTCTCAGATAGAGCCGCTAAAAAGGCACTTACAAACCATCTCAGCGATGAAGCCAGATGCCTTTATCATCGCAACTCCAGGCGTCATGAGCCTAGCAAAAGAGATCGCTCCAGATATCGAGATACACCTCTCCACTCAGGCAAACGTTATGAACGTGCTGGATGCTAAAATTTATCACGACATGGGCGCAAAACGCATTGTTGTGGCTAGAGAGATGAATTTAAAAGATGTTATAAAGATAAAAGAGGAAATTCCAACCCTTGATATCGAAATTTTCGTCCATGGCTCGATGTGCTTTGCCTACTCTGGCAGGTGCCTAGTAAGCTCAGTGCAAAGCGGACGTATGTCAAACCGCGGCAGCTGCGCAAATGACTGCAGATTTAAGTATGAACTCTACGCCAAAAACGAAGAGAGCGGCGTGCTTTTCCGTTTAGAAGAGGACGAAAACGGCACTCACATTATGAACTCAAAGGATCTTTGCCTCATCTCACACATCAAAGAGATTGTTGATAGCGGTGTTGTTGATAGCTTTAAGATAGAGGGTCGCACAAAGAGCGAGTACTACGCAGCCTGCACGGCAAGAGCCTATAAAATGGCAATAGATGACGCTATGGATGATAAATTTGACGCGCAAATTTATGAAAATGAGATAAATACGCTGAAAAATCGTGGCTTTACGGACGGCTACTTGGTGCATAGACCTTATGAGCGAACCGATACGCAAAACCACGTTAGCAGCCTAGAAGAGGGCACTCATCAGGTAAATGCCATAAGCGAAGATGGTGAGTTTTTTAAGTGTAAGTATAAAATTTTCCCAGATAAGGGCTACGAGATCGTAGCACCGACTGGGGCTATTATAGATGATAGTGAAAATGAAATTTCTAAGGTCTATTCGCAAGATGGCAAGAAATTTATCAAATTTAAGCAACTCATCACCAAAAAAGGCAAGGTCATGAGCGAAATTCACAGCGGCAATGAAAATGAGATAAACCTCGGCGTTAAGCTGCCAAAATTTAGTTTTTTAAGGGAGAAAATATGAAATTTGTTTCTATTATAATGGGAAGTAAAAGTGACTATGAGATCGTTAGCGAGGCGGCAAAGACTCTGGAGAAATTTGGCGTAAAATATGAACTGATAATCAGCTCAGCCCACAGAAGCCCAAAAAGAACTAGCGAGTACGTCGCAAATGCCGAGAAAAAGGGCGCAAAAGTCTTCATCGCAGCTGCTGGTATGGCGGCTCACCTAGCTGGAGCGATCGCTGCAAACACAACAAAGCCAGTGATCGGCATACCAATGGCAGGATCGGCTTTAAGCGGCGTTGATGCACTTTACTCAACTGTGCAAATGCCAAGTGGCATGCCAGTGGCGACCCTAGCTATCGGCAAGGCTGGCGCAATAAATGCAGCCTATCTTGCGGTGCAAATTTTAGCCCTTGAAGATGAGGGGTTAGCAAGTGTGCTAAAAGCCGACAGAGAGGCAAAGATAAAGGCTTTAGAGGAAGACTCTTCAAAGGTTGAAGTGATACTATAAAAGGAGAAGCGGTGCAGACCTATCTTGGAGTTGATGAATTTTGCAAACTTGTGCACTTGGAGCGCGAAGTTATCGAGGATATGATAAATCGTGGCGTTTTGAAGACCAAAGAGGAAAATGGAGAAATTTTGATAGAAGCGAGCGAGGGAACGATGAGCGTGGTGCCTAGCGTTTCGCAAAATTTATCCTTGCAGCCGCAAAGCCAAGATGGTTTTAGCTTTGTCGAAAAGACGATTGGCACGATACTAAATTTACATGAAAAAGTGCTTGACGCAAAAGATGAGACGCTTGAGACCTTAAGAAATGAGAATAAATTTTTAAAAGAGGCGCTCATTTCGATGCAAGAGCTCTATGACGAAGATAGAAAAACGGTCGAGACGCTTACAAAACAGCTTAAAATTTCACAAGATGAAGTTGAATTTCTAAAACGAAAATACAAGCTTATGTGGAACCAAGCGGTTGAAAATTTTAACGGACAAAAGTAGTTTATGAAGATTATAAATTTAGATGATAGCTTTGAAATTTATGGAGTAAAAACTCGCACTAAAAATGAAGATGAAATGGACGGCAACGGCAAAATTCCAGCTTTATGGTCCAAATTTATGAGTGAATACTATGATGGCAAGAGTGAAATTTATAGTGTTTACTGTAACTACGAAAGTGATTTTAATGGACATTACGATAACTTCATCGGCATAAGATCGCACCAAAAAGGTGATGAAAATTTAAAGATACAAAGTGGAAAATACGCTCTTTTTAGTTTTGCAAATGAGCCACAAAATGTTGCAAAATTTTGGGGTGAAATTTGGAGATATTTTGAAAGTAGTGAGCTAGAAAGAGCCTATAAAACGGACTTTGAAAAATACCTAAAAGATAAAATAGAAATTTATATATCAATAAAATAAAAGGCAAAAAATGACATTTTCACAAATAATACTAACGCTTCAAAACTATTGGCAAGAGCAAGGCTGCGTCATACTTCAGCCATACGACATGCCAGCAGGTGCGGGCACATATCATCAAGCGACATTTTTAAGAAGCCTTGGACCAAAGCCGTGGGCGACCGCATACGTAGCTCCAAGCCGCCGTCCGACTGATGGTAGATACGGCGAAAACCCAAACCGCCTTGGCGCTTACTATCAGTTTCAAGTGCTCATAAAACCAAGCCCAGAAAATATCCAAGAGCTTTACCTAAAAAGCCTTGAAAGACTTGGTTTAAATTTGAAAAATCACGATATTCGCTTTGTAGAAGACAACTGGGAGAGCCCGACGCTGGGCGCTTGGGGACTTGGCTGGGAGGTCTGGCTAGACGGCATGGAAGTAACGCAGTTTACCTATTTTCAACAAGTGGGTGGCATCGCATGCGAGCTCATATCTGGCGAGATAACCTACGGCCTTGAGCGCTTAGCTATGTATCTACAAGACGTAAATAGCGTCTACGACATCGTTTGGGACGACTCTAATGGCAACATCGTAACCTACGCTGACGTGCATAAACAAGGCGAGTATGAGTGGAGTAAATATAATTTTGAAGTGGCAAACGTTGATATGCTTTTTAACCAGTTTGAAAATGCATTTAACGAGTGCAAACGCTGCTTGGAGGCTAAAATTTCACTGCCAGCTTACGACTACTGCATGCTTGCAGCTCATACATTTAACGTCCTTGATGCGCGCGGAGCGATCAGCGTGACGCAAAGACAAGACTACATCTTAAAAATTCGCGAGCTTGCAAAAGAGTGCGCGCTAACATATAAAGAGAGCTTAGAGCAAAAGTAAAATTTGATGAAAATAGCTGAAATTTATAAAATCTTAGATGAAATTTGCCCATTTGCAAGCCAAGAGTCTTGGGATAATAGCGGCCTGCAAGTTGGCTCATTTGACAGCGAATTTGAGCGAATTTATCTAAGCCTTGATATTGATAGCGAGCTTTTGCAAAATGTCTTGCCAAACTCGCTCATCATCACCCACCATCCGCTCATTTTTAAGGGGTTAAAGTGCCTAGACTACAGCCTCTATCCAAGCTCGCTCATAAGAGAGATGATGATAAAAAACATCTCACTCATCTCGCTTCACACAAATGCTGACCTTGCATTTTTAAATGAAAAATTTGTAACGCAGGTTTTGGGGCTTGAAATTTCAAGCAAAGAGGGATTTTTGGTCTACGCTGATGTGAATATGAAATTTAGCGAGCTTTGCAAATTTATAAAAGAAAAACTTGGGTTAGAAAATTTAAGAGCCGTTCATGCAAAAGATGAAATTTTTAAAATTTGCATCTGCACTGGAAGCGGCGCAGATCTCATGCAAGATGTCAAAGCAGACGCCTTTTTAACGGGCGATCTAAAGTATCACCAAGCCCTTTATGCAAAGGAAAATGGACTAAATTTGATCGACATAAACCACTATGAAAGTGAGCGTTATTTTAGTGATTTTTTAGCAAAATATTTGCAAAATCTAAAAATTGAAGTTATAATAAGCAATTCTAAAAACCCATTTACATATTGCTAACAAAAAAGGAAACATTATGAATAAATATTTGCAACAATTAGTTGAATTATCTGATCTTGACAAACAAATAGATGGTTTCACTCCACGCATACAAGAAGTAGAAAAAGCCTATAAAAGCATAGAAGAAGAGTGTGAAACTATAGCGGTTAATGTAGAAAGACTTGACGAAGAGGTAAATGATCTAAAATCACAAAAATCAGGCACAAACGCTCATATCGCAGAATTTAGCGCAAAGATCAAAGACGTGGCTAAAAAAAGCTCAAGTGCAAAAAGCGAAAAAGAGATAAAAGCGCTAGGTCTTGAAGAAGATATCGCAAAAGAGCAACTTGAAGCAGCAAACGAAGAGATCGCTAGACTTGAAAAATTAATAGACAATAAAAATGCTCAAAAAGATGAGCTAAATGCTAAAAAAACAGAGCTTGAGGGAAATTTAGAAAAGATAAAAAGCGAGGTTTCATCTGAGCTTGAAAAGATCGAAAAAGAGCGCAAAGAGGTTTATGCTAAAAAAGATAAACTTGTCGCTGCGATGAACCAAAAAATCCTAGCATTTTATGAAAAGATCAGAAAATGGGCTCACAACACAGCCGTTGTGCCTGTTAAAAAACAAGCTTGTTATGGCTGCTTTATGCAGATAAATGATAAAACTTTCTCTGCGGTTGTAAAAGGCGAAGATATCGTTACTTGCCCGCATTGTGGCAGAATTTTATATAAACAAGAGCAATAACACGTTTCGTGATAATAATATATTATTTTTTAGCCTCAATACTCTACTTTTTTGGGGCTATTTTTCTACTTTTGTTAAGTTTCAAAAAAAAATACCATAGATCGATCCCAGCACGTTTTTTTCTCTTTGATAATCCTAAATTTAAAGACGCAGATGTGCATTTTCACGCTTGCTCGTTTGGCGAGGTGCAAGCGCTTAAGCCTTTGGTGCAAAAATTTGACAGCAAAGCCATAAGCGTTGTGACAAATACGGGCTTTGAAGCGGCGAGTAAAATTTGTGCTAACACGAGACTTTTGCCATTTGAAATTTTCTTGCCATTTTGGTTAAAAAAGAGCAAAATTTTAGTCATTTTTGAGGCTGAGCTTTGGCTCATGCTAGTTTTCATGGCAAAGCTAAAAGGCAGCCGCGTGATACTGATAAATGCAAGAATTTCAGATAGAAGCTACAAAAGCTACTTGAAATTTGGCTTTTTTTACAGATATCTTTTTAAATTTATAGATAAAATTTATGCCCAAAGTGAGCTTGATAAAGAGAGGCTAAAGTCGCTTGGAGCAGGTGAAATAGAGGTCGTTGGCAACATAAAAGCTGCGTTTTTACCAAGTGTGAGTAAAATTTATGAAAAGCCAAAAGCTAGAGTGATCGTGCTAGCAAGCACGCATACTGGCGAAGAAGAGATGATTTTAGATAATTTAAATTTAAAAGAAAACGATCTATTAATCATCGCACCACGCCACCCTGAGAGATTTGCAGAGGTGGAAAAGCTAGCTAGCGAGTACGCTAAAAAGCATGATTTTAGCTTTGCTAAATTTAGCCAAAGGCATAAATTTGAAGCTAAAGTAAATTTGCTTGACACTTTAGGTGAGCTTGTAAATGTCTATGCTATTAGCGATGTAGTCGTGCTTGGTGGCAGTTTTGTGCCAAATATCGGCGGGCATAATCCAATCGAGTGCGCGCAATTTAACCCAGTGATAATTAGCGGTGAGTTTATATTTAACCAAAAGGCGTTATTTAGCCTAGTTGAAAACATCTATATCGCAAAGGCTAGCGAGATCGGCGGCATAATGGGTAGTGACGCCAAAAAGAGCAAGATCGCCGTGCAAGCAAGCGCTGATGCGATCATAGAAGATATAAGGAGCACTTTATGAGTGAAGAAAAAGCGTATAAAATTTTAGCCAAGCAAAAAAATATCTCAAACAACGAGGCAAAGGAGCTAATTGACAGCGGACTAGTCTATGCCAAGGGGCAAAAGGTAATGATCGCTCGTGCGCTAATGAGCGAAAATACTAAATTTAGCGTCGAAGAGATACCAAAGCCAAGCGTTATCTTTGAAGATGAAAATTTAATAGCCATTAACAAACCTGCTGCCATAACTAGCGAAAAAATCAGCCAAATGTATAAATTTCCACTCCTTCACAGGCTCGATAAAGACACAAGCGGCGTGCTGCTTCTTGTAAAGAATGACGAATTTGCGAGCCTTGCCATAAATGAGTTTAAAAAGATGAAGGTTGAGAAAATTTACGTGGCTGCAGTTAGGGGCATCATGAGCGAGGAGGTCGTCGTAAATGAGCCGATCTTAACGATAAAAAATAAAAATGGCGCCTTTTCAAAGATCTCAAAAGATGGCAAAGAGGCGATCAGTGAAATTTCACCGCTCATGGTTGCTGGTAAAAAAACGCTGGTAAAAGTTGCCATAAAAACAGGCAGGACGCACCAGATAAGAGTGCATTTGGCTAGTTTAAATTTACCTATCGTTGGCGATGAAAAGTACGGTAAAAATATGGCAAATAGAATGTTCTTGCATGCCTATTCTATCGCTCTTTTAGACTATAAATTTAAAGCGCCGATCCCAAAAGAATTTAACTCTCTTGGATTTGAGCTTTCTAATAAATTTGAAATTTAAAGAGCAATAAAGAAATTATTTAGTAATATACGCCCTTTAATAACAACTTAGAAAGGTGATTAGTGTTCGAGCAAATTAGCGAGTCTTTTAGATTAGCCGTTAGCAAGATACGTTTTGTAGATGACGAAAAAGCTCTAAAAAACGCACTTGACGTGCTCAAAAAAGCTCTTTTAAAAGCTGATGTTCACCATAAAGTCACCAAAGATTTGCTTGCATCTATCGAAAGCGAACTAAAGCAAACTGGTGTTGGCCAAAAGAATTTTCTAGATGCGATCAAGTCAAATTTAACGACTATCTTAACAGCTCCTGGTAATCAAGGCTTTGTCTATGCGCCAGTTGCACCGACCATTGTTTTGATGGCTGGCTTGCAAGGCAGCGGTAAAACAACGACAACTATCAAGCTTGCAAACTATCTAAAACTAAGAAAGAAAAAAGTTTTAGTTGCAGCTTGTGATTTGCAAAGATTAGCAGCGGTTGAACAGCTAAGGCAGCTCTGCGTTGCAAATGAGATCGATCTTTTTTATATAGAAAACGAAAACAACCCCATAAAAGTAGCAAAAGAAGCACTAGAAAAAGCAAAAAGCGGCCTTTATGACGTGCTTTTGGTGGATACCGCTGGTCGTCTTGCGATCGATGAAAAGTTGATGCAAGAGATAAAAGATGTAAAAAATGCGATAAATCCACATGAAATTTTCTATGTAGCTGACGCTATGAGCGGACAAGACGCCGTAAAAACAGCTACAAGTTTTAATGAAATTTTGGGAATTTCTGGAGTTATCCTTTCTAAATTTGACTCTGACTCAAAGGGCGGCGTAGCTATTAGTATCGCAAAACAGCTAAATATCCCACTTAGATTTGTCGGTACTGGCGAGAAAGTAGCTGATATCGAGAGTTTTATACCAGATCGTATTGTAAGCCGTATAATGGGTGAGGGCGACTTAGCTACTTTGGTTGAGAAAACATCGACTATTATCGATGAAAAAGAGGCGAAGCGTCTAAATCAAAAGATAAAAAAAGGTCAGTTTAACTTTAATGACTTTTTGGATCAAATGGAAAGCGTTAAAAAGCTTGGTAGTATGAAATCTTTGATGGGTATGATACCTGGACTTTCAAATATTGCAAACCAGATAAAAGATATAGACCTTGATAATTCAAAAGAAATTTTGCATATTAAGGCTATGATAAATTCTATGACACAAAAAGAGCGTGAAAATCCAGACCTTTTAAACAATAGTAGAAAAAGGCGTTTGGCAGCTGGTTCTGGACTATCTCAAGTAGAGGTAAATCGCTTTTTGAAGCAGTTTGAAAATGCCTCAAAGCTTGCTAAGAAATTTTCAGGAAAAGGCGGAGCAAAAGGACTTGCAAATATGCTTTCACAAGCAAATTTAAAAAGACCTGTTTGATAAAAGGGTTTAAATTTGGATATTTATTATCTAAATTTAAGCTTTATTTAAAAACAAGAGGAGAATATAATATGGCAACAGTAGTAAGACTAACAAGAATGGGACGTAAAAAAAGACCTTTTTATCGTATAGTTGTTACAGATAGCAGAAAAAGACGCGATAGCGGTTGGATAGAGAGCATTGGTTATTACAACCCTATGGTTGAGCCAAATGTTATAAATTTCAACAAAGAGAGATTGGATTACTGGAAAAGCGTCGGTGCTAAACTTAGCGACAGAGTTGCACAAATTACAAAATAATGGTTGAAAATTTTTTATACGAATACGCCAAGCTTATAGCTGATTTTCCTGAAAAGGTGACTATTGAGCGTCAAGAGCTTGGTGAAAATTTTGTCGAGATCATTATAAGTGCTGATAAGGTTGATACTGGAAAGCTTATCGGTAAAGACGGCAAAATGATAAATGCTATAAAGACCGTTATTATTGGCTGTAAAGCCAAAGACAATACAAGTTATAGAGTAACGGTAAAAGCTATTGAATAGTGATATTGTTGAAGTCGCTACCATCGGGAGATGTGTTGGTTTAAAAGGCTATTTAAAGCTTCGCAACAAGAGCGACTTCCCAGAGCAATTTAAAAAAGGCACAACCTTTTTTGATAAAAACGATAATCAGCTCATCATAAAAGACTACAACAGACAAAAAGAGCTGGTTTTGTTTGAAAAATTTGATGACTTAGACCTTGCTAAAACACTAGTAAACAAAACTATCTATACCACAAAAGAACTTACTAGAAAAAACTGCAAACTAAAAAAAGATGAATTTTTTCACTTTGATATCATTGGTTTAAAAGTTGTAGAAAATGGCGAAATTTTAGGTATTGTAGAAGATATCCAAGATAATTTTGCAAATTCACTTTTATACATAAAAACTGACGAAAGACTTATCGCAGCTGGCAAACCAAAGAATTTCTACATTCCATATTTGGAGCATTTTATCGAAAGCGTAAATTTGGATAGTAGAGAGATATTGGTAAAAGGCGCTAAAGATATCTTAGAAAATTCATGAAATTTACTTTTATTACACTTTTTGAAAATTTAGTCAAACCTTACTTTTGCGATTCTATTTTAAAACGCGCGATTAACAATAAATGTATAGAAATTGATTTCATAAATCCAAGAAATTTTACCAACAATAAGCATAATAAAGTTGATGACTATATGATAGGAGGTGGAGCAGGCCTTTTGATGTTTCCGCAGCCTTTGGATGAGTCGATCAAATTTCTAAAAGAAAAAGACAAAAATGCCCATGTTATTTTTTTGACGCCAGCTGGTAAAAAATTTAGTCAAAATGACGCAAAAAGGCTTTCTAAAAAAGATCATATTTGTTTTGTCTGCAGTAGATATGAAGGTCTTGATGAGAGAGTTATTGAGCTTTGGGCGGATGAAGTTTTTTGTATAGGTGATTTTATTTTAACTGGCGGAGAGTTACCCGCACTTTGTATGAGTGACGCGATATCAAGAAATGTGCCCGGAGTTTTAGGAAACGACATGAGCCTTGAAGTGGAGAGTTTTGAAGGCAATCTGCTTGAAGCCCCATCTTTTACAAAACCTGATCATTTTAAATCCATCTTTGTGGTTTCAGAGTTTTTAAAGGGTAATCATGCTAAAATCCACAACTTAAAAAACAAGATGGCTCACTGCAAAACAAGGTACTTTCGCCCTGATTTATATCAAAAGCTAAAGCCACATAAATAAGGAAAAACATGAGAAATAAATACATTGAAGCGTTTGAAAATGCTCAAATTGCTGGTAAGAATATCCCTGACTTCCGTGCAGGAGATACATTGCGTGTGGCTACTCGTATTCACGAGGGAGACAAAACGAGAATTCAAAATTTTGAAGGCATTTGTATAGCTAGACGTGGTAGCGGTACTGGTGAAACATTTATCATCAGAAAAATCGGCGCTAACAGTGTTGGTGTTGAGAGAATTTTCCCAATATTTAGCGATTCTATCGAAGAGATAAAGGTTCTTAGAAAAGGTCGTGTTAGAAGAGCTAAGCTATTCTATCTACGCGAACTACGTGGTAAGGCTGCTAAGATCCGCGAACTTAGAAAATAAAACTTTTCCCTGAAATTTTCAGGGATTCTCTACTATAAGCTATATTTAAAATCATTTTTATATTACTTCATATTTATACTTCATTAATCACTCTTTGCTAGAATTTTACCTCAAATTTACTTTTAAGGAATGGAAATGAAAAAAATTTTGATTTCACTTGCAGCTATTGCGTCTTTGGCTATGGCAGCAATCAATCTAAACACAGCTACAAAAGAGGAACTTATGAGTCTTGATGGTATCGGCAGTGCAAAAGCAGATGCTATCATCGAGTATAGAAAAGCAAATAAATTTAACTCAATCGACGATCTCAAAAATGTAAATGGCATCGGCGATAAAACTTTTGATAACCTAAAAGGTGAAATTTCTACTACTGGTAAGAGCGAAATAAGCGAAAAAGCAAAAGCTGGTAAGAAGAAAATGGATGAGGCAAAAGACGAGATGAAAGAAAAAATCTCTGATAAAAAAGATAAATTTAAAAAGAAAGCTTCTAAAACTAAAGAAGAGCTAACTTCTAATAAAGAAGATGAAACTAGTATGAGTGAAAAAGCAAAAGATGAAAAAGACAAAGTTGTTGACAAAGTAAAAGAAAAGAAAGAAAAAGCTGTTTCAAAAGCTAAATCTAAAAAAGAAAAACTAGAGAAATAAAACATTTTAAAACCTGCTTGTTTTTACAAGTAGGTTTTAAAAATTCATATATTTTTTGTTTTAATTATAGTTGACAAAAAAATTCACAACCTTTTTTAAATTTCATTAATCCGATAATTTGCTTCATTATAATCTTTAGCTAAGGTTTTTGCTAATTTGTGCTAAAACAGCTGCCATCTAACTTTACCAATTAAAAATTTATATGGAACTGCCCCGAAAAAACGACTATCAAAAGAGTGATTGCGGTTGTCGCCAACCATGAAAAATGTATCTTTTTCTAACTTCCATATAGAAACATTTTGACAACTCGGAGTATCTAAATTTGATTTAAATGAAGCCATTTCTGAGGCATCTGTATTATTAAGAATTTCTTTTGATCCTTTTTTTGATATTCATGTTCTAGAATATTGAATATTGCTGCATTATCTTCATCATAGTGTTTATCTGCAAATTGTTCTTTATGTGGATCAAAAATAAATTCTTTGCCTTGCGGACGTTTTAAACAAAGATCATAGTAAGTAATTTTTGTAAAAATAATAGTGTAGCAACTATTTTTACTCTAATGTGTAAAGTTGTCTTTTAAAATTATCTCAAACTCCAACGGAGTAAATTCTAATCGTGCTAAAAGATGAAAAGAGAGAGCAAAACCAAGTTTCAAACTCCAACGGAGTAAATTCTAATTCAAGTTGCAAAATGACGAAATAGTAAATTTAGGAAAGTTTCAAACTCCAACGGAGTAAATTCTAATATGATGTTATCGAACTTTGCCTCGCGCACGTTGAAGTGTTTCAAACTCCAACGGAGTAAATTCTAATTCAGCCAGCATAAAAACAAAAGGTAAGTTTTTATTAAGTTTCAAACTCCAACGGAGTAAATTCTAATGAATTCGTCTTGTGGCAGTTCCCTTATTTTAGCTAGTTTCAAACTCCAACGGAGTAAATTCTAATACTGGGATTAAATGCATCTTTCCCTTTGACCCTATATTGTTTCAAACTCCAACGGAGTAAATTCTAATTGCATATATTAGGAAAAACGCAGAGCATAAAAACACGTTTCAAACTCCAACGGAGTAAATTCTAATTTTGCCCTTTGCGTTCATTTGGTGCTAACCTCAAAGTTTCAAACTCCAACGGAGTAAATTCTAATACCATACAAGATAAACAATGAACGCCCTATCGCCAGTTTCAAACTCCAACGGAGTAAATTCTAATAGCAAAAGAAAAGCCATATTTTGTCAGCGACGGCGAGTTTCAAACTCCAACGGAGTAAATTCTAATCGTGCATGAATAGCGCAAACACCAGTTGGAATGCTGTTTTAAACTCCAACGGAGTAAATTCTAATTGAAAACCAGAAGCGCATCGGTGTGATCAAATACGGTTTCAAACTCCAACGGAGTAAATTCTAATAAAGCGTTCACCGTTAAAACTCATAGCCAAAAGAGGTTTCAAACTCCAACGGAGTAAATTCTAATTTTAAACTTACGCCACTACCTATCATATCTTTGGCGGGTTTCAAACTCCAACGGAGTAAATTCTAATAAACGTGCCTATCTTACGGCTTGTTACTTCAATCATGTTTCAAACTCCAACGGAGTAAATTCTAATTGAGCGTTTTGGTTATTACCGCGAGATCAGATACGGGTTTCAAACTCCAACGGAGTAAATTCTAATATATCTTCAACCCTGACGCCTAGATACTTCGCACGTTTCAAACTCCAACGGAGTAAATTCTAATTTTGGCGCTTCTTAGATAAGCGTTGCTATTAGTGTGTTTCAAACTCCAACGGAGTAAATTCTAATAAAATAGCTCCACGTAACGCTTACCTCGCCGTTGCGTTTCAAACTCCAACGGAGTAAATTCTAATCTAGGCTTTCATTTACGTTCAAAGCCTTGGCTATGTTTCAAACTCCAACGGAGTAAATTCTAATAATTAAATTCTCGCCTCACGGCCATTCCTTTTTTATCGTTTCAAACTCCAACGGAGTAAATTCTAATTTATTGGAATAATTTAAAAAGTGGGACGTATTACTAGTTTCAAACTCCAACGGAGTAAATTCTAATGTTAGCCCTAACTCTTTCAAGGCTTCATCACGAGGTTTCAAACTCCAACGGAGTAAATTCTAATTATCTTTTTGTTTATTGCTTTGTCAATCACTGCACGTTTCAAACTCCAACGGAGTAAATTCTAATCCCACTCTAGGTTTGTATTGTCGCTAGGTATTTGATGTTTCAAACTCCAACGGAGTAAATTCTAATAGCACCAAAAAGCCTATTTTATAGGCATTCTAGTGCAAGAAGTCTATATTTTTTCGCCTTAAAGTTGACTAAAATTTAGCCATGTGCAAATACGCCAAGCCCTAAATTTCAAGCTTTTTAAAATCTTAAAAAACGCTTTATTAAAATGCGATTTCACTCCCACCTAAATCCTTCATAAGGCGCATCCTCGCAGATACACTTTTTAAGCTTATTTGCTTCGCGGCGGATCACCTGCCTCCACGTTAGCTCCCTACCGCCCACCGTGAGCGTCTCGCAAAGGCGCGAGATCATCTTTAGCTCGATCTTTTGCACGGCGTCGTTGCTAAATTTTATCCTGCCGGCGTCCGTTTGGAAGTCCTTTACGGTGATCTCTTTTTTATTTAGCAAGTTAAAAATCAGCGTATCGCCCAAGATCGGCTTAAAAATCTCCGCAAGATCGAGATGTAGGCTTAGCGCGCGGTAGTTTGGCTCGTGCAAAAAGCCGATGCGAGGATCTAGCTCGGTCTTGTAAATTTCACTTAGGCAGATGTTGTAGATACGCGTATTTGCGTAGCTTATGAAGCTGTTGATCTTATCAGCGGGTGGGCGTTTTGAGCGGACGGTAAATTTAAAGCTTCGCTGATCTGAGATGATCTCGTTCCACTTTTCGTAGTAGAGCTTTTGAAATGCACCCTCTACCGCCATTATTGCAGGCACGCTAGTGGCGGCATCTAGTGCCTTTAAGTATGGCTGTGCGTCAAATTTCACGCCGTGTCTTTTGCAGTTTGCCGCGTCGTTTATAATGTGGGCTCGAGTTATCTCGCGCGCGATATATGCACGTTTGATCGGATCGTCAAAAGAGCGGAGCTGGCACAGCAACACAAAGCCGCTTTTATTTACAGAGTTTGGCGTATTTGGGTAGAAATTCCCGCGAAAACTCTGATACGGGCTAAAGATGTGCAAAAGGATGTTATTATCCGCTAAAAATGCGATGGTGTAGGTGTCGATCTGCACCTTTGCCAGCATGTAAATTTCATCGATCGCGTTTATTGGCAAAATTTTACTAGCGATAAGCGCGCCCGTCTCGTCAAATTTTTCAAAGTAGATATTGTTATCTTGCCTGTAAAGCCTACCTGGACTAAGTATAAAGTGCGTTCTGTCGCTCTTTTGCATATTTGCTCCTTAGCTAAATACCGGGCTATTTTTATCTACGCCAATGACGATGCGCTCGGAGTATTTTAGTGAGTTAAATGTATAGATGACGATGGAGTCTAGCTCGCTTACGCACTCTTTTTGCAGCGTCTTGCTTAGCTTTTTAAAGTCGCTCTCGCGGATCTCGCCCTCATAGACTGAAAACTGCACGCGAGGCAGAAACTTCTCGACCGCTTTTCTGATACGATTTGCGTTATTTCGCTCTTTTTGCTCGCACCCTGCGATGTCGTAAAAAAGTATCACATACATCTTGTCTCCTAAGCAGTGCAATAGTCGTGATATGCGCAGTTTTGGCAAAATTTACCATGCGTAAATTTTGGCGGCTTCTCTAAATTTGCAAGTGCGCTTATCTCACTTAAAATTTGTTCCATTAGAGCAAAATTTTCGCTGGTGTCATCAACTAAAATCACCTTTTTACCGCTTATTAGCTTGCCTTTTACCTCTTTTAAATTTAAGCCCGTTTTTAAAAGATAGATGTAAAAAAGTAGTTGCATCTTGCCTGCAAGCTCGTTTTTTAGGCTCTTTTTATATTCCGTGATGAGGTAGTGGCCGTGCTGCTTTGAGAGTTTGTCAAATTTAAGGTTGCCAAAGGCAAATTCTTGTAGATCTCGCTCTTTGATATCAGCCAAAGCCTTGCCCATCAGCACGTTTTCATCCTCTTGGTCCGCGTGGATCTGATGTGCGTAAAGCCACGCCTCGCGCTTACAGGTGACGTAGTAATTCACAAGTGTACCAGTGATCTGATCTTTTGAGAACATTAGTCAAACACCTCGTCGGTTATGTCTAAATTTGTATCCTTTTTAAGGCCGCACTCGGCACTATAAAAATAAGACGAGCCAAACGGCAGATAAAACATATCATTAAGCCCATTTATCTGTTTTAAATTCGGCATTAGCTTATTTATATCTTTTAACGTTACATTTATGCTAAATTTCGACAACTTTCTGATGTGGTTTTTAAAAAGATCTCTTATGGTAAATTTCTCATTTGGACTATTTTTGATCTCAAAAATTCTAGCTTCAAAATCTTTAATGAAATTTTCTTCAGGCTCGATTATTATGGTTTGTTTGTAATTGTCGTTCATGATATCCTCGATTTTTTGATTTATATTTTCAAATTCCAGCTTTTCTATCTCGCTTTTTATATGCAAATTTTCCAGTTGATTGCTTATCTTTTGAAAATACAAATTTGAAATTTCTAAAATTTCGCTCTCTCGCACCTCTTTTTGCTTAAGATCGCTCAAAATAGTTCCACTTACTTTATATAGATCGCCGTAAATCAAATTTGTAAATTTGCTTATTTCAGGAAAGACGTATAGCTCGCCCCTTGTTGCTCCAAAATGCCTATTTACGCGCCCTGCTGTTTGTATGATAGAGCTAATGGGCGAGACTTCGCGAAACCCAATGTCAAAGTCAAGATCCACTCCAGCTTCTATGGACTGCGTGGAGATAAGTAAAATTTTGCTTGCGAGCGGATCAACTTTGTTTTTATCTATCGCGCACCTTACAGCCTCGATAGTAGCACGTTTGTGATCATCATACATATATCCGTTTAGGCAAAAGCAGTTAAATTTATCCCTTAGTTTAGCAAATAGCTCTTGCGCTTTTTTGATCGTATTTACGACGACTAGAGTATTTTTATCGCTTGCGGTTTCGCAAATCTTTTCTAAAAGCTCATCTTCGCCGCCTATATCAAGCCATTTTATGACATATCTATCCTGCTTTGAAAAATAGTCTAAATTTGAAATTTCTTTAAATTTTTCGCTTTTTATGACCGGCATCGTCGCTGACATAAATATAAAAATAGTGCCAAGTCGCTGCGAAACGATCTCGCAAAGCAGGATAAAATCTTTTCTAAAGTTATATGGGATCGCTTGCGCCTCATCGATGATAACGACGCTATTTTTTAGCTGATTAAATTTAACGTTGTCTTTGTTTTTGTTACCAAATAGCGCAAATATCAGCTGATAAAGCGTAGTCACGTTTATCTCGCCGCTAAAAGATTCCATTAGAAATTTGATCTTTGAGTATCTGTCTTCGTCGGTTAAATTTTCTTCATCTACCATTGTTTTGTGGTGAGCCTTGCTGACCAAAATATCGCTATTTTTATAAATTTTCGCGAATATATCATAGGTTTGATCGATTATTGAGGTAAATGGAAGCGCATAAATTATGCGTGATTTTTTAAATTTCAATGCAAAGTTTAATGCCGTCAAGGTCTTGCCGTAGCCAGTCGGTGCAGTCAAAATAAAAAGTTTGCGCTCTTTGTCAAAGTTGTTTAAGACGAAATTTCTAAACGCATCTCTCTTTTCATTTGGCGGCAAATTTTTGATATCACTCTCTAAAACATCTATCGGTATATCTTTGCTTTGCTGCTTTGGCATGCTAAAGATCGCCTCAAATTTATCGCTATAAATCAAATTTGAATATAGGCTCTTAAAATTTATAAAGTCCTCATAGGTAAATTTGTGCCTGTACTGCGATAAAATTAAGTATTGACGAAGCTTTTCCGCTCTATCTAAAAACTCATCTTTTTTTGTAGATAACTCCAAATAGATCTTAATGTTTTTAGCAGCGCCAGCCACTTCATCCCACTGCTCTAGCTCTTTTTGGTTTTTGAAAAATTTATTAGCTTCTCTGGCTAGCGTCATTAAATTTACCACGTCGCCGTGGTGCGAAACGATAGCAAGAAAGCCAAACAGGGTTGGCATCTCATCAAATTTTGAGTTTAGCAAGAAAAAATATGCCGACAAGAGCGAGTGGTTTTTATCTAGCTTGTCGTTTGAAGTATCTCTGATATAAATTTGAAAATTATTTTTCAGTTTTGCGATGTCGTGATAGAGTTTGACCTGCTTATCCAGCTCATCGTCGTCAGGCGAGATCATATTTTTTATATGATTTTCTAAAAGTTTATTTGGATGAGACCAAAACTCGTCAAATAAAATAGACTCTTTCATCATTTATCTGATAAATATTTCCATGATTTTTAGATTTTATAAGCTCTTTGCCGTTTATCTCCATAACAAAGTCTTTAAAATCTTTAAAAATTCGTCCATTTTCGCAGCCACAAGGCATTCTTGCCGTAGTTAATTTCACATTTTCATCAATGCCTTCAAAAACAAAGTCATCCATAAGCATAAATGTGTTTATAAAGCTTTCATCTTGCGATATTTTTTCGCATATTTTTATATCTATCCAGCTAAAATCCGCTATGCAAAAATTTATCCCAAGATAGGGCGTAAAGGCGGTTTTATGCTCTTTTAAATTTGAGATTATTTTATCTTGATAGCATTGCTCTAAATTTTCTAAATTTAAAAATATGACATAAGATGGCGAGCAGATTAGTTCTCTGTAAAACTGCTTTTTCTCTTTTGCGTTTTGATAGCCTTCTTCTATGTGTATATTACTTGATAGGGCAAATTTTATGCCGTTAAAAACAAAGCTCTTTTTTAAAATTTGCCTATCTATTTTTACGCTGTATTGGATGCTTGATAGCTTAAAGTACTCTTCTTCGCCTATAACGGCGCCTAAAAAGCCCATTATAGTGGTCTTTGGTGGCACTGGATAGGTTAAGCTAGAATAAATCGTCGCCGGATGCGAAAAATGAGCGTAATCGCCAAATAATCTAAAAGCAACAATGCTCATTTTATGCCTCTATCTTTTTCCAACTGCTGTCAAAATTCCCTTTATTTATCGCTTCAAAATCATAATCGCTCATATACTCTATCTTTTCTATATTTGCAGCGTATCTTGCGAGTTTATTTTTTAAATTTGTAAAGTCGATAGTGTATTCGTTGATGCTTCTTATCACTCTATCTTCTTTTTCGCTTTTTAGGCTTATGCTATTGTTTAGATCGCCTGCAAACGTATCGTCTTTGTATGTGATGATTAGCATAAATCTTGGAGTTTGACCGATTTTGGAGCGAGTTGTCAGGTTTTTAGTACCGTGCCACAAAGCTTTTAAAATTTTAGCCTCATCGGCTTCGTTAAAGCCTGTTTTTGCTGCATTATAGTTATCTATGATGCCGTAAGTAGCAAAAATAGCGTATTTTATAAATTCCTCTTCTCTAAAAGTCGCTTGATCTTTTTGTTTTTTTGGATCATTTTGATCGTAGTCGCTAGCAAAAGCGCCAGTTCCTTTAACATGCTCTACTTCGACCTTGTTTAGGGATTTGCTTAGTCTAAACTGCACTGGTCCAGTAAATTGGACGCCTGCGGTTTTTATCTCTTTGTCTTGTTTCATCTCGTCTTTATCTGAAATAGGCAAAACTCCGCCAAATGCGCGGATATCGATAAATTTAGACAAAATTTCTCTTTGCAGTTCGCTTTTGTTTTGCTTTATGTTTATACTTTGTCTGATAGCCGTTTTAGCGTCTAGCAGGGCATCCTCTATCCTATACTCCTTTATAAAAATCGACGCCTCATCTTTTTTCATGATCTCATCTCTAATAGTCCTTTTTATACGCACGTCCGTCACCTCGGCTATGCCGGTCTCATCATCTCGCCTAGGAGCGTTATCCTTTAGCATGTCGCCATTTGGGTTCCAGTTCTCTCCGTCCCATAAAAAAAGTATCTCTTTTTTTTGCATTTTATTCTCCTTATTTTGTTTTTTCTTTTATAAATTTACGATAGTCGCTTCCACCCATAGCAAAGGCAAGCGTAGTATGTGAGGTTTTTACTATCTTTCTCTCCTTAGAAAAGACCTGCGGTAAAATTTCGATCAAACACTCTTTTATATTTTCAATGTTAGCATTTGGCTTGCCAGAAGCAGCCTTAAGCTTTCTAATCATCTCATCGCACTTTGTCCAAATTCGCTCCAAATTTTCCATACTTATTGATTCGCAGTCATTGAGCCAGTTGCTAAAAGATACGCCGCCGTTCACGCCAAGCTGCCAGTTTATCATGGCCGCGCTTAGCATACCGAGCAAATAAGCGCTAATGAGCGCATCGTTTTGATGTAAAAACTCGCTATTTTTGATTAGCTCTTTGATCAGTTCTTTTTTATCGGTTAAATTTTCCAAATCGCACTCCTTTTGAAAGACTAGTTTTTTGTTTAAGACATTGGTCTCATTAAAGAAATTTTGATATTTTGCAATATTTTCAAACTTTCTTTCTTTATAAAAATCGTTAAAGTATTTGCTCCATTCCAACTTTTTTGCGTAACTTTTATTGACGCTACCATAATAAATCAGATCGCTATATCTTTCTATCATAATCTCTAAATCAAATTTATTTCTTGATAGCAAAAAGCTCATCACACCAAGCCTGCTTTCAAATAAATTTTGCAGATAGATCGTCTCATCTGTGCCGCTATTTTTTTCATAGAAGGCTTTTATGTTAAAACGGCTCATTAAATTTGAGATGCGAGAGATAAAAGATGGTAAAACATCGTCTATCGCAAGCTTCAAATCGATAGCAGCGTTGCTTTGCGTGTAAAATAAAATCGTATTTAAAACAGGTAAATTTTCCTGCTTTTTAGCTGTTGTCTCGAGATAATAATCTATGCTAAATTTTATGGCTTCCTCGGCGATTTCAATATTTTTTATGTCGCTCTTTGAAGTCTCTTCAAGTATTTTTACAATCTCTTCTAAATTTACTGAGCTACTCAAAATAGTCGGTAAAATCGCCATTTTCATACCATAAAAATTATGCGATAGCTTATCTTTTATCGCTTTAAAGCCATTTTCTACCTTTTTTGCACTATTGGCGCTCAGTGGCAGGAGCTTTGATTTGATAAATTGCATATTAGCAGGCATCTCATATACCGAGCAAAATGCTAAATTTGCATCGCCGCCGATACCCTTTTCATTTGTCAAAATATCGTACCCGTAAGATGATTTTTGCTCTTTTACGCTGATATGATTTTCAAAAATTTGCTTAAAATATGCAGAAACCGGCTTGCCATTATATGAGAGCGAGAAAAAAGTAGCGACTTTTTTACCTTTTTCGTTTTTTAGCTCATCTAGACCTTTGATCTCATCTATAATACCAACAAAATACTCTTCATTTATGCTTGATAGTATGGATAAAATAGCGTCTTTTTCTATAATGCTTGGCTCAAAAAGGGAGAGCAAATTTGAAATAGATTTCAAAATGCCTCTTATAAATTTAGCTTCGTCTTTATTTATTTCTTTGGATAAAAATTGAGAATTTGGGAAAAGATTGCCAGAATTTGCTCCAACGCCAAATCTACATATTATTAAGTCATATTTACTTATATTGAAATTTGGCTCGATCTGCTTGGTCGCTATGTCGCAGAGATAGACTTTGATCTTGTCGTATTTGTGAGCGCCATTTTTGAGCTTAAGCTCTTCTTTTTCATATACTTCACCTATGTCAGCAAGAATTTTAACTATATCAGCCAAAATATTTTCCTTATTTTATTTAACTTAAAATTTTAAATATTTTTTAATTTTATGCATGCTCGACTTAAATATCTCTAAATTTAAGCTTATTTTGCAAGTTTAAAAAATAAAAATATAAATCAAGTATTTTTTATTATGCTTGTATTAGCTACAGTAAATACTGAACTCTATCCATTCTAAATTTATGTCAAAAATTTTAATGTCTACGATAAGACTAAAAAATATAAACAAAAAGCACAATATATATTTTCTTGTGCGATTAAAAAGCTTTTTAATTTTCAAATATAACCCTCCCAAATCTTTTTTATTTGCATATCATTATAATACAGAATAAAATATATTTCAAGTTATATTGTTTTAACGGTTAAAATGATTTTTGTTTTGACAAAAAATGTACTATAATACATATTAAAGAATAAGGTTCCCGCTGGGATTTGAAATTATTGTTTTAATGGTTTGTAACCTTATTCTTTTTCTTTTGTTATCTCTATAAAACCTACTCCATAGTTCATACATCCACTACCAACTCCCACATCAAGGATCAAATTTATAAGCTCTGGCCTTGCTTTGATATGCCATTTTGCAGGCCAAGCTTTGACTGGCATATTGTTGTTGCCATAGTAAAAATAAAAAGGTTTTTGTAAATTTTGCCAAAGCAAATTTAGCTCAAACTCGCCCTCATATTTATACCCAATAAGTGTTTCAAATCTTTGTAGCGCGTTTGTTTTCATCATTTCAAGATGTCTAGAGTCTTGCGGCTCAAGATGTACTTTGTATCCCAAAAGTCCAACAACCGAACACACTACGCATCCTTGAAAAGTAGCCTCATTTTGTGAAATTCTATGCTCTTTTACTGACACAGACGTGTCAAGCAAACAAATATTGCCAAGTTTTAATCCATCTTTTAGTACAGCAAAAGCGATCGTTTTTTCAAATTCTGGCACAAACGAGCTAAATCTTATTTCTAAACTTAAGCCATTTAATCTAAAATCAAAATTTGATCTTTTAAAATTTTTTCCACTCTCTTTATGTGTGTATCCGTCATGTTCAGCTTTTGGCAAATAGCTATAAATATAGCCTTGTATGAGCTTAGATAAAGACTTTGCTATTTTTAAATTTTGAGTAGGTAGGCGTGAATTTATAATGATCATACTTGCTCCTTATTTGTTGCTAAAATGGATTATAACTCAAAATTTTGTAAAAAATAGACAATTATATAAAATAAATTTTTTAGAATTTATTTTTTATTTTAAAATAATGTAACTAAATAAAATCAAAAACTTATTTTAAAATTCAAATGCTCTTTTCTTGACATATAATAATGTTTTTTGTATAATCTCAATTCTTTTTTAAATAATCATGTCTTGCTAGCTCAGTCGGTAGAGCATCTCACTTTTAATGAGGGGGCCGTTGGTTCGAATCCAACGCAGGACACCATTTTTGG
>NZ_PPCG01000021.1 GCF_002913745.1 Campylobacter concisus
GATTTTGAACACCTAAAATTTTGGCAAAATTTAGCAGATTTTTATCGTAATCAGCCACATTTTTCTCATGCTCGCTTTGCGCCTTTTTAGCCCTATAAATGGCGTAAAACCCAATAGCTATAAATAAAAATGAAAGGGTAAAAACTTCGCTCAAAAACTCACTCATCATCATCCTTATAAAATGCAAACTTCAGTCTTAAGCTCTACTCCAAATTTCTCTAAAACTCTAGCCTTTGCCAAATTTATAAGGCTAGTGGCATCTTCAAAGCTTGCGTGGTTAAAATTTATCAAAAAATTCGCGTGCTCTTCGCTAAATTTCGCTCCGCCGATAGCGTATCCTTTTAGCCCGACCGCCTCAAGCAAAGCCCCTGCAAAGTGCCCCTCTGGATTTACAAAGCAGCTACCAAAGCTAGCTCCTTTTGGTTGATTTGCCCTTTTTGCGCTTATAGCTTCAGATATGCTTGCGTCAAAGCCACTATGAAGATCAAATTTAGCCCCCAAAATGGCCTCATCTATGCCGCTGTGGCGGTAGCTAAAGTTTATCTCCTCTTTGCTCACCCAGCCACGAGCCAGACGCACATGCGTGATGTTGTCGCTTATGCTAAATTTAAGCAGCCCAGCGTTCATTTTTATAAGTCCGCCAAGCGTGCCTGGGATATTTTTTAAAAACTCAAGGTGAGCTATGTTGTTTTGTTTGCAGAAGTTATAAATTTTGGCAGATTTTGTCGCAGCACCTATCTCAAGGTAAATTTTTTCATCACAAATTTCTAAATTTATATAGTCAAAGCTCTTGCTAAGCATCGCCATTTTTGGGGGATTTGGCGAGATAAGAAGGTTATTGCCCCCGCCTATCATCACAGCGCCTAAAAAGTGAGACGAGCCTAGATCATCAAGGCAATTAAGCTCAAAAACTTCATGCACGTCGCCTATCTTAACCGAGGTAAATTTAGAAAAGTCAACGAGCCTCGTCACTGGATAAATTCCGGTATAAAATCAAACATACGTGTAGTAAATTCAACCATCATAGAGATCATCCATGGCATCAAAAATATGATGACAACGACGACTAGCAAAATTTTTGGCACGAAGCTTAGCGTGGTTTCGTTTATCTGCGTGGTCGCTTGGAAAATGGAGATGATAAGACCAGCTATTAGTCCGCTTAGCAGCATCGGGAGGCTGATATAAAGGGCGATCTTAAAGGTTTCAACTCCAAGTGAGACAAGCGTGCTTTGCATCAACTAAACCTTACTTCGTTATATTCAGTTGGGATTAGGTAGTCGTTTACGTCGATTGGCTTTTCAAAAAAGCCTTTCTCGTAGCCTATTTGATAGAGCTTATTTAGCGCTTTTAACTGAGTTTCATTCATGCTTATAGACTCGTCATTTGCGTATAAATTTAGATATGTTTTTAGCTCATCTTTGCCAACTCTGATGAGATTTCGCTCCATTAGCATGTGAGACAAAAATGGCTTGTGCGAAGTGGCGATCCTAACGGCCTCGCTAAGTACTCTCTCGCACTCGATCGCATCAGTTATCGGTAAGCTTCGTCTAAGTGCCATGCCACCAAGTGGAAGTGGTAAATTTTCGCCGTTTAGTTCACTCCAGATATCCCAAATTTCACGCTCTACGCAGAGCTGGTCGGAGAAATTTAATATACTTTCATGTATGAGTACGCCAGCATCGACTTCGCCGCTAAGTACGGCATTTTCGATCTCAAGAAAATTTTTATAAACTATCCTCGCTTCTGGATAGGCGATACGAAAAAGCAAGGCATTTGTCGTGTTTTTGCCAGAGAGTGCGACCTTGAAATTTCGCTTTAGCTGCTTGCCTTTTAGCTTGATAAGCTTTGGGCCATAGCCATTGCCAAAGCTCACCGCACAGCGCAAAAGTGCAAATTCATCGCAGATTTTTGGATACAAAGCAAAGCTGATCGCCGTGGCTTCATATGTGCCTTTTAGCGCCTCTTCGTTTAGGGTCTCGATATCAAGCGCCTTTGATGTAAAGGCTAAATTTTTACTACTAACCCAGCCAAATTTGACTGCAGCATACATGAAAATATCGTCAGCGTCCGGCGAGTGAGCGACGTTTATAGTTTTTAGATTATGCAAAGATGATCCTTTTTTTGATTACACCATTTTAATGAAATTTATTTAAAATAAAGTTTTAAGGGCGGTTTTTAAACGATTTTACCAGCTTTGCCTCTTTAAAATTTAGCATGTATTTCACGTCCATAACGTCTTTAGCCCCTTTTCTTCGAGCTAGGAGCGTTGAGTAAAACGGATGCTTAAGTTCAAGCATCTTAATCAGTTTTTGATCACTATCTTCTTTTTTTATATTTTCAACGATTATTGTCGTTATAAAATTACCCTCAAACTCATAAAATGGCCATACTATTACGCCAGCATCGCTTGTTTTAAAGTCATTGATTTTAGATTTTTTAGGGATATTTAGCATGGAGATGATCTTTTTGTGAGGAATTTCTGCGTTTTGCACCGAGATCACCTTTACAAGCAGATCTTTTTTGACCCCAAGTCCATTTTGGCTAAAGCGATAAACTCCGTCTTCAAGGATGCCAACCTTTTCAAAGGCATTAGCGTAGTTTGTGGCGGTGCAAGCGGTCAGTAAAAGCGCTAGAAATATTAAAATTTTTATAAATTTCATCTTTTCTCTTAAAATTTCACTCTCTTTAGCCTATCTGAAGCGAAATTTTTCCTGCCAAATTTAGCCTCATCTTTGCCGTTTAGCTCGACTAGATCGCCTGTAAAGCCAAAAATGTCATTTTTAACAAGATAACTTCCCACGCCATAAGTATCAACCGGCGTGTTATGAGCTTCAAAATCTTCCATAATCTTAGGACTAAAACCTGAGCTAACAACGATTTTGACGTATTTAAAACCAGCTTTATCAAGCGCCTCTCTTAGAGCAAATATAAGCTCCTTGCAAACGCCATGTGGGTCAAATTTACTCGTATCTTTGCCTTCAAAATACCTATCTATCAAATTTTTACTAGTATCCACCCTAACTGCGCCAAGCCTCTCTTTTAGGGCATTTGCAGCCTTTAAAGCGTCTGTTATCACGTCGTTGTTGTAATCAACCAAGGCCGTGATCTGCTCGTTTTCAAAGGTTTTAGCGTAAATTTGGCAAGCCTTCACCACATCTCCGCCGCACATTTGAATGAGTGCGTGAGGCATGGTGCCACCACCTTTTAACCCTGTAAGCTCGCCCTGAGCGTCTGTGGCGACCTTTTTTATACCGCCGATAAACGAGGCATAGCCGTCGCCTGGCTGCGTGCATATGTCGTCTTGTCTGTCCGCCATACTAAAGACATCCTTGCCATTTGCTGCTTTTATCACGTCTCTGGAGTTTGTCGCTACGCAGCTTCTTCTAGTAAGCGTCGCGTCGATGACGTTTTCTAAAAAGCCGAAATTTTCATACTTGCCGCTTATCTTTAAAACTGGCTCGTTTGCGTTTATGATATCGCCATCATCAAGTGCGTAAATTTCAAGCTCGCTTGGGTTTTTGGCAAATTTATTGATGATAGCTAAAACCTCGTCTATGCCACAAAGCATGATATCATCACGCCTTTGAAAAAACTGCATCGTCACATGCTGATCAGGCAGATTTTGCTTAATTATCTCATTTACTTTTAGAAAGTATTTCGCCGTAAAATAGCCCTCACCGATCCTAGGATCTAGCCTAAAAGTCTTATCTGTTAGCCTCTCTATCTTGCCTTGTAACTTTAGCTCGAGTTCGTTCATGTCTATCCTTTTGTTTTTGCGAGATTATACCATTTTAAAAAAAGAGTAAAATTGTAAAAATATATTTTAAGAATGTATAAGAGTATATTTTATAAAATTCTGAAATTTTATTTTTAAAGGAAAAAGTATGAAAAAATTTTTGCTTTTAATGGCCGTAGTTTTTGCATTTGGCAATGAAAATTTGCTAGTTAGTGCAGGCGGTGGATATAAAAAGATAGTCGAAGCAGTCGCGCATAATCTTAAAAAAGATGGCGTAAATATTGACACCTCTTTTGCAAACATCACAGCGATCATGGCGCAGGCAAAAGAGGGCAAAACTGACGTGATCGTGGGCGATGAGGACTTTTTAAAAAAGTCTGATCTAAAGATCACTGAATATGTAAATTTAGGCTCTGGCGCCTTGGTGCTAGCTACCAAAAAGGGCGTAAAAATAAAAAAAATTGATGAGCTAAAAACGCTTTCAAAAATCGCTATGCCAGACGCGGCAAAGACTGTTTATGGCAAAAGAGCGAGTGAGTTTATGCAAAAAGCAAATTTAGAGGGCGAGCTAAAGGATAAAATTTTAGCAGTTGCAGGCGTGCCACAGGTCGTTACCTATATATTAAACGGCGAAGTTGATGCTGGCTTTATCAACCAAACTGAGCTAAATGCGCACAAGGATGAATTTGGTAGTTTTATCTTGATAGATAAGGCGCTTTATGCACCAGCAAACATCGTAGCTGCAAAGCTTGAAGGGTGTGAGAAAAAGGCTGATTGCGAGAAATTTATAAACGAGCTAAAAAGCGAGAGATCAAAAGAAATTTACGCTAAATTTGGCATAAGATAGGGCAAAATTTGCAAGAGCTTGCTTGGCTTTTTGATCCGCTATTTTTAAGCATAAAAGTCGTTTTGTGCCAAGGGCTTTTGCTCGCTATTTTTGGGCTAGCTCTTGCTTATTTTCTAGCTTTTAGCAACTCTAAATTTAGAGCAGTTGCCGAGATGATAGTCACCTTTCCGCTCATATTTCCGCCCATTGCGACGGGATTTTTACTGCTTTATCTGCTTGGCAAAAATGGCATCATCGGCAAGGCTTTAAATTTAGAGATTGTCTTTAGCTTTAAAGCCCTTGTTATAGCAGCTTTCATAGCCTCACTGCCACTTTTTGTAAAGCCCGTAGCCTCAGCGCTTAGCTCACTTTCAAAAAGCCTTAGTGAGGCGGCATACAGCCTTGGTAAAAATAAATTTCAAACAGCCGTTTTGGTGCTTTTCCCCAGCATCGCAAAAAGCGTGGCAGCAGCCTTTATCCTAGCGCTCTCGCGAGGGCTTGGCGAGGTTGGCATAACGCTCATTTTAGGCGGCAATATCATAGGCAAAACAGACACCATCTCACTTGCTATCTACAACGCAGTCTATGACGGCAGAAGCGATCAGGCACTCGCTTTAAGCCTTGTTTTAGTTGTGCTTAGTTTTATCTTATTTTTTATTATAAATTTGCTAGAAAAAAGTAGGATTTAAAAGAAGCAAAAGTGGCGAGAGGATGAGAGAATCGAACTCCCCACCAGACGGTCAACCGCCCAGTCATCGGGTTTGAAGCCCGTGAGCATCACCAGATTACTTTATCCTCCGTGCGCGTTATTTTAGCAGATTTAGATAAATTTTAGCCCATTTTCTATAAACTTTTTGAAATTACAAAAGGATTTATGATTTCTAAATTTAGCGTTTTTGCATTTTTGGTCTTATTTTTTTGCTCTTGCTCCTCAGTCCTCACCCCAGCAACAGCGCCACTAAATGTATATGACGCATACTCCATTTCTCGCGATAAACGCGGCATCTACTCGATCTCTCGTGATAAATTTATCCAAAGCAAGTTACAAAGCAAAATTTTGTTTTCAAAAGGGCTTAGTAACATCGACATCGAGATAGAGGTCTTTTATGGCGATGTCTATCTCATAGGACTTGTTGATAGCAAAGAGCTTGAAGGTAAGCTAGTTGAGCTTGCCAAAAACACAGACGGAGTGCGAAAAATTTACACCTATCTTAGAGTGAAAAAGAGCGAGTATCCGTGCGATAGTCTAAGCATACTTGCAAATTTAAAGCAAAATCTCTTCAAAGATAGTGTCGTTGAGGGCACAAATGTGCGTGTTAGCATCGTTGGCTGTGACGTTGTTTTTAGCGGTGTGGTAGATAGCATCGAGCAAGAAAAGCACGCCATTTGGTACGCTAAGCACATTGATGGCGTGGCTGATGTCTATTCATTCATCAAAGTTATCAAATAAATTTATACCTCGCGCTTTTTCACAAAGCTTGCTATTAAACTTGGCAAGATGATGAGTGCGCCAAGCAGCATAAATACCATAACAAGATCAGTTAGCAAGCCAAAATAAATAGTCGGTATAAAGTTGCTAGTTATCATCACGCTAAAGCCAAGAAAAATGGTAAATGAGGTGTAATACATCGCGTATCCTATGCTAGCGTGTGCAGCCTTGATGCTCTCAAAAACATCTTTTGTAAGCAGCTCCTCTTTGAAGCGGTGGATGTAGTGGATGATATCATCAACGCCGATACCTATACTAATGGCCGCTATCGTAATGCTCATCACATCAAGCGGTATGCCAAAAAATCCCATCACACCAAAGAGCGTGCAAAGCGGGATCAAATTTGAAACTATCGCGATGGTTGCAAGTTTAATACTTCTAAAAACAAAGCAAAATATAACAAAAAGTATCGCAACCGTTAGTCCAAATGTATCAACCTGTGAGCTAAGTAAATTTTGAAGCATGTTGTTATAAAGCACCATCATGCCGACAACTTCGATGCTTACGTTATCGTTTTTAGTTAGCTCTAAAAGCCCTTCTCTAAGCTCTTTTAGAAATAAATTTCGTCTAAGCTTTGGATCGCTATCAACGATCCTTAGGCTAAATCTAAGCTCGTCGTTTTCGACGCTTACATAAGGACTTAACAAGATATTTTTATACTCAAGTGGTAGCTTCTCATACATCGCAGCTAGCAAAAAATCATCACTAACGCCGTTATTTAACTCTTTTATCGCCTTTATAAGCGTTGCAAGCGAGCTTACGTTGCCTACAAAATTTTGCTCTTTTAGATAGTCGTGAATTTTCTCTGCAACTCTTGTGTGGTAGCTGTTAAACCAGTATTTCGCGCTCTTTGCGTCGTTTTCAAACTCGCTTTCAAAGTCATCTTTTTCATCAGTTTTTTCTTGTTTTGGCTCGCTCTCTTTAAATTTAACTATCACATCAACTGGGATCGTGCCGCCAAGCTTTGTGTCGATGACCTGCATGCCTTGGCGGATCTGCGTGCTCTCTTTAAAGTAGCCAATGAAGCTATTTTCAACCTTTATCTTACTGATGCCATAAACGCCAAAGCAGACGACCAAAACGCAAACTGCGTAGATGATCTTTCTTGAGTTTAGCGCTAAATTTGCGCAGTATTTTGTAAATTTAAAGCTGTTTTCAAATGTCCTAACAGGAGCAAGCTTCTTTAAATTTACATTTATCGCGCCAAATAGCAAAAATGCAAGCACAAGTGAAACGCTAATGCCAGCACTCATCATAATGCCAAGCATGATAACTGGCTTTATATCGGCACTCATGAGTGAGCTAAAGCCAATGACTGTCGTAAATATCGCCCAAAAAGATGGAGAAAATTTGTCACGAAGTGTCAGATAGATGAGCTGATTTTGGCTGTATTTTGGGTGCCTTGCGTAAAATTCTCTGTAGCTTACGACTAGGTGGATGACTGTTGAGATGGTGATGATGAGCTGAAGTGCGATGTAGTTTGAGCTAATGACCGTCACCTCCCAGCCAAACATACCAAAAATCCCGGTCGTAAAAATGGCACTTACCGCGCAGATAAACATCGGCAAGACGATCCATCTAACCTGTCTGAAAAATAGCCACAAACTAAAGCTAAGAAGCGCTAAAACGCTTAGCCCATAAACCAAAAGATCGCTCTTTATAAAGCCTATCATATCATCAGCGATCATGTTTGCGCCGCCTAAAAATAGCTCATCGTTTGCGTTAAATTTAGCGATGGCTGCCTTTATGGCTTCAAGGTTTTTGTGATCGCTCTTTCTAAGCTCATCTCGGTAGGCTTTAAACTCCGCTAAAAGCGCTTTAAATTTAAGCTTTTCAGCCTGCGTGATAGTGCCGTTTGACTCTTTTTGGCTAAGTAAATTTCGCTCATTTAAAAGCTCGTTAAATTTCTCATCTTGCTTTAAATTTAGCGCGATCGCTGTGGTTTTTAGATCTTTGCTTATCAAATTTCCGCTATAAATAGGACTTTTTGCAAACTCAATCTTTGCTTTTGAGATATTTATATCTTTATCGCTTAGCGTTGGAGTGTGATCTAGGATGCCTGTAACGCCGCCTTTCACGCTATTTAGAAGTGGCACGTTTAAGATAGAGATGACGCTGCTAACCATATCGTTTTTGGCTAGCTCGTCGCTTAAATTTTTAATAAGCTCTAAATTTTTAGGTGAAAAAAGATTATCTTTTGGGGTAAAAGCGACCACCAAAAGCCCTGGTGAGTCGTAGCGCTTTGCGATCTGCCTATAGGCTTTTAGATCTGGGTCATGCTCAAGCAGCAAGGTCTCAGCCGAAGCATCGATGCTAAGCTTTGTGCTAAGGTAGCCAAAAACTACGCTTAGAACTAGCACAAGCGAGATAACAAGCTTGTTTTTGGCAATGATAAATTTAAAAATTTGTCGCATTAAGGGTTGGTTTTATTTTGATCAGGTAAAACAGCTTCGTTTAGCTTTTGTAAAAGGGTATTGAAATCAGCGTTATTTAGCACATCACCAAACTGGCTTCTGTATGTTTGAATGATGCTTACACCAACAATATCAAGATCGTAAATGAGCCAGCCACGCTCTTTTGCATCGTAAAATTTATAGATAAATTCATAGTTTTTGCCGTCATTTAGAAGCTCTGATGTGAGCCAATATCTATTTTTTTGAGGCTCATTCTCTCCAGTGATGTGGATCTGTTGGTCTTTGTAGCCTAAAAGTTTGTCGATATATGAGCTTTTTAGCTTTTGCTCAAATGCTGCGTCAAATTTAGCTTGCTCATCGGCACTTAGGCTGTTGTAGCGTTTGCCAAGGCTGATCTTTGCCATTTGTTTGTAGTCAAATAGTGGATCAAGCAGAGCAAAAATCTCTTTTGTCTTTGCATTGTTATCTAAATTTGTATTTTTTAAAATTTCAATCACCTTTGTTGTCTTTGCCTCTATCTCAGGCTTTATCTGCTCTTTTGAGAGGGCAAAAAGGCTAGTTGCTAAAAGTAAAATCGCCGCTATAATTTTTAAAATTTTCATACTTACTCCTTGATAAGTTTATCGCGTCTTTGCTCGTAAGCATCGCGTAAAAATGGATATAGATCGATCGCATCTTTTCTTAGTTTTTCATAAGCAGTTGGATCTTGTGAAAAGCTATTAAACGCCCTATATGACTTTATGCCAGCCGATAAAAGCATAGGATCAACGTAACTAATAGGATCAGCAAAATAGTCGCCAACTAAGCCGCCAGTATCTCTTAAATTTGATGGTCCAAGCAAAGGCCAAACGATGTGAAAGCCGCTTCCTAGCCCCCAGTAGCCAAGGGTTTGTCCAAAGTCCTCGTTGTGAGCCTTTAGATCATAGTATTTTGCCCCGTCTGTTAGCCCTCCAAAGCCAATTATTGTATTTGCCAAAAAGCGCAATGTCTCCTCGCCAGCGTTTTGAAATTTAAACTGAAGCAAGTTATTTACAAAACGCACTGGAAAAAGAAGGTTGTCAAAGAAATTTGCAACCATCGTTCTAGCCGTAGCTGGCACGACATAAGCGTAGCCTTTTGCCACTGGAGTTAGCATATTTATGTAGATAAAGTCATTTACGTTTGTCATCACTCTGTTATAGCCACTAAGCGGGTCAAAAACATCTTTTTTTGCTTCAAATTCAACGTCAAAACCATCTTTTTCACTGTTTGCGTTCAGGTCAGCACTTGCACAGGCTAAAAGCAGGCTACAAAAGATAGCGAGCAAAAATTTCATCATAAAACCTTAAAATTTATTTATAAAAAACAGCTTGATTTTATCCTCTTGAAACTTTACAAGAAATTAAAGAAAATTTGTAATTTTAAGCTTGTGAATTAATATAATTAGATATACTTTGCAAATTATTATTATATATTTAGAGGTTAAAAATTTGAAAGCAGATATAAATTTAGAGCTATTTCTAGGCGAAGATACGCAGGTTTTAGCAAAGCATATAGCGCTACTTAAGGCGATAAAAGAGACAAAAAGCATCACAAAAGCGGCTGAGGTTGTCGGCATATCATATAAAAACGCTTGGGACTGCTTAGATACGATAAATAACAAAAGCAGCAAGCCTCTCATCATAAGAGCTGATGGCAACAAGAAAAATAGCGGCTCAGAGCTTAGCCCATACGCCAAAAAACTGATAAAAATTTACGACGCCATCCTTGAGACGCAAAAGGACTTTTTACAAAAAATTTGCCAAAAGGTTGATTTTGAAGATGTTGATATCATAAATTTACAAAGAATGAGTATGAATTTAAGTGCGAGAAACCAGCTCTCATGCGAGATAGTTAGCATAAATAGAGGCGCTGTAAATTCTGAAATCATCGCAAAGCTAAGCAATGGCAACACGCTTGAAGCGACTATAACAGTTGAGAGCGAGAAAAATTTAGGCCTAAAAGTGGGTCAAAAAGTTGTTTTTATATTTAAAGCACCAGCAGTCATCCTTGCAAAAGATCTTGATATAAAAATAAGCACTAAAAATCAGCTAAAAGGTGAGGTCATCGAGGCAAAGATAGGCGTTGTAAATGCTGAGGTCACGCTAAAACTAAGTGATGAGCAAACTTTAACTGCTATCATCACAAAAGATAGCGCAATGGATATGCAAATAGGCGTTGGTGACACGCTTTTAGCAATAGTAAAATCATCTCAAATCATAATAGGAGTATAAATGAAAAAGGTTTTTAAATTTCTATGTGTGGCAGCTCTACTTGCCATAAACGCACTTGGCGCAGAGGTAAATGTCTATGCCGCAGCAAACACGACTTACGCGTTTCCTGAGCTTATAAAAGAGTTTAACAAGCTTCACCCAGACGCCAAGATCAACCTAACTCTTGGCGCAAGCGGCGGTCTTGTTACGCAGATACAAAATTCAGCTCCAGCTGATATCTTCATGGCTGCTGATATGGGCTTTGCGCAAAAGGCCTATGACACAGGCTTTGCAGTTGCTGCACCAAAAGTTTATGCGCAAGGCGCTGTAGCGATCTTTTCTATAAGAAACGTGGATTTTAAAAAGGGCATCGAAGTGGTTCGCGGCTTAAAAGCGATCTCGGTAGCAAACCCAGAGACCGCACCTTACGGCAAGGCTAGTATCGAGGCTCTTAAAAATGCAAAACTTTATGACGAAGTAGAGAAAAACATCGTCTATGCTCAAAAAATTTCTGAGACACTTTCTCAAGCACTAAGTGCTTCAGATGTTGGTTTTATCGCCGCTAGTGCATTGTTTGACAAAAAAATGGAAAAATACAAAGAGGGCACTAACTACATCTTCGTGCCTCAAGAGCTCTACACTCCGATCGATCAAGGCATCGTACTCTTAAAACATGCTGATGGTAACGCTGATGCGAAGGCATTTTATGAGTTTATCTTGGGCGAAAAGGCAAAAGAAATTTTCAAGAAATTTGGCTACAACGTCCCAGCTAAATGATAAGAGCAAAGATCGTTCAAATTTCATCCAAAGATGGCGTCAGCTTTTTTGAGCTTGAGTGCTTAAATTTAGGGACAAATTTATATATGCTAGCCTTAAACGAGGCTAGCAAATTTGCCCTAAATGATGAGGTGAGCTTAAATTTCAAAAGCTCAGATGTCGTCCTATCAAAGCCTAGACTTGAGGCTAGTTCGCTTGAAAATGAGCTAAAATGCGAGGTCGCTAGCGTAACTCGCGGTGAAATTTTAAGCATCATTAGCCTAAAGCGTGAGCAGCTTTGCTTTGAGGCTATCATCTCAGATCACGCTCTAAAAGGGCTAAATTTAGCGGTAGGCGAGCAGGTATTTGCCTACGTTAAATCAACAAGTATCCACATAAGCGCTTAAAAATGATAGAAATTTCATGCAAAAAAGAGCTAAATGGCGGTGGCGGTAAATTTATGCTTGAGGCTGAGCTTGCCTTTGAAAGTGGCGAGTTTGTCGCACTTTATGGAGCAAGTGGCGGAGGTAAAACGACGATTTTAAGGCTCATCGCTGGCTTTGAAGCCCCACAAAGTGGCGTGATAAAGGTTGGAGATAAGATATTTTTTGACGAAAAGACAAATTTAGCCCCGCAAAAGCGAAATATCGGCTTTTTGTTTCAAGACTACGCCCTTTTTGAAAATATGAATGTCTTTAAAAATTTACTCTTTGCAAATAATGATGAAAATTTAGCAAACAAACTACTTGAAATTTGCGAGCTAAAGAGCCTAAAAAGCGCCAAGATAGGCGAACTTTCAGGCGGTCAAAAACAGCGCGTGGCACTTGCTCGTGCGGTGATGAGAAAGCCAGAAATTTTACTGCTTGATGAGCCACTAAGTGCCCTAGATAACGCCATGCGCGAGAAGCTGCAGGATTATTTACTAGCACTTCACGATGAATTTAAGATGAGCGTTATTTTAGTAAGTCACGACATAGCTGAAATTTACAAGCTTTGCAGCAAGGTTTTCGTCCTTGAAAATGGCAAAATTTCAAGATCTGGCAGTGCGAGCGAGATATTTTTAAAAAGTGCAGGATCGCAGAAATTTGCATTTAACGCTAAGGTTTTGGAGATCAAAAAGCGTGACGCCATTTTTGTAGCAAGCGTGCTCATAAACCGCCAAATTTGTGAGGTCGTGCTAAGTAGCGCAGAAGCTAGTGGGCTAAGAGCTGGCGACACGGCCATAGTTAGCACAAAAGCCTTTGGCGTAAATTTGGTAAAAGCATGATGAGCGAGCTAGCAAATATTGATTACGAGCCGTTTCGGCTCTCGCTAAAACTCTCTTTTATCACGACATTTATACTATTTTTCTTCTGTGTAGCGCTGGCTTACTTTATGTCGCAAAAGAAATTCTTTGGCAAGGCATTTTTAGAGTCCATCATCTCGCTGCCTTTGGTGCTACCGCCAAGCGTTCTTGGCTTTTATCTGCTCATTTTTCTCTCGCCCTACTCTGCCTTTGGCAAATTTATCGAAGAGCTCTTTGGCGTGAGGCTAGTTTTTAACTTCACAGGCCTTGTTGTGGCAAGCTGCATCTACTCGCTGCCATTTATGTTTGGACCCATTTACGCTGGGTTAAATAGCCTAAAAAAGAGCCTTTTTGAGGCGAGCTACAGTCTTGGAAAAAGCAAGCTTACGACCATTTTTAGGGTCATCTTGCCAAGCATCAGATCAAATTTACTAACCGCGATCGTTGTTAGTTTTGCTCATACGATGGGCGAATTTGGCGTGGTTTTGATGATAGGTGGCAGCGTGGCTGGTGAGAGCAAGGTCGCTAGTATCGCGATATTTGAGGCGGTTGAGATGCTTGACTATACCAAAGCTCACATCTACGCTCTTTTGATGCTAATAATCAGCTTTTTCGTCCTTTTTATCGTCTATTTTTTAAATTCAAAAAAAGCTTAAAGATATATAATAGATAAAATTTTTAAAGGACAAAACATGATAAAAGTGCCTACAAGCATCTATCTAAGGACTTTGGACGGCAAAGAATTTGACTTTTCTGCCTTTGCAAGGACCCACGACTGCGTGGTTTTTATCTATCCAAAGATAGGTGAGGACTTCGAGCTTTTAAGCGAGCAGCTACAAAAAACTGCGGGCATGAAGGGTTGCACCAAGCAAGCGATAAACTACAAAAAACTTCTTAAAGAATTTAACGATCTTGGCTTTATGGTAGTAGCTATTGGCTCCCAAGATATCGCGGCTCAAAAGAAATTTGAAGAAGAGACCGCAACTGGCGTGATGTTTTTAAATGATAGCGAGTTTATGCTAGAGCGCGCGCTTGAATTGCCTGTATTTGCAGCTTCAAATGGGCATAAATTTTACTTTCGTCAAACACTTATCATAAAAGGTGGCAATATAAGGCGCGCATATATCGTTGATGAGCCTGAAAACGACGCTAAAAATATGCTGGAGAAGATAAAAAACGAAGACTATTAAGGATAGAAGATGGACAAAAATAGCAAGATCGAAAAGTCTTATGACGAGCTAACTTACAAATCAGCAGCATTTGCGCAGTCATCGCCCTATAAACTAGAGGCTTGCGCCACACTTCTTGGCATCAATCCACCGCCTTGCAAAAACGCAAAAGTTTTGGAGATAGGGTGCAGTTTTGGTGGAAATTTGATCCCATTTGCCGTAAATAATGAGAACGCAAGAGTAGTTGGCATCGACCTTAGTGGCGAGCAAATAAGGCGTGGCAAAGAGATCGTAAAAGAGATAGGACTGCAAAATTTAGAGCTAATTCACGGCGATATCTGCGAGTTTAAAAGTGATGAGAAATTTGACTACATCATCGCTCACGGCGTCTTTAGCTGGGTACCTGACTTTGTAAAAGATGCTATTTTAAGGGTCGTAAGAGAAAATTTAAGCCAAAACGGCGTGGCGTTTATCTCTTACAATGTCTATCCCGGCTGGAAGATAAAAGATGTAGTGCGTGATCTTATGTTGCTTGCTGCAAAAGATAAAGATAGCACTGAAGAGCGGCTAAAAGCTGCTAAAGAGGCACTTTTAGTATATAAAGAGGTCTTACTAACAAAGCTTGGTGCAAACTATGAAGATAAAATACCTGTAAAGCTGCTACTTTATTGGATAGACATAGTGTTTGAAAAAGATGATTTTTATATAGCACATGAGTTTTTAGAAGAGATAAACGATCCATTTTACTTTAAAGACTTTAACGCCATGCTAGCTAAAAACGATCTTGCCTATCTTTGCGAATATGGACTTGAAGACCTTTTTGTGCCAGATCTTGGCATAGAGCATGTAGATAATTACAAAGATAGCAAATTTAAAGATAGGATCGATCTAGAGCAGTTTTTAGATATAGTTAGCAACAAGGTCTTTAGGCAAAGTCTCATCGTGCATGCTAAAGCTTACGAAAGCGTGGCTAATAAGCAAATAGGACCAAGCGATGTAAATAAAATTCACGTCGTGGCCGACTTTATAAAAAAAGATGATGGCTGGCATGATAAATTTTCTCTTATGCCTCAAGATATCTCTTGGCTTTGTGAGGTATTTTACGGGATGTATCCAGCAAGTATAAATCTCTCTCAAATTTTAGAGATTTTGCCAGAAGATAAGCTCATGGTTTATAGCGCTTTTGTAAGACTTTTAACTAACTCAGCAAGCGCAATGATCGTAAAAGATGAGCTAAAAGATATAGAATACGCTCCAAATCACTCAAGGCTAAAGGCAAATTTAACTGGTTATATAAAGTATTTTTTAAACCACAAAGATAACGCCGACATCATCTTTGCAAACAAATTTGGTTTCTCAGAGCAGCTTAGTACGCTTGATTACTATATATTTTTGCTACTTGATGGTAAAAATACTTTAGAAGAAATAGCTGCTAAGAGTTTAAAATTTGTAAAAGAAAACAGCATAAAAATATCTGATAAAAATGGCAAAGAGCTTAAAAATGACAAACTAGTAGATCACTTAAAGGGCTACATCGTAGGCACAGCAAAGATAGCTAGCATGCTCTATCTGCTTGAGGAAATTTAAAATGAAAAGAATTCTTGCTCTTATATTTTGTATATTTCTAGCAGGTTGTGCTAGCAAGCCAAGCGTGAAAAATCTAAATCTTAAAAGCAGCCTAAACTACGGCGGCGAAGAGCTTGAAAAGATACTTGAGCAAGATGATGCAGTGGCGTTTAGCAGCAACTTGCGTGAGGGAGTTTTTATCTACATAAGTAACGCCAAAGTCGCAAACTATCTTGGCGTAGTAAGAGCTGAGAGACACGCTAAATTTAACGTAAAAGATCTAGGCAAAAACGATTTTTTAATAAAAAGCGTAAATGATCTAACGCAAAGCTTTGATGCCAGTTTAGAGCGAGTTAGAGAGCTAAAATGTGGCACTTTAGTGATCAGACTAAAAGATAAATTTCAAGATTTAGAAGCGGCAGATAAATTTTTAGAGCAAAACGAGAGCGCATTTTTAAAGATGAGTGGTGAGATAAGGTGCAAGTAGCCTTATCTACCCTGCTCTATCAGCCTAAAAACTTCATCTTCTAAGCTCAAAGTATTTTTACCAAAAGCTACGTAAAATGGGCTTTTTAGATCCGCTAGCTTGTAGCTTGGCTCGCATCTGTCACTAGCGTTTAAGACCTTGCCACCACTAAATTTCACTACCGCCTCGCCTGCGGCATTGTCCCAAAGATAGCTTGGACTAAATCTCACATATATCCCGCCAAGCTCGGCTAAACGGCAAAATTTAATGGCAGATCCGATGCATTTTTGCTCTAAATTTAAACTATCTCTTACAAGTTCAACCTTCTTCGTCTCGCCTCTTCTGCTTGAAAAGATGAAGTTATTTAAGCTTTTAGCTTTTTCATTTAGATCTTGCCTTTCTACGACCTCATCATTTGCGCCTAAAATTTCTTTAAAAGCGCCGTTTTCATCAGCGTAAAAAAGCTCTTTGCTAACCGGGATAAAAATGACGCCAAGCACCGGTCTAGCCTCTTTTATAAGCGCTATGCAAACGCAAAATTCGCCATTTCTAGCTATAAATTCTTTCGTACCATCAAGGGGATCAACTAGCCAAAACTCATCTTTATCACTCTCTTGCAAGATGCTCTCTTCAGAGCAAATTTTTATTCCACTTTTGCTTAGCTCTTTTAGTATCACCTCATTTGCCGCTAGATCAGCGCTAGTTAGCGGCGAGCTGTCATCTTTTAGGCAGACTTTAAGCGCCTGGCTATTAGATGAGTAAAATTTCATTATCTCACCCCCAGCGCTGATGGCTGCCTTGATGGCTAAATTTAAAAGCTCGCTCATTTTGGTGTTCTGTTTGTCTCTCCAACGTAGAGCTGTCTTGGACGGACGATCTTTATAGTGTCTTGCTCTTTTAGCTCGATCCACTGACTGATCCAGCCTGGCGTCCTGCCGATCACGAAGATAACGGCAAACATATTATTTGGTATGCCAAGCGCTTTTAGGATGAGCCCTGAGTGAAAATCAACATTTGGATATAAATTTCTACTTACAAAGTAGTCGTCATTTAGCGCGATCTCTTCGATGCGGTTGGCGATCTTGATAAGCTCTGAGTTAATGCCGATCTCATCCATCAGCTGATCTCTCATCTTTTTAAGCACCTTTGCGCGCGGGTCAAAGTTTTTATAGACCCTGTGACCAAAACCCATTAGCCTAAATGGATCGTTCTTATCCTTTGCTCTAGCGATGTATTTATCGACGTTTGCGACCGAGCCGATCTCTTCAAGCTGACGGATGACGCCCTCGTTTGCTCCGCCATGAGCCCAGCCCCAAAGTGCGCCGATGCCTGCACTTATACATGCGTATGGGTGCGCGTGCGTAGAGCCAACTGTCCTAACAGTCGTAGTCGAGGCATTTTGCTCGTGGTCTGCGTGGAGCATAAAGACCGTGTCAAGCGCCTTTATCTCGATAGGCTTAAGATCGACGTGCTCGTATGGATAACCCCTCATCATGTAGAGGAAATTTTCAGTAAAGCCACGATCTAAATTTGGATATATAATAGGAAGACCGCGTGAGTAGCGGTAGCTAAAGGCCGCTATCGTTGGGATTTTAGCGATTATCCTCATAGCCATCTCGTGATACTCTTCAGGCTTGTCCATATTTAGGTGGTCTGAGTAAAAGGCACTTAGTGCAGAGACTGCCGCTTGCAAGATCGCCATAGGGTGCGCCTTGTCTGGAAATGCATCAAAAAGCTTCATCATTCCCTCGTGTATGAAGCTCCTTTTTTTGAGCTCATCTTTAAAACCCTTGTATTGCTCGCTCGTTGGTAGCTCTTTGTTTAAAAGCAGGTAGGCAACGTCTAAAAATGTCTTATTTTCAGCCAGATAGGCGATGTCGTAGCCCCTATACATTAGCTCGCCCTTTAGGCCATCGATGTAGGTTATGGCTGAGCGGCACATCGCAGTTGAGGTGTAGCCCCTGTCAAAAGTAAACATCCCAGTGTCACTAAAGAAGGTCGATATGTCGATGACATCTGGCCCCATCGTGCCTTTTAGGATAGGAAATTCATAGCTTTTTCCAGTTCGGTTATCGATTAGTGTGGCTGTATTTGATGACATTTTTACTCCTTGCTTTTTGATTGCATTAAAATTTTGATGATTATAGCTCCTATTATAGCTTGTGCGAGGCTTGCTAGGATGAAAGATGAGTAAGAATAGTCACTTATCTCGCCTGATTTGTGTGCGATAGTAGCAACTGCGATCAAAAGAGTGAGTGGCATAGACTGCGAAATGGCAAATAAAAATATCCCTCTAAAGCCAAGCTTACCCAAAAAGAGCAAACTAGATACAACCCTCGTGCCAAGCATCGCTAAAAATATAAAAACAGCATCCTTTATCACTTCGCTAGATCCTAGGTTGGAAAGCTTAAAAGTAGAGCCTATGTGGATGAAAAATATCGGCACCAAAAAGCCAAATCCAAAGCTTGAAAGCTTGTGCGGCAAGTCCTTTTTGTGATCAAAAAATGTCGTGATAAACATACCTGCGATAAACGCACCAAAGGCAACCTCTAAATTTAAATATAGCATCAAAGCTATCATCGTGAAAAATACCGCGATGCAAAGCCTGATGTCCTTCTCGTCCTTGTCATAGTGTGGCATAAGCACCACTTTAAGCCCCGGATACCACCAAAAAAGCACGTCCAAAATTTTAAAGCTAAGCACGCTGATAACCAAAAATAGGATCAAATAGCCAATCGTTAGCCATAAATTTATGCTCGCTCCAAACTGCAAGTAAGCAGCGGTAAATGTTAGAAGCGTGATGCTTAAAAGCTCGCCGATAGTTGCTATTAGCATGCTTAAATTTAGCCACTCTTGCTGCTTGCCGTACTCCTTAAATAGCGTAAATATCATACCAACGGCCATTATCGGGATGATGATGATGTAAAGCAGGCTAAGCTCAAACCCCAGCGTCAAAGCCGTGGCTAGAGCGTAGACGAGCGTTAGATAGATGAGCCCAAGGCGCAAAATTTTACGGTCGATGTTGATGAGCATCCTAAGATCGATCTCCATGCCAGCTAGAAACATTAAAAAGAAAAAGCCAACTTCACTGATGAGCTTAAACATCTCGTTTTCTCCGACAACTCCGATGTAGCCGGCAACCGCTCCAAGTAGTATCTCAGCAGGTGCGACTGGTATGCGTAAAATTTTAGAAATATAAGGCGAAGCAAAGACGATAAATGCCAAAACGACAAGGATGCTAAGCTCGCTTGCTTGGTGTAACTGCAAAAAGATCCTTAAAATAAAAATGCCTGATTGTATAAAAAGCTTTGTTATTTTTTGATTAAGCTAAGCGAAATTTGGGCAAAATGGCGGCTATTTTTAGAAATTTGGAGTGAAATTTTATGCGTAAATTTAGCCTTTTTGTTTTGCTGTTTTTTGGTCTCTTTTCTTTGGCAGATGAGCTAAGCTTGGTTGAGAGTTTTAGGTTTGATGGGAGCACATTTTATAAAAAGCAAGTGGTTAAAAATGAGAGCTTTTACTTTTTAAAAAACGAAAACATGGACGAGCACTTTGCCTCGTTTAGAGTAAAGTTTAACAAAGATGTCAAGACAAAAAGTGAGCTAGAGGAGCTAAAAAAGGCTCTTAAGCAAGATAAAAATGTGCTTTATAGCGAAGAAAATGATCAAATTTTAGCTCTTATAAAAGATGAAACTAAGAGCAAAAATATAGAAATAATCCACTTTTTGCTTAAAAAAGATGGAGTCTTGATACTTTCATATGAGAGAATTTACGATCCAAAAACCTTGGCAGATGCGCTCAAACCAGTGCTTTTAAGCGAAGCTAGAAATTTTATGCTGCAGATGCCAAAGATAGAAGCTAGGTAGAGAGGTGCATGTGGCAAAGCACTGCATGGAGTTTGTTTTTAGAAAATTCTGACAAATTTTAAAATTTCATGAGCGAGTAATTTCGGCTCTAAAATTTGAGCTAAGCAATAAGCGAAGCCAAATTTTAGTAGTCAATTCTTGCGAGTGAATGAAGTTTTAAAATTTACAAAAAGATTTTTAGAAATTTAATGTTTCGTTTTTATCCAAAAGGGAGACAAGGGGACTTGAATTACGAAGCCGTCCACTTATCTCCCTTTAGATCCCACAATCCCCTCGCACGTTCAAAGTGCATGCGATAGCGCTTTGCGCCGCATGTGGTTAAGAAAATCTAGCAAAATTTAAGCTCTACTAAATTTGCAAGCTCTCACAAATTCTTACCAAGCAAAATGCCAAGATAGCTTGCGATCAGGCAAAGGATAATGTTTAAAAATATATTTAAAAAGCCTTTTACGAGTTCGCCTTCTAGTAAAAATTTAACGCTATCAAGGCTAAAGCTTGAAAATGTGGTAAAGCCACCAAGTATGCCAACGGCTAAGAAAACCCTCACGCTTTGGCTTAAATTTAAGCAAAATAAAATGCCGATAATGAAGCTGCCAAGCACATTTACGCCAAGTGTGGTTAGCGGAAAGTGGCTAAATTTTAGCAGCTCTCCAGCTAAAAACCTACATCCAGCTCCGATAAAGCCCCCAAGCCCGGCAAAAAGCAAATTGACAAGCATTAGTGGCAGATACTTGCAAAGCTAAAACCGCGCTTTGTAAGCTCCTCGATGTCCTTGCTCGCCTTCTCGCCCTTTGCGGTGAGGTAGTCGCCTATCACGATAGCGTCTGCGCCATTTTCGAAGATCTCGTACTGCCTCTCGCCCAATATCTTCTCCCTGCCGCCAGCTATCATGACCCTAGTTTCTGGCAGCGCGCTTTTGGTTTCGCGCACGATTTTTAGGGCTTCATCTGCGCTAAGAGGCGGCAGATCAAGCCTTAGTGCGTCACTTTTTATGAAAAAATTTATAGGCGACGAAAACGGCTCAAGCTCTTTTAGGCTAGCTCTAAAGCTCACCCTATCAGCCTCGCTCTCGCCAACGCCGTAAATGCCGCCAGTGCAAAGCATGAGCCCAGCCTTTTTTGCGTCTAAATTTGTCTGATATCTCTCGTCCCAAGAATGCGTTGTGCAGATTTTGGGGAAATATTCGCGGCTAGTTTCTAGGTTGTGGTTGTAGCTAAAAACGCCAGCATTTTTGAGTTCACAAAGCTGCTCGTAAGTTGCCATACCGTTACATGCGATGAGCATCAAATTTGGTACTTCTTTATGCACAGCTCTTGCTAAAGAAGCGATGTAGTCGGTCTTTTTGTCATTTAGTCTAGCGCCACTTGTGACTAAACAAAAGCCAAGGGCGTGGTTTTTATAAGCCATTTTGGCCTCGTCCACCACCTGCTGCACGCTTTTTTCTTTAAATTTTGTGATATCAGCGCCAGCTTTGGCACTTTGCGTGCAATAGGCGCAGTCCTCAGCGCAGTTTCCCTGAGTGATGGAGCATATCGCACAAAGCATAATCGTTTTCATTTTTTATCCTTTTTTGGGGAGCATTATAGCTTTGGTAGGTTTAAAATTTAAGTAGAGTGGTTTGTTATTTTGCAAAAACTATACTAAATTTTAAAATTTCATGAACGAGTAATTTCGGCTCTGATTTTAGTGGCAAGCCTTGCGAGACCTAAAATCAGTAGTCAATTCTTGCGAGTGATGGAATTTTAAAAATTTGTAAGAATAGCTTGATTAAATTTGTAAATTTCTTTTTATCAAAAGGGAGACAAGGGGACTTAAATTACGAAGTCCGTCCTCTTATCCCCCTTTTTAAATCCCCCAAACCCCTCGCACGTTAGAGGGGCATGCAATAGTGCTAACGCACTGCATGCGACTTAAAAAGCTCTGAAAAATTTTAAAATTTCATGAACGAGTAATTTCGGCTCTAAAATTTGAGCTAAGCTGTGAGCGAAGCCAAATTTTAGTAGTCAATTCTTGCGAGTGAATGCAATTTTAAAATTTGCCTAAAACTATCAAATTTACTGCAAGTCTGGCAAAAATTTAATTTTACAGCATCATCTTTTCTTATAAATTTCCGCTCTCTCTTTTAAAAGCCCTGTTTTTAAATTTGGCAAAGCGCTAAGCTCGTCAAAAAGTCCAAAAAGTGCGTGCTGTGGTGGCAGGCTGAGGTGAGTGAGGAATTTTAGAGATAAAATAGGCGAGTAGTCCTTGCTTTTTAGCCTAGCCACCAAGATCACAAGGCTGGTTAGCCCAGGCATCTGGCGCAAAAACTCTAAGCTTTCGATGTGGATAAATTTAGGCGAAAGTCCGTCTCCGCTGATCTCTAGGCTCTTTAAATTTTGCAAATTTGAAAGCGCAGAGTAGTCACTTATCTTTTGAAAATTCTCCACCGCAAGGCTTTCAAGTCCAGTAAGTGTCGCAACCGGTGCGATGCTTTTTACGCTGGCTCCAGAGCCTACAAAAAGGCTCTTTAGACTAGAAAGATTTGCCAGCGCATCAAGGCTCTCATACGAGCCCCATTTGATGTGAAGGCTCTTTAAATTTCTTTGGCAGCACACCGCATCAAAGAGCTCTTGAGGCATTTTGGTGCAAAAGTTAAGCTCATCAAATGCCTCTTGCTCGCTTCTTAAAAAGTCGCACCACTCATCAAGCACCGCTCTTTTTTGCTTGGCGGTTTTATACTGCGGCGTGAAGCTATCCCCTAGCTGCGTGCAGTTTATCACAAGGCTCTTTTGCCCTTTATACTGGCTAACTTCTATGATGGTGTCAGGCATTTAAAGTCCAAATTTATAAGCCAAATTTAGGCTCAGGGGCTTAAATTTAGCTAGAAATTTTAATTTTCAGAGATAAGCGTCTTTTTCTTACACTTTGTGCACTCTATAAAAGTGCCTTTTTTTAGCTCTTTTTTAATCATATCGCCGCCGCATTCATCGCATTTTTGCGCGACTGGCTCGTAGTTTGAGATGAAGTCGCATTTTGGATAGTTGGCACATCCATAGAATTTACCGCGCCTGCTAAATCTCTCGACGATCTCGCCGCCACATTTTGGACATGGCACCTCAAGCTTTTTAAGCTCACGTTTTGGCTTAGCTGCCGTTGCAGAGCCAGTTTCTGCACTCTTTTCATTATCTTTTGCGACATTTCTTGAGTATTTGCATTTTGGGAAATTTGAGCAAGCGATAAATTCGCCGTATCTGCCCTTTCTAAGCACTAGCTCGCTTCCGCACTCTGGGCACTTCTCGCCGATCGGAGTGGCTGTTTTTAGGCTTTTTATGCCAGTTTTGCCAGCGCTTATTTTTTCCATAAATGGATAGTAAAAGTCGCTTAGCACCTTTTGCCAGTCAGCCTTGTCAAGTGCGATCTCATCGAGCTTTTCTTCAAGATGTGAGGTAAATTCGCTATCTACGATGTTGCTAAAGTGCTCCTCCAAAACGCCTATCATACTAAATGCGATCTCGTTTGGTATGAGCTGCTTTTTCTCGATCCTCACGTAGTCTCTTGATGTTAGCAGCGAGATGGTCGGTGCGTAGGTGCTTGGGCGGCCAATTCCTAGGCTTTCTAGCTTTTTAACAAGGCCAGCTTCAGAGTACCTGGCTGGCGGCTCGGTGAAGTTTTGCGTGCTTTTTATGCTTTGCAAGCTCATCTCGTCGCCCTTTTTTAAATTTGGCAAAATTTTATCCTTATCAAGCTCGCCATAAACCTTGTAAAAGCCGTCAAATAGCACCTTTCTGCCGCTTATCTTAAACTCGCCTTTTTCGCTTGCGACATAGACGTTTTGCGTTTGGCTCACACATGCGCTCATTTGGCAGGCCAAAAATCTATTGTAGATGAGCGTGTAGAGTTTGAGCGCGTCTTTTTCTAAAAATTTAGCGGCGATTTGCGGTGTGAAGTTTAAATTTGTAGGGCGGATCGCTTCGTGGGCTTCTTGCGCGCCTTTTGAGCTTGTCGTGTAGCTTATCGCTTTGGCTGGCAAGTACTCTTTGCCGTAGTTTTGAAGGATGTGCTCTCTAGCTGCTACGACGGCCTCTTTGGCTAAATTTAAGCTGTCCGTTCTCATATATGTGATCGCACCCATGAAGCCCTCGTTTGTTTGCACGCCCTCATAGAGGCTTTGCGCGATCATCATCGTCTTTTTAGGACTAAAGCCAAGGCGGTTGCTCGCACTCTGTTGAAGTGTTGAAGTCATAAATGGCGGACTTGGCTGGATCTTTCTATCCTTGCTCTCGATCTCACGGACGCTAAATTTCTCATTTTGTAAATTTTCAATGATGTATTTTGCGCGGTCTGGGTTTTGGATAGTTAGCTTTTCGATCTTTTGATTTTCAAATTTAACTAGCTCAGCGTCTAGGTCTTTTTTAAAAACGGTGTCAATGGTGTAGTATTCAACTGGTTTAAACGCCTGAATTTCACGCTCGCGATCGACTATTATCTTTAGCGCTGCACTTTGCACACGGCCAGCGCTTAAGCCTTTTTGTATCTTTAAATTTAAAAGCGGGCTTAGCTTGTAGCCAACGATGCGGTCGAGCAAACGCCTTGTTTGCTGGGCATTAACGCTGTTCATATCGACATGCCTTGGGCTTTTTAGAGCGTTTTGTATGGCGCTTTTGGTGATCTCGTGAAAGACGATGCGAGGCAGGCTGGTTGGCTCTTTGCCGATGGCATTTGCGATGTGAAACGCGATCGCCTCGCCCTCTCTATCCTCATCGGTCGCGAGGTAAATTTCATCTGCACCCTTAGCTAGCTCTTTTATCTCTTTTACGATGGCGGAGTGATCGCTACTGATGCGATACTCTGGGGTAAATTTATCATCCTCTATCTTGATGCCAAAGCTCGTTTTTGGCAGGTCTCTGATGTGGCCTTTTGAGGCGATGACGTTGTAGCTTTTGTCTAAGAAATTCTTGATAGTCTTTGCTTTTGCGGGAGATTCCACGATGATTAAGCTTTTCATTTATATATAGCCTTTGAATTTTTTGGCGTAATTGTAGCAGAAATAAAATCGATTAAGTTCATAAACTTTTTTGAATATTTTTAAATGTAATTAAATGTTTATAAAATGTATAATTTATGTGAGATTTACTTTTTATCTAAAAGCTAAATTTCTTAAAATATGCCAAAAATTAGGAGCAAAAATGCTATCAGGCGAGCTACTTAAAAGCCATTTTGCTAAATTTGATCTAGTGGCGATGCTTAGCGAGTTTTTAAAGCAATGTTCTTTTGATAAAGAAAAATTTCAAGCACTTAGGCGAGATGGCTTTAAAAGCTTAGATAAGAGCCAAAGAGAGGAGCTTCTTAAAATAGCAGGCTTTAAAGCGTATTTTGACGCGAAATTTCAGGGCTTTTTACGTGAGCTGATGCAAAGCAAGATCCTCGTTGTAAGTGGCGCGGAGTATAAATTTAGCGAGCTTGAAATTTACACCTGCTTTGATGCTAACACCTACAAAAGATCGTGCGAGGCGGGCGAAATTTACTTTCACAATTTTGGTTTTGACATCTCTTTTAAGAGCGAGCCAGCGCTTTATGGCGGCATTTTGGTAAGGAGCTTGAAGCCCTTAAATGAGCGAAATTTCATCTTTGGACCAAGAAAATGCGCCTTGCATATCTTAAATAGCAAAATAAGTAATTTAAATTTTGATCTAAAAGAGGCTGATTTTAGAGATGATGAGGTCGCTTTTACGCCAAGGATTAGATCGTTTAAAGATGAGAGTGAGCTTCAAAATGACGCTTTAAGGGCGATTAGTGGCGAGTTTAGAGGAGCACTTGAAAGTGCAAAAGAGTATAAAAAAAGAGTTAAAAATGCCTATAAAAAGGGGTGAAATTTATCTTTTTATCGGCTTTGAGGCTGAGAAATTTAGCCCCCAAGAGTTTTGGCTAGCTCGGGGCTTTGGTTTTACTTTATAACGGCTAGTTTGCCAGTGCCTGCGTTTTGATTTACCTCTTTTTGGACGTTTGAAGCTTCGAGGAGTTCAAATTTATATGGAGGCTCAAATGGCGGTTTGTCTAGCTTTTCGCAAACGCTGCCTTTTTTAGAAAGGTCTATGTTGCCGCTTTCAAAAATGGTGCCTTTGTTACATTTATAGCTTATCTTGACGCCATTTGTAAAGTAGTTGTTTTGAGCGTATACTAGCGAGCCAAAGCGCACGCCAATGGCGTATTTTTGGTTATAAAAGCCATCTTTTGAGTCGTAAAAGTTGTTATAGACGTGCACCTTTGCATTGCGTGCCATAGGTAGGCGTTGCGCGCAGTTGTCAAAAATGTTATGAGCGACCGTTATAGTTCTTGTTTCGCTGCTGCCGTCCGAGTCTCTTGAGCCTATTAGCATCGTTTTGTCGTGGTTTTCAAAGATGTTGTGCGAGATCGTGATAGCCGCACTATCCCCCTTGATGTCGCATAGTCCGTCATAAGTTTGCCATTTAGTAAGCTCTCCACCTGCTAAATGCACATGGCTAAGCTCAACAGTATCCTTAAAATGGCAGTGATCTACCCAGATGTTTTTGCTTGACTCTATGCTAACGCCGTCATATTGCGCGTTAAAGCCGTCATTTTTTTGTACATCTGGAAATGGATCAAAAGCATCTAGGATATTCATGTTGCGGATCGCGATATTTTGGACATTTTTTAGCAAAAATGAGCCACCTTTTATGCCTGAGTTTTCGCCTAGGCCGATTATCGTGGTATTGCTAGCTACTGGCACTACGATAAGCTTTTTGTATTCGTTGGCTAAATTTTTGCGAAGCGCTGCTAGCTTTGGATCTTGCGAACCATCTAAAAATGCATGGCACGAAGCGCCGTAAGCCTGCATAAATTTAGTATAAGTGTCAAACTCACCACCGCTAATCTCACTTATAAATTTATCCAGCCCATCGCTATTGCCATTTTGCGGGATCTTGCCTTCGCTAAGGTCTATGAGCCCATCTATGTATATAACGTAGCTGTCCATTTTGGCATATTTTATGAGCTCTTGCCTATCTTGAATGACGACTTCTTTACTCTCTTTGCCGGCGTATCCGCCAAAATTTTGCTCAGCTCCAATGCTAGCGTAACCAAAGGGCGAGTCGCTTGCTTTTATCTCGCCAGCTTGTGTCTTAGCACCAAATGCAAATAACGCGCCAGCGGCGAGAAACAATATCTTTTTAAACATCTTTAGCCTCCTAAATTTGGCTTTTTATTTTTGATATTTTATTGTGAATGTCGCTGTTAAATTTAGTGCAATTTTTAAAAAGATAAATTTTACGCGAAAAATATCTCGCTTTTTAGACGAAGCAAACATAGATAGGCACTTAGCACGCTTTGCTCTCTAACGTAGTTGCGCTCCCCTTTTAAAAGCAGCCTCTCAACCTCGATATTGCCGTTTCTATCGCCAGCTGCGACATATACCGTGCCAACTGGCTTGCTAGCTGTGCCTCCACCTGGTCCTGCTATGCCACTTATAGCAAGCGCAAAGTCCGCATTTGTCGTGCTTAGCGTGCCTTTTACCATCGCTTTTACGCAAGGCTCGCTCACGGCTCCGTAAGTATCTAAAATTTCATCCTCAACGCCCAGCCATTCGTGCTTTATGTGATTTGCATAAGTTACCAAGGAGCCATCAAAGCTAGCTGAGATGCCGCCATATCTTGCAAATTTAGCCGCCGCAAGCCCAGCCGTGCAAGACTCAGCAAATGAAATTTTAAGCCCATTTTGCATGAGCTTTTTTGCTACAAATTTGATCACATCTTTTTGCGGGATAAATTTTTGCGAAAATAGCGTTTTTACCCCTTGTAAAAAGCTCTCGATCTGGCCAAATTTATTGCTTTTTGCCCTTACTAGTATCAAATTTGGCAGGATCTGCGCAATAGTGATATCGACCTCATAAGTTTTAGCAAGTGGTAGCATAAGGATCTTCGCGCTATCTGCGTCGATGTCTATTAGATGAAAGTAGCTAAAATCAGGCTCATATTCGGTTAGAAACTCGCCTAGCTCTTCATTTGGGTTGGCTTTTATGAGATTTATCTGGGCGTTATTTAGGCTAGCTAAAAAGCTATTTTTAGAGTAGTCTAAGCTATCTTTAAGCGCAAGTGTCGTGCTATCTTTTAGCTCGAGTGAGCCCCCAGTTAGCGTCGCTACGATCTTTGCGGCGATGGCAAAATTTTCATCCGAGCCAAAAATGCTTACAAAGTCGTAATCTTTTGATAAATTTTCGATGATAAAAGGTAGCTCTTTGCTATTTTTTGGAGCAAAACTGACCACTCCAAGCTCGCCAAAATGATCCTCGTAACTTTGAAAAATGTAGTTTAGAAATTCTCTATTTATCTCAAGATCTTCGCCTATTATCAAGATACTTTGTCTCATTTTTAAGCTCCTTTTTTTGCCTCATTATACTATTTTTCAGTGTGATTTAACCAGCACAGGTGTAAAATTAGCAAATTTTAAAATCAAGGTAAAAAATGGACTACAAAGAGACACTTTTACTCCCAGAGACAAATTTCCCGATGCGCGGAAATCTCCCACAAAATGAACCACAAAGACTAAAATCATGGTATGAAGAGCGCAAGGTTTATGAAAAAATGAAGAAAAATCGCCAAAATGCGGTTAAAAACTTCAATATCCACGACGGCCCTCCGTATGCAAACGGACACCTTCACATCGGCCACGCATTAAATAAAATTTTAAAAGATATCATCACAAAAACGCACTATTTTTACGGCGAAAACGTCCGCTATGTGCCAGGCTGGGATTGCCATGGCTTGCCTATCGAGCAGCAAGTCGAAGTTAAGCTTGGCGATAAGAAAAAAGAGCTTAGCAAGGTCGAGATCAGGGAGCTTTGCAGGCAGCATGCGAGAGAATTTATAGATATCCAGCGAAATGAATTTAAAAGCCTTGGCATCATCGGCGACTTTGAAAATCCATACATGACGATGAAATTTGAGTTTGAGGCTGACATCTACAAAGCGCTTTGCGAGATCGCTAAAAAAGGCCTTTTGATAGAGAGAAGCAAGCCAGTTTATTGGAGCTGGGCGGCTAGATCGGCACTAGCTGAGGCTGAGGTCGAGTACGAGGAGAAAGAGGACTACTCTATTTACGTAGCATTTGAGCTTGATAGCGACGCGCTAGAAAAGCTTGGCGTAAAAGAGGCAAGCGCTGTCATCTGGACAACCACGCCTTGGACGCTTCCAGCAAATCAAGCCATAAGCCTAAAACCAGATGAAATTTATGTGCTAACGGCTGAAAATTTGATATTTGCAAAGCCACTACTTGAAAGCGTTGTGCAGAGTGGCCTAAGCAAGGGCGAGATCAAAAAAGAGTTTAAATCAAGCCTGCTTGAAAATACCCACGCGATAAATCCACTAAACGGCAGAAAGTCTAAATTTTTACTAGGTGATCACGTCATGATGGACGGGGGTACTGGACTTGTTCATACAGCTCCAGGTCACGGCGAGGACGACTACTACGTCTGTTTGAAATATGGCTTTAGCGAAATTTTGATGCCAGTTGATGATGGAGGCTGCTACGATGAGAGCATAAAACATCACGGACTATTTAGAAGTGACGTGGTAGACGAGTTTGTCGGCATGCACATCTTTAAAGCAAATGAGAAAATTTTAGAGCTACTTGGCAAAAGCTTGCTTAGCGTCTCTAAATTTAGACACTCTTATCCATTTTGCTGGAGAACACACAAGCCTGTAATTTATAGAGCCACAAAGCAGTGGTTTATCGCTATGGATGAGGCTAAACTAGGTGGAAAAACGCTTAGACAAACAGCGCTAAAAGAGCTTGAAAAGGTTAAATTTTACCCAAGCGTAGGCATAAAAAGAATAGGCTCGATGATAGAAAATCGCCCAGACTGGTGCATCTCTCGTCAGCGTGACTGGGGCGTGCCGATCGCGTTTTTCAGAGATAAAGCGACAAAAGAAGTTATATTTGATAGTGAAATTTTAGACCACATCGTGGCTATCTTTAAAGAAAAAGGCGCTGATGCGTGGTGGGCGCTAAGTATAGATGAGCTTTTACCAAAGGGCACAAAATACAAGGCTGAGAATTTAGAAAAAGTTATGGACATCCTTGACGTTTGGTTTGATAGCGGCTCGACGTGGCATGCGGTCTTGCAAAGTGACAACTACGACGCTGGCAAATACCCTGCAAGCATGTATCTTGAAGGCTCAGACCAGCACCGCGGCTGGTTTCAAAGCTCGCTTCTAGTAAGCACAGCTATAAATTCTCACGCACCTTATGAGAGCATCCTAACTCACGGCTTTACTGTTGATGCCAAGGGCGAGAAGATGAGCAAGAGCAAGGGCAACGTCATCGCTCCACAAGATGTAGCCAAAACTCACGGCGTGGAAATTTTACGCCTTTGGGTTGGTATGAGTGATTATTCAAGCGATTTAAAAATAAGCGAAGATATATTAAAACAAATAAGCGAGCAATACCGCAAAATCCGCAACACTATACGCTTTTTACTAGCAAATGTAAATGATCTTGAGAGCTTAAATACAGAATTTAACATCCTTGATAAATGGATATTAGCACGTGCTAAAAAGGTCTTTGATGAGGCGAGTGCTTGCTTTAAAAATTATGACTTTTCAAAGGGCTTTAACATCCTTTTAAATTTCCTATCAGCCGATCTTAGCGGCGTATATCTTGATGTATGCAAAGATAGGCTTTACTGCGACGCAAAAGACGCACCAAGAAGAAGATCAGCTCAAAGCGCAATGGCGATCATCGCAAAGGCACTTTTGCCACTCATCGCTCCAACGCTTACTTACACCGTTGATGAGGTGATGGACTACGCTCCAAAGATCATCAAAGGCGAGGCAAAAGACGCGTTTGACTTAGTTTATGAGCCTATCAAATTTGATCTTAGCTTTGAAGATGAGCTGCTTTTTGCTAGCAGGGAGAAATTTAACGAGATTGTGGACGTTCTTAAAAAGGATAAAAAGATAAAATCAACTCTAGAGCTAAGCCTAGAGACCACAAACCACAACATCACAGGCTACGACGAGCGCGAAGTGGCCGATCTTTACATGGTAAGCTCGGTTAGAGCTTATGATGATAGCGAGCCATTAGCTGAGTTTGAGCTTGAGGGTGATAAATTTAAGATCATAGCAAGCAACCTTCACAAATGCCCAAGATGCTGGAAATTTAACGCTAGCAAAGAAGATGCGCTATGCCCAAGATGTGAAGAGGTCATAAGTGCTAAGTGAGCCAGTAAGTGCAACTATCATAATAGCAACGATCGCTGCGGTGGTCGTTGTTAGCTTATTTGGCATATTTTTGGTTAATAAATTTAAAGGATAAAAATAGTGGTAACTTTAAAAGAAGCTTTGAAATTTTCAGCTGAAGAGATAAAAAATTTAAGAGCCGAGCTTGAGGCAAAGATCATAAAAGAAAAAGAGCTTGGCGCTTATGTCGAGCAGCTAGCAAATTTAGAGATCGCAAAACTAGGCGAGGGCGTGCCTATCGCTATAAAAGACAACATCCAAGTAAAAGGCTGGAACGTCACGTGCGCTTCTAAAATTTTACAAGGCTACGTAGCACCATATAATGCAACTGTCATAGAGAAGCTACTTAGCAAAAATTTAGCTCCATTTGGCCGCACAAATATGGACGAATTTGCGATGGGAAGCACGACTGAGAGCTCATTTTATGGCAAAACACTAAACCCACTAAATCACGCTCACGTCCCAGGTGGCAGTAGCGGTGGCTCGGCAGCAGCAGTCGCAGCTGGCCTTGCAGTAGCCGCACTTGGTAGCGACACTGGTGGCTCGATCCGCCAGCCAGCGGCATTTTGCGGATGCGTAGGACTTAAGCCAACTTATGGCAGAGTGAGCAGATACGGCCTTGGTGCCTACTCAAGCAGCCTTGATCAAATAGGACCTATCGCTCAAAACGTAGAAGATGCAGCCATTTTATATGACGCGATCGCTGGACACGATCCAAAAGATAGCACGAGCGCAGATGTGCCGTTTGTGAGCGTTAGCGACAAGATAGATGGCAACAAAAAGCTAAAAATTTGTGTCATCAAAAACTACGTCGAAAACGCAAGCGAGCAGACAAAAGCTGCTTTAAATTTAGCGATCGAGAAGCTAAAATCACACGGTCACAGCGTAACTTACACAAATTTTGAAGACTCAAAATATGACGTCGCTGCCTACTACATCATCGCAACCGCAGAGGCGAGCGCAAATTTAAGCCGCTACGACGGCGTGAGATATGGCAGACGCGCAGAAGCTAGAAATTTAAAAGAGCTATATGTAAATTCGCGCTCAGAAGGCTTTGGCGAAGAGGTAAAAAGAAGAATTTTACTTGGTACATTTGTACTAAGTAGCGGATACTACGATGCTTACTACATCAAAGCGCAAAAAGCAAGAGCGCATATAAAAGCTCAGTACGAGAAAATTTTGGAAGAAAATGATCTCATCTTCATGCCAGTTGCTCCAAGCACAGCTTATAAATTTGGAGCACACAGCGATCCACTTCAAGCCTATCTAAGCGACATCTACACGATCAGCGTAAATTTAGCAGGCCTACCAGCTATCTCTGTGCCAGTTGGCAAAGATGATCAAAATTTAAACGTAAGCGCCCAGCTCATCGCAAAAGCGTGGGACGAACAGACCTTGATAAATGGTGCTAAGAGCCTAGAAAATTTAATAAAAGGATAAAAATATGAAGATAGTAAAGAGAGCTTTAACATTTGAGGATGTGCTTCTTGTGCCGCAATACTCTGAAATTTTGCCAAAGCAAGTTGATGTCAAAACCAGGATCAGCAAAAACGTCACGCTAAATATCCCGATCGTCTCTGCTGCGATGGATACGGTGACTGAGCATAGAACTGCTATCATGATGGCAAGGCTCGGCGGTATCGGCGTCATCCACAAAAATATGGACGTCGAAAGCCAAGCAAAAGAGGTCAAACGCGTTAAAAAAAGCGAAAGTGGCGTCATCATCGATCCTATCTTTATAAATCCAGAAGCAACCGTGGCTGAAGCTCTAAGCCTTATGTCAGATCTTCATATTTCAGGCGTTCCAGTCATCGACAAAGACCGCAAACTAATAGGAATTTTAACAAACCGCGATTTGAGATTTGAAACAAATATGAGCACTTTGGTAAAAGACCGCATGACAAAAGCACCGCTTATCACTGCACCAAAGGGCTGCACGCTTGATGATGCGGAGAAAATTTTCTCTCAAAATAGGGTTGAGAAGCTACCTATAGTCGATAAAGATGGCAGACTTGACGGACTTATCACCATAAAAGATCTAAAAAAACGCAAAGAGTATCCAAACGCAAACAAAGATAGCTACGGCAGACTTCGCGTGGCTGCGGCTATTGGCGTGGGTCAGATAGACCGCGCTAAAGCACTTGTTGATGCTGGCGTAGATGTCATCGTCATCGACTCAGCTCACGGCCACTCAAAGGGCATCATCGACACTTTAAAAGAGATAAAAGCAAATTTTAAAGTCGATGTCGTAGCTGGCAATATCGCAAATCCAGCAGCTGTAAAAGACCTAGCAGAAGCAGGAGCTGACGGCATAAAAGTGGGCATTGGACCAGGATCTATTTGTACCACAAGGATCGTTGCTGGTGTTGGCGTGCCTCAAATTTCAGCGATTGATGACTGCGCAAGCGAAGCAGCAAAATATGGCATCCCAGTTATCGCAGATGGTGGTTTAAAATACTCAGGCGACGTGGCAAAAGCCCTTGCAGCAGGTGCGGCTTGCGTTATGGCGGGAAGCTTGCTTGCAGGTTGCGAAGAGAGCCCAGGCGAGCTTATAACATTCCAAGGTCGCCAGTACAAAGTATATCGCGGCATGGGCTCAATAGGCGCTATGACAAAGGGCAGCTCTGACCGCTACTTTCAAGAGGGCACCGCTCAAGACAAGCTTGTGCCTGAAGGCATCGAAGGCCGTGTGCCATTTGCTGGCAGCATAAAAGATGTGATCCATCAGCTAATAGGCGGCCTAAGAAGCGCTATGGGCTATGTCGGCGCAAAAGACATCCCAACTCTTCAAGAAAGAGCTGAATTTGTCGAGATAACAAGCGCTGGACTAAAAGAGAGCCACGTCCACGACGTAGTTATCACTCACGAGGCACCAAACTACAAAGTTAATTAGTGTTAGACCTGCAAACTAGAACTATTAAATTTAACGAGCCACTCTATCTTGAGAGTGGCCGTATGCTATCAAATTTCAAGCTTATTTATGAGACTTACGGCACGCTAAATGCTGATAAAAGCAACGTTATCGTGATCTGTCACGCCCTAACTGGCTCACACCACGCTGCTGGCACATACGCAGGCGATGAGAAAGCTGGCTGGTGGGACGGGCTAATAGGCAGCAAAAAGGCGGTTGATACGGATAAATTTTATGTTATTTGCGTGAATATCTTAGGTTCGTGCTTTGGCTCGACCTCGCCGCTAAGTGTTGATCGAAGTAGCGGCAAAGAGTATAGGCTAAATTTCCCAGTCCTTGCTATAAGTGACGTAGTAAAGGCGCAGATGAGGCTATTTAGCGAGCTTGGTATCACAAGAGCAAAAGCCGTGATAGGCGGCAGTCTTGGCGGTATGCAGGCACTTTGCTACGCTATCGAGTTTCCAGAATTTGCGCAAGATATCATAATGCTAGCAAGCACCTACCAGACAAAGCCTTGGGCGATAGCGTTTAACAAGATCGCCATCGAAGCCATTTTAAACGATGAAAATTTCAAAAATGGCGAATATGACGCAGAATTTATAAGAAAAAATGGGCTAAAAGGTATGGCTTATGGCAGGATGGCAGGGCACATCAGCTTCTTAAGCCCTGATAGCATGGATAAGAAATTTGGACGGAGCTACGTCGAAACTGACGGCCTTTACGATCTTTTTGGACATTTTCAGGTCGATCGCTACATGGAGTATAACGGCTACAACTTCCCAAAGAGGTTTGACCCACTAAGCTACCTATACATCGTAAAGATGATGAATATCTTTGACTGCACAAGGCACTATGATAGCCTAAAAGACGCCCTTGCGCCGATCAAAGCAAATTTGCACCTTATCGCATTTAAAGGCGATCTACTCTTTCCGCCAAGCTGCATGAGAGAAATTTATGACGCACTTTGCGAAATGGGCAGAGGCGCAAAGACAAATTTTGTAGAGATAGATAGCAACTACGGCCACGACGCCTTTTTGGTCGAGATAGAAAAATTTGATGGATATATAAAAAATATATTAAAAGGATAGAAAATGGAGCAAAAAGAGCAAAGTTTTGAAGAGAAATTAGCCCTAGCTGATAAAATTTTAAACGATTTAAACAAAGATGATGTGAGCTTAGAAAACAGCATAAAGCTGCACGAGCAGGGCAAAAATCTCTTAAATGAAGCAAGAGAAATTTTAGAAAACGCAAAACTTAGCATAAAGCAGGTGGATGATGAGTAAAATTTGCGCCCTTCAGCTACCAACGCAGCCTTTGAGCGAGGCAAGGCTTGATTATTACCTTAAAATTTGCGCGGATGAAAATGCAAGGCTGGTTGTCCTTGGCGAATACGTGCTAAATAGCTTCTTTAAAGAGCTTGCTAGCATGCCAAAAAGCCTCATAAAAGAGCAAAGCGAGCGCAAAAAAGAGGCGCTATTTGCGATGGCAAAAAAGTATGATCTAAACATCATCGCACCTATCATAAATTTAAAAGGCAAAGAGATTTTTAAGAGCCTAGCTAAATTTAGCCCAACTCAAGTAAAGCTATACGATCAGCAAATTCTCATGCCTTATGCGCACTGGAACGAGGCAAAATTTTTTAGCAACGCAAGCGAAGAGCTAAATTTACCTATCTTTACCTACGATAAATTTAAGGTTGGCGTCATGTTTGGCTTCGAGGCGCACTTTGACGTGTGCTGGGCGTATATGAGCGCTAAAAAGGTCGATATCGTGCTTGTGCCAACGGCTTGCACGTTTTTTTCTCAGGCGCGCTGGGAGGAGCTTTTAAAGGTTAGAGCCTTTACAAACAACCTCTATGTGCTTCGCGCAAATCGCGTAGGGAGCCACAAGAGCGAGGATGAGCAGTGGAGTTTTTACGGCGACTCGATGCTTATTAGCCCATTTGGCGAGGTTAAAAACAGGCTTGGCAAAAATGAAGAGATGATGATCGATGAGCTTAGTAAAAAGGAGCTTAGCGAGGCTAGAAGCACCTGGGGCTTTATGCAGATAGAGGCTAAATTTAAAAGATGAAGCGCTGCGCCTGGGCTGAAAAGAGCGAGTTTAGCAAGAGCTATCACGACTGTGAGTGGGGCAGGGCGGTCAAAGATGATAAGAAATTCTTTGAAATGCTCATTTTAGAGGGCTTTCAAGCAGGTCTTAGCTGGGACTATGTGCTACGAAAAAGAGCCGGGCTTGCTCAAATTTTAGATGGATTTGACGCAAAAAAGATCGCAGATTATGATGAAAATAAGCTTCAAAGTCTTTTAAGCGATGATAGAGCGATCAAAAACCGCCTTAAATTTTACTCTCTGCCAAAAAATGCCAAGGCTTTTTTAGAGCTTTGTGCTGGGTTTGGTTCGTTTTATAACTACATCTATAAATTTACAAATGGCAAGCGCGTCATAAATGACATAAAAAGCGCCAAGGACATGCCAGCAAGTAGTGAGCTCTCAGAGCGCATCTCAAAAGATATGAAAAAGCGCGGCCTCAAATTTGTAGGTGCTGTGATCATCTACTCGTTTTTACAAGGTGTTGGTGTCATCGATGATCACGAAAATGAGTGCTTTTGTAAAGGCAAAATTTAAGCTCGCCGCAACTGTAACCTTAATGTAAAATAAATAATTTTAAGTAATTTTTATCATAAATGATCCTATAATTTTAGTAATCACAAAAGGTTTAAACTAAGGTGTAAATTTAAAATTTACAGGCTTTAGCGTAATACTAAAAAGGAGACGCTATGAGTAAAGTTTCTAGACGTGATTTCATAAAATTTGGTGCTGTTTCAGCTCTTGCTGCAAGCGGAGTTTATGCGAGCGATATGCCAGTCTTTAGAGATAAAGATGTCAAATTTGACGAGGAGTGGGATGTCGTTATCATCGGTAGCGGTTTTGCTGGCCTTGCAGCTGGCATCAAGGCAAATGAGCGAGGCAACAAGGTTCTTATCTTAGAAAAAATGGGACGAGTTGGCGGCAACTCTGTGATAAATGGCGGAATTTTTGCCGTGCCAAACAGCGAACTTCAAAAGAAAAATGGAGTCAAAGACTCAAAAGAGCTTTTCATCTCAGACTGCGTCAAAGCTGGCCTTGGGCTAAACCACGTGGAGCTTCTTGGCATCCTTGCTGATAGAGCGGTCGATACTTTTAACTTCACTGTAAAACACGGTGCAAAATACCTAGACAAGCTACTTCTTGAGGGCGGACACAGCGTGCCAAGGACTTACTACACTGAAAATACAAGCGGCTCTGGCATAGTTCAGCCACTAGCTGAGACATTTAAAAATTTACAAGGATGCGAACTAAGAACAAGGTGCAAATTTGATGAGTTTGTGACTGATGAAAATGGCGCAATAGTAGGCGTTGCGGTGCGAAATGACTATAAATTTGATAAAAATCTATTTAGCGATGATAAAGAGAACAAAAGCGGCGAGCGTAAATTTATAAAGGCTAAAAAGGGCGTCGTGCTAGCAAGCGGCGGCTTTTGTAGCGATAAATTTTTTAGAAAGCTTCAAGACCCACGCGCAGTGCCTGAATTTGACACCACAAACCACCCAGGAGCGACTGCAGGAGCTTTGATCTCAGCCCTAAAAATAGGCGCTTTGCCTGTTCAAATCGGCTGGATACAATACATCCCATATAAATGCCCTGACGAAAAAGGCAACGGCATCACAAGTAAATTTGCCTCACAAGCTGCCTTTAGATACGGCATCTCAGTCGATCCAAAGACCGGCAAACGCTATATGAACGAGTTAGCTGACCGCAAGATAAGGGCTGATGCTATGTTTAGGATCATTGATACTAAAAACGACAGCTATCCTATAAATTTATGCGACTCAGTAGCTGCTGCAAAGCTAGTCGAGAGCGACGTTGCAAATCCTATGAAAAACGGCGTCATAATGAAATTTGACACGCTAGCAGATCTTGCTAAATACTACAAAATGCCAGCTGGCGAGCTAGAAAAAACAGTTGAGAGATACAACGAATTTGTTAAAAAAGGCAAGGATGAGGATTTTGATAAGCCAATCAAGCTAACTGATGGCATCACCATCTCGCAAGCCCCATTTTACGCTATGCGTGGCGCTCCAAAGCTTCACCACACAATGGGCGGCGTGAAGATCAACACCAAAGCTCAGGTGCTAAACATCGACGATGAGCCGATCAAGGGACTTTACGCTGCTGGAGAGGTCACTGGTGGCACACATGGAGCTAGTAGGCTTGGTAGCTGCGCGATACTTGACTGCTTGACATTTGGCATGATAGCTGGGGAGAACATCTAGATTTACTCGTGCTAAATTTGGAGGCAGTTTATCTTACCTTTGGCTTAGGTAGGCGATACTAGCCTCCAAATTTATCAGTGCAGAGATTAAAATTTTGTTTTTTATTAGTAAATTTAAAAACTTTCATTCGCTCACAAGAATTGACTACTAAATTTTGGCTTCGCTTACAGCTTAGCTCAAAATTTAGAGCCGAAATTGCTCGCTCATGAAATTTTAAAATTTACAAATCACTAAACCTGTTCGAAGCACAGCAATCTCTAACGTGCGAGGGGTTTAGGGGATTTAAAAAAATGATAATTTTATTTCGGAGTGAAATTTGAAACGAAGTGAAGTTGAGAGATATATAAAAGAGAAATTTGACATTTTAGGTGAGCAAATTTTCCCAAAGTATCCAAAATTTAGTGTCTTTCGTCACAAGGAAAACAAGAAGTGGTTTGCGCTACTTATGCAGCTAAGCGCTAGCAAGCTAGCTCTTGAAAGTGACGAGATGATCGATGTTTTAAATCTAAAATGCAGTCCAGATCTAGCCATGGTGCTAGTTGATGAGAGGCAAATTTTTAAGGCATATCATATGAATAAAAAGCACTGGATAAGCGTAAATTTAAACTCCAAAATCTCACAAAAAACAGTTTTTGACCTGATAGAAGAGAGCTTTGTCTTAAGCAAATAAAAGCCATTTTCAGCCTTAAATTTAGTAGTTTTTGTTAAAATCACGAAAAACTTAAGGATAAAATTTGCAAGAGCTAAACAACGAGATCAAAAAAGTCCATTTCATAGGCATCGGCGGCATCGGCATCTCAGCCATCGCTAGATTTTTACACGAAAAAGGCCACAAGATAAGCGGCAGCGACATCAAAGAGAGCAAGACGACGCTTGAGCTTCAAAATGAAGGCATCGAGGTCATCACGCCACACTGCAAAGAGGCGATAAAAGACCAAGATTTTGTGGTCTATTCAGCCGCGATAAAAGAGGACAACATCGAGCTAGTGGAGGCCAGAAGAAAGGGCATAAAGTGCTTTTCAAGAAAAGAAATTTTGCCTTATGTGCTTGAAGATAAGTGCGTTTTTGCAGTAGCTGGCGCACACGGTAAGAGTACTACTTCAGCGATGCTAGCAAGCCTAATAGAAGGCTCAGTCATTATCGGCGCTATCTCAAAGCAGTTTGGCTCAAATATGCGCTACGCAAAGAGCGATAACGTCGTATTTGAGGCTGATGAGAGCGACTCAAGCTTTTTAAACTCAAACCCATATCTAGCCATCGTCACAAACGCAGAGCCAGAGCACATGGAGCACTACGACTATGATCTAGCTAAATTTTACGCAGCATACAAGGGCTTTTTGGAGCGCGCAAAGGTTAGGGTGATAAACGCTGAGGACGAGTTTTTAAGCACTCTTAAGCTTGATGCGATCAGGCTTTATCCAAGCAGTGATATCACCGAGCTAACGATGGTGGTAAGAGACTATCAGCCATACACCAGCTTTAACCTTAAAAATTTAGGCAAATTTGAAGCTTTTGGCATGGGCGAGTACATCGCCATAGACGCATCTTTGGCTATCCTTGCTGCTATGCATGAGACACCGCTTAAAGATATTAGAGAAAATTTATTAAATTTTAAAGGCATAAAAAAGCGCTTTGACATACTTAGCGCAAATAAAAATTTCGTCCTAATAGACGACTACGCACACCATCCAACCGAGATAAAAGCGACGCTAAAATCAGTCTTTGAATACGCCAAAATTTTAGGTATTAAGAGCGTCACAGCGATATTTCAGCCACACCGCTACACAAGACTTAGCACAAATTTACCTGGCTTTAAAGAGTGCTTTAAGGGCGTTGATGAGCTTGTTATCTTGCCAGTTTATGCAGCCGGAGAAAATCCGATCGAAGTTGATATGAAGAGCGAATTTAGCGAGTATAACCCGATCTTTACAGACAAGGTCGAGAGGGTTGAAGAGGGGATAGAATTTACAGATGAATTTGGCGTGAAAAACCGCCTAAGTGACGGCATCGTAGTTGGCTTTGGAGCGGGCGATATCAGCGTGCAGCTAAGAGGCGGATATTAATGGATCTAAGCACTTTCAAGCCTCAAGATGAAAATGAAATTTTAAAAGAGATAAAAGAAAAAGAGCTTAGCGAAGAAGAAATTTCAAGCCTTATAAATTTAGGCAAAAAAGATATCTTGATAGCCCTTGCAAGGTCGCAAAAGCTAAGTAGCACCCAGATAAAGGAGATGCTGCCAAATGCCCCTTATCTAGCCGTTTGCTTGCTGGTTGAAAAGCAAGATATCAGCGAGGTTAGGGCTGAAATTTTAGAAAAGATCAAGCTTCACCCTGAGCTTTACAAAGAACTCATCGCAAAGTATAAAGGCGTGAAATGGTAAGAAATTTGATAATAATCGCCGGCGTGATGCTACTTTTTGGAGCGATCTGGGCGATAAAAGATGAAAAGATCAGCAAAGGCGTTAAAGTGCTCGTTAGCGCGGTGCTTGTAGCTATCCTTGTTTGTGTCTATTTTTACGAAGAGAATTTATCAAAAAATGAGGACGCCATCTCAAAGCTAGTTAGCGATTTTAAACAAGGCAAAACACTAAAATGCGGCGAATACAACGTGAGCGCTGAGAAATTTAACTACGAATTTGGCACAGCGTCATTTTTAGCTAAAAGAGAATTTAGCGATCTCTCAGGCGTCATCGTGCCTATAAAAAGTTGTGAGCAATGACTGAAGAGATATTTTTAAAGCTCGATCTGGGCGAGTATTTAGAGAAATTTAACTCCTTTTTAGCAAGGCAAAAACCGCTATTTTTACAAGGCGACAGCAAGATCCACTTTGAAAACATTAGCGAGCTTTCAAAGTATGATTTTAAGGCGCCTGACGAGATAAAAGAGCTTGATGACGCGCTTATGAGACTTAGCAAGCAAGCAGTGCTTCACATCAGTGAAATTTACGAGTTTGCAAAGATCATTAAGTATTTTTCATATCTAAAAAAGCAAAAATTTGAAGGTAGGCTTGGCGAGTGGATCGCAAAGGTTGAAATCCCTGAAGCGATGAGCCAGATGGCAAACAGCTTTGATGAAAACGGCGAGTTTAGCGACAGCGTGGATGAGAGATTTTACGCGATAAAGCAGGCTTTTAGCGAGAAAAAGCGCCAGATCGACGCTGAGCTTAAAAAGCTCATCTACTCAAAGCACATCACACCCTATCTAGTCGATACCCAGACGCACTATATCAACTCGCAAGAGGCACTTTTGGTGCGTGGCGGCTTTAATCACGCCCTAAAAGGCACCGTGATCGCTAGAAGCTCAGGCGGCTACTTCTACGTCGCACCTGCAAGCACTGAGCGCCTAAAAAAGGAGCAAAGCGAGCTACTTGATAGAAAAGAGGAGATCATTTTTGAACACTGCAAGAAATTTAGCCTGCAGATGAGCAAGAACCTGCTCTTTTTGAAATTTATAAATAACGCTTTTGATCAGTTTGACGCATATCAGGCTCGAGTAAATTTGGCTAGATCGCGTGACTATGAGTTTGTTTTGCCAAATAGCTCACACGTTATCAAACTTGAGAAATTTGCCCATCCAGCGCTTAAAAACCCAAAAAGCGTGAGTGTGGATTTTAGCAAAAAGGTGCTTCTCATTACCGGCGTAAATGCTGGTGGTAAGTCGATGCTTTTAAAATCGATCATCTCAGCCACGCTGCTTGCAAAGTATCTGCTACCTATGCGTATCGACGCAAACCACTCAAGCATCGGCTCTTTTAAAGAATTTGACGCGATCATTGAAGATCCGCAAAGCGTGAAAAACGACATCTCGACCTTTGCTGGCAGGATGGTGCATTTTGCAAGGCTTTTTACTAAAAAATCGATCATCATCGGTATCGACGAGATCGAGCTTGGCACCGACTTTGAGGAGGCTGCGAGCTTGTATGGTGTCATGATAGAGCGCCTCATCACTCAAGATATCAAAATGATCATCACGACCCACCACAAGCGCCTTGCGATGTTGCTAGCCAAGAATCCAGAGGTTGAGCTAGTGGCGGCACTTTACGACGAGGCGGCTCAAAGGCCTAAATTTGAGTTTTTAAAGGGCACGATCGGCAAGTCTTACGCCTTTGAAACTGCAGCAAGATACGGCATATCTCAAAATTTAGTGGCTCAGGCAAAGAAAATTTACGGCGAAGATAAAGAGAATTTAAACGAGATCATCACAAAGACGCTAAATTTACAAACCAAGCTTGACGAGGGCATAAAAGAGGTCACGGCAAAAGAGGAGCGGCTGGAGCGCTTGCTTGAGGAGCAAAAAGAGCTAAAAGAGAAAAATGAGATCAAGCTAAATGCGACTATTTCGCGCCTTGAAAAAGAGTATTATGAAGCGATAAATGCGGCAAAAGCTGTTATAAATTTCAAGGATATAAAAGACAAGCAAAGGGCGCTAAACGTGGCAAATGAGAAAAAAGCTGCCATCGTTAAGCCTAAAAAAACTGAACGCGAGAGCCTAAAAGTAGGCGATAGAGTGAAGTATGAAAATATTAAAGGCACTGTTTTAAGTATCTCTAAAAATGACGCGATGATCGAGTCAAATGGCATAAATTTGCGCGTGCCACTCGAGCTTTTAAGAAAAAATGGCAACGAAGTAGTCTTGCCTAAAAAAGGTGGCGTAAGTTTAAGTGTCGATAAGCCAAAAACGGCCTCGCTCTCGCTTGATCTGCACGGCATGAGAGCTGACGAGGCGATAGCAAAGCTTGATAAATTTATCTCAGATAGTCTTGTTATGGGATTTGATGAGGTTAGCGTATTTCACGGTATCGGCACTGGCAAGCTTGCCTTTGCGGTTAAAAATTTCTTAAAAGAGCATCCAAGCGTGAAAGAATTTCACGATGCACCGGCAAATCAAGGCGGATACGGTGCAAAGATCGTTAAACTTTAATTTAAAGCAAAAGTTAAATTTTATTTAATGATAGTTATAATTTGAAAGCCTTAGCCATAGGAAAGGGAGTTTAATTTTATGTCTGAAGATTTACAAAAAAAAAGTATAAACAATGTCAAAATTATTGTTATTGTTATGTTTGTATTTTTTTCATTCTTTATGATTGAAAATTTGGTTGTTTTTTATTTTAAATATAATAGTGCTATTGCCTCTAATGGCTATGATATTAGAAAAAAGACAGAATATTTAACATATCAGTTTGTAAATTACTTTAAAAATGCTAGTAATTTAAATGTTGCAAATTTTCAAAATTATATAAATAATAGTGCCATTGGAAATGTAACCTTACTAAAAGACAATGATAAAAATGGTTTTAAAATCGTGGCAGCTTCGGATGCAAGTTTAGTCGGAAAAGACTATGATGATAAGGAATGTGGAGATATATATTCGCATGATTTTCAAAAAGATTATTTCTTAGCTGAAATCTTACCTGAAAATAGTGTAAAAGTTTGTATGTTTGTGCCTATAAAAGACTATATTTTAGGCTTTAAGGCAAATATCGATCAAAGAATTGTTGGTTTTAGTGATAGGTACTTTTATCAGTGGTTTTTTCAAAATATGTATAGAACATTTTTTATAAGTTTTGCTGGGTTAATTATCGGCCTTATCGTAAGTTCTTTATTTATTATCAAGTATAAAAGAATTGTATCCGACTATGATAAATTAAAAAAAGATAGTGTTGAAAAGATAGCTGATTTAAATGAGAAACTGTATATTGATCCGATGACAGGACTTTTAAATAAAGCTGCACTCACGAGAGATGTAAATGAGTATAAATATCCAAAAGTGATACTTATGGATATCGATGATTTTGGCAAGATGAACGACTACTACGGCAAATACGTTTGCGACCAGATATTAAAACAGATGGCAAATCTCATCAAAGAATTTGCCAAAAATGAGAATATGAAGGCTTATTGTATCGAGGCGGACAGATTTGCTTTGGTTGAAGATAATAACGACTTTATCGACAGATACGAGGAGCTAGCTGAAAATTTACTAGAGATCTTTAAAGGTAGGATGCTTAGCATAAAAGATGAAAATGGCGTAGAGGTCGATGATATAGAAATTCACAACACCATAGGCTTTGCGCTTGATAGCGACCAGACTTTAAGAAAGGCGACCATCGCGCTAAAATCAGCTAAGACGCTTGATAAAGACTATGTTTGCTACTTTAAAGGGCTAAGCCAAAAGGATGAATACGCAAATCAGATCGAGCGCTCAAAGCTGATCCAAAACGCTACGATAAACGACAACATTGTGCCGTATTTTCAGCCGATATTTGACGAGAAAAAGATCCCTATAAAATATGAATGCTTAATAAGAATTTTAGACCGCGACGACGTCATCTCGCCAAGTGTATTTTTGGATATCTCAAAGCGTATCAAGCGTTATGCAGACCTTGAAAAACAGCTCATTAAAAAGTGCTTTGAGCACCTCACTGAAGATCCAAATTTGGTTCTTTCTATAAATTTAAGCAGCCGAGATATGATAGATGGCGACGTCTCTGCGATGGTTTTAAATTTACTAAACAAGCACAATGTCGCTGGCAGGATAGTTTTTGAGATAGTCGAAGACGAGGAGCTAAAGAGTGCTGAGCGCGTCTCAGTCTTTATCGAGCGAGCAAAGAGCATGGGCGCTATGATAGCGATTGATGACTTTGGTTCTGGCTACTCAAATTTCTCTTACATCATAAAGATCAAGCCAGACTACGTGAAGATCGATGGCTCTATCATCAAAGACATCGATATCAATAAAGACTCATACGCCATCGCAAGCGCGATCGTGGCATTTGCAAAGGATCTTGGCATAAAAACGATCGCAGAGTATGTTCATTCTAAAGAAATCTTTAACGTCTGTAAGGAGATAGGCATCGACGAATTCCAGGGATTTTACTTGGGAATTCCTTCTAAAAAGGCGTTTTAGTGGTAGTTGGCTTTTTAAAAGAGCTTTTAAGCTTTCGCTCTATCACGCCAGATGATGCAGGCAGTTTGGAGTTTATCGCTAAATTTTTGCCTGATTTTGAGGCTAAATTTATAGAAAAAAACGGCACAAAAAATCTCATACTTTCTAAAATTTATGGAGACGGCGAACATCTAGCCTTTGCAGGACACGTTGATGTCGTGCCACCAGGCGATGGCTGGGAGAGCGAGCCATTTACCCCGCTAGAAAAAGATGGCTACATCTACGCAAGGGGTGCGCAGGATATGAAAAGCGGCGTGGCTGCCTTTGTTTGTGCTGCTAAAGAGGCTAAATTTGATGGCAAGCTAAGCCTCATCTTAACAAGTGACGAAGAGGGCGATGGCACTTACGGCACGCCTTTAGCACTTGAATATCTGCGTGAGATAGGGGATCTGCCAAAATTTTGCGTCGTGGCTGAGCCAACTTGTGATAAGAAATTTGGCGATAGTATAAAGGTCGGTAGACGTGGCTCGATAAATGGCAAGATCGTGATAAAGGGCGTTCAAGGTCACGTGGCATACCCAGAAAAATGCATAAATCCAGTAAATTTAATAGCTCCACTTTTAAGTAAGATAGCTGACCACGATATGGACGGAGGGAGCGAGTTTTTTAGCCCAAGCAAGATCGTGGTGACAGACATTCGTGGTGGCATGCAGGTTTGCAACGTCACGCCAAGCGAGCTTAGCATAATGTTTAACGTTAGAAACTCAAATTTAACCGATGTAAATGACGTTGAGAGCTATCTTAGAAGCGTTTTAGATGCGCTTAGTTACGAGCTTAGTATAAAGCAAAGCTCGAAGAGATTTTTAACGAACAAAGACAGTAAGATCGTAAGAAATTTAATGGCATCTGTTACAAAGATCACCGGCGTTACGCCACTTTTAAATACAAAGGGTGGCACGAGCGATGCTAGGCACTTTGCAGAATTTGGCGTAGATGCGATAGAATTTGGCGTCATAAATGACCGCATACACGCCAAAAACGAACGAGTTAGCGTTGATGAAATAAATAAACTTTATGAAGTTTTTAAAGACCTGATAGAAAATTTTCAATAATCTCATTTGTTGTCAAATAGTTAAATTTAAACATCATCGCTGGCGTTGTTGGCTTGTTTGCTGGCGTCTTTGTAGGGCGAACTTTTAAGAAAAATGGCTACCTTTTACCTGAGAGCGAAACCACTGCAAAGGCGATAGGATTTTTGCCAACTATCACTGCTATTTTACTTTTGATAGCACTTGTTTTTGGCATAAAACTTGGCGAAAATGGCGCATTTTGCAAAGAAGTAAATTTTGCTCAGTGGGAGCTATCAGCAAAATTTTCGAGCGTGACTTTTGATGTTTTATGGCATCTCTCTATTATCATCTGCGCAAGCATCACAAATTTAGTGCTAAATCAATACAAATTTGACTTTGAAATTCAGCTCTTTTTGTTTTAGGCATGGGCGCAGGTGCTGCTATAAGCCACAACTTCGTGCTTGAAAGCTCAGGAGAGCTGACATCACACTTTTTGCTCCTTAAGCTGTAGTAGCCCTTACATCTACGCTATTTACGTTGGATTTTTCACTAAAAATCGTAATTAAATTTGACTGCTTTTGCAGGTTTTTGCTTATAAATTTTAAATTTAAATTTTAGAGAAATTTAGCCACCAAAGTGGCTAAATTTGAAGTTATCTTAGAATTTGAATTTTTGCTTTTGCGCGGAGTTTTTCGAAGTAATCACTCATTAATTTTTCTTGCTCACCTTGGTAAAGCTCGTTTATAACATTATCTTTTACATCAGCAAAGCTTGGTGTGTATGAGCCGATCTTCTCTTTTACCAAAAACATATCAAAGCTGTCAGGTCCTTGCAAAGGCTGTGTGTAGTCGCCGTTATTTGTGCTTGAGATGATCGCAGCAAGTCTTGGATCTATGCTTTGATAGTCCAAACTAACCTCTTGTGTTTGCACGCCGTCTAGTAGCTTTGGACTTGTCTTTTGAGCTTCAAGCAGATCAGGGTCTTTTGCTCTATAAACTACGACTCTAGCGGTGCTAAAGACCTTAAATTTATCAGGATTAGCGTCAAAATACGCCTTTGCTTTTTGCTCATTTATGTTTTTGCCAGCCTCGGCAGCTATGCTTTTATAAAGTTTTTCTTGAAGCATCTTGTGCTCTAAGTTGTTTTTAAAGTCCAAAAAGTCCATGCCTTGAGCTTGGATAGAGCTTCTAAACTGTGAATTTGTCATACCATTTTGCTTTGCGATCGCCTCGATCCTGTCGTTTAGCTCAAAAGGTGTCACGCTTAAATTTAAGTTTTTTATCTGCGCATCTTCAAGCCTATCTCTGATAAGCAAATTTAAAGCATCCTGCTCTGTTGTCTTTAGCTGTTCCTTCAAACTATAAACCTCGTAAAGCGTGATAGGCTCGTTCTCCACGATAGCTGCGATGCCGTTTATCATCTGAGCTGAATATAAATTTAAGGCACTTAACACGCCAGCAGCCAAAAAGAGCAATTTTTTCATAATGAAACCTTTATTTAAGTATTTAGTAAATATAATTTTGGGCAATTATAACATAAAAATAAGGCACAAAATGATAGTTACTAGATTTGCTCCGTCGCCTACTGGATACCTACATATAGGCGGACTTAGGACAGCTCTTTATAATTATTTATACGCAAGAGCTAACAATGGAAAATTTCTGCTCCGCATCGAAGATACTGACTTAAAACGAAACTCAGAAGAGGCAACACAAGCTATAAAAGGGGCATTTGCTTGGTGTAAGCTTGATCACGACGGCGAAGTGACCTATCAGTCAAAGAGATTTGATCTTTACAAAGAGTACGTTAAAAAGCTGCTTGATGAAGGCAAAGCCTACAAATGCTACATGAGCAAAGAGGAGCTTGAAGAGCTTAGAGCTAGCCAAGAGGCAAGAAAAGAGCGCCCAAAATATGATAATAGATATAGAGATTTTACTGGCACGCCTCCAGCTGGTATCGAGCCAGTCATCCGTATAAAAGCCCCGCTTAGCGGCGAGATCGTCATACATGATGGCATAAAGGGCGAGGTTAAATTTAAGGTTGAAGATATCTTAGACGACTTCATCATCGCTAGAAGCGACGGCACGCCAACATATAACTTCACAGTTGTGATAGACGATGCGCTAATGGGCGTCACAGACGTCATCCGCGGCGATGATCACCTCTCAAATACCCCAAAACAGATCGTTCTTTACGAGGCGCTTGGCTTTAAGGTGCCAAAATTTTATCACGTCGCTATGATAAACGGCGAGGACGGTAAAAAACTTAGCAAAAGGCACGGCGCGACTGACGTTATGGAGTATAAAAAGATGGGCTACTTGCCTGAAGCGCTCTTAAATTTTCTCGTTCGTCTTGGCTGGAGCCACGGCGATGATGAGATTTTTACTATTGAGGATATGCTTAAATACTTCAATCCAAACGATATCAACAAAAGCTCAAGCACCTACAACGCTCAAAAGCTTGACTGGCTAAATTCTCACTATATAAAAACTTTGCCTTACGAGAGACTAGCGCACGATATGCTCGAGTTTGGCGTGGATTTTAAGGCTTTAATAAAGGGCGAGCTACTATTAAATTCGCTCCGTGAGAGATCAAAGACCTTGATCGAAATGGCAAATAGCGCAAATGCTATCATCAACACTCCAAAAAGCTACGATGAGAAAGCGTGGGCTAAATTTATAAATGAAAATAGCAAAGAAATTTTGGCGAAATTTGCTCAAATTTTAGACCGTGACCTTGATGCTAAAGGCTATGAGGAGCTAACTAATAAATTTTTAGAGCAAAATGGCTTAAAACTAAAAGACCTAGCTCAAGCCTTAAGGATAGCGCTAACTGGCTCAAGCGTGAGCCCAAGTATCTTTGAGGTGCTTGAAGTAGTAGGTAGCAACGAGATAAAAAACAGAATACAAAATTTATTAAAGGAAGAGAAATGACACATGTAACTAAAGAAGAGGCACTAAACTACCACATCGGCGGTAAGATCGAGATCAGGGTAAAGACACCTTGCGAGACTTCAAGAGACCTTTCAATGGCCTATACACCAGGCGTTGCTGAGCCATGCCGTGAGATAAATGTAGACACTGAGCTAGCTTATAAATATACAAATAAAGCAAATTTAGTAGCTGTCATCACCGATGGCACGGCTGTTCTTGGGCTTGGCGACATCGGCGCTATCGCTGGTAAGCCAGTTATGGAGGGCAAGTCAGTTTTATTTAAGAAATTTGCAAACGTTGATGCCTTTGACATCGAGCTAGACGAGCACGATCCTGATAAGATCGTTGAGATTTGCAAGGCTCTAGCTCCGACATTTGGCGGTATAAATTTAGAAGATATCCGCGCTCCAAAGTGCTTTGAGATCGAAAGAAAGCTTCAAGAAGCAGTCGATATCCCTGTAATGCACGACGATCAGCACGGCACAGCGATGATAACAAGCGCTGGCATTATAAACGCGATGGAAATTTCTGGCAAAGATATATCTAAGATAAAGATCGTAGTTAGCGGCGCTGGTGCAGCGGGTATAGCTTGCGCAAAGATGTATAAAGCACTTGGCGCAAAACACATCGTGATGATAGATAGCAAAGGCGTCATCCACTCAAAAAGAACAGATCTAACTCCAGAAAAGGTTGAATTTGCGCTTGAGACTGAGGATAGGACTTTGGCTGATGCGATGAAAGGCGCTGATATGTTTTTAGGTCTTTCTAAGCCTGGCGTTGTGACAAAAGAGATGGTCGCGTCGATGAACAAAGAGCCTATCATCTTCGCTTTGGCAAACCCAGTGCCTGAAATCTTCCCAGAGGACGTCGTAGCTGTAAGAGATGACGTTATGATGGGCACAGGCAGAAGCGACTATCCTAACCAAGTAAATAACGTTTTGGGATTTCCATTTATCTTTAGAGGCGCGCTTGACGTTAGGGCTAAAAAGATCACTGAAAATATGAAAATGGCTGCAGCTAAAGCGCTTGCACAGCTTGCAAAAGAGCCAGTGCCAGCTGAAGTTTTAAAAGCAAGTGGCGTTAGCGAGCTAAAATTTGGCAAAGAGTACATCATCCCAAAACCATTTGACAAGCGCGTGCTAACAGCGGTCGCTCCAGCAGTTGCAAAAGCTGCAGTTGAAGATGGCGTAGCGAGAGTAAAAGATTTTGACATTGAGGCTTACAAAGCCAAACTTGCAAAAGGTTTTTAATCAAATTTAGCCCAAATTTTGGGCTAAATTCTTCTCTTGGCATTTTGTAAAAGACAAACCTTGTAAAAACAGTAAATTTAAGGACAAAAAATGCAAAACGTGAAGCTCATCTCACACCCATTGATCGAGCATAAATTAACCATTTTACGTGATAAAAACACCCAGCCTTTTCAGTTTCGCATGCTAGTTGATGAGATCAGCTACCTTATGATCTTTGAAGCGACTAGAAATTTAAAGGTAAAAGATGTCAAAGTCCAAACTCCAGTTGCGGTGGCAGACGCAAAGAGGCTAACTACAAAGGTGATGATATGCCCTATCTTAAGGGCTGCTCTTGGCATGCTTGATAGCGTCTTTACCATCATACCAGATGCGAGCGTTGGTTTTTTGGGCTTTCAGCGAAACGAGGAGACAGCGCAGGCTGAGTTTTTCTACGCAAAGCTTCCAAAAGACGCAAAAGAGCGCATGGCTATCATCATCGATCCTATGTTTGCGACTGGTGGCACGGCGATAGACGCGGTTAAGTTTTTGCGTGAAAAGGGCGTTAAAGAGATCAAATTTATCTCTATCATCGCTGCACCTGAGGGGCTAAAGAGATTTAGCGAAATTTACCCAGACGTCGAGGTCTATACGGCATCGATCGATGAGAAACTAAATGAGAAAAACTACATCGTACCAGGTCTTGGTGATGCTGGCGATAGAGTTTTTAACACTCTTTAAGGGCAAAATTTGAACAAAAGACTTTTGCCAGCTCTAGTCGCCTTTGTTATTGCCATCATCATCGGTACCTTCTTTTTTTCAAAAGAGGGCGGCGAGGCAAACAAAAACGCTCAAATTTTACTTGAGCAGCTAAACAAAGAGGGGCAAAAGAGCCAGAGCCTCGCAGAAAACGGCTCATACACCTCAAAAGATAAGGTCGCACTTTATATCTATAAATTTAACAAGCTACCAAAAAATTTCATAACCAAAAAAGAGGCAATGACTCTTGGCTGGGACGCAAAAAGCGGAAATTTATGGCAGATAAGCGGCGGCAAAAGCATCGGTGGAGATAGGTTTTCAAACCGAGAAAAGAGGTTGCCTGAGGCTGATGGTAGAAAGTGGTTTGAGTGCGATGTGAATTATAATGGTGGCAGGCGCGGCGCTGAGAGAATTTTATACTCAAACGACGGGCTTATCTACTACACGCCCGATCACTACGAGCATTTTTACCTGCTTTATGAGAAGAGGATGCAATGAAAAGCGTGAGTTTAGATGCCAAAAAGATGCTCAAAAAAGAGAAGATGCATGAGTATTTTGCTAAGAAATTTGACCTGCCAGAGTACTACGGCAAAAATTTAGACGCGCTCTTTGACTGCCTTTGTGAGATAAATGAGCCAACGCTTATAAAGCTAAAAAATGAAAATGCTTTGGATGATGGCACAAAAGAGAGCTTAACCCAGCTATTTCGCGACGTTTGCAACGAAAATGAGATGGTTAAATTTGAGCTTGTAAAAGATGAAAAATGATATTTGGAAAGATTGATTATCTAAATTTACTCCCCTTTCACGTATTTTTAAAATCAGCCCCACTAAGCTCTCAGATAAAAAAGGCGATCGAGTTTAAAAAAGGCGTGCCAAGCAAGCTAAATAGAGCCCTAAACGCTAGAAAGATCGACGCTGCGGTTATCTCAAGCATAGCTAGTAAAAAGGCAAATTTAAAGAAGCTAAATTTTGGAATAGTCGCCAAAAAAGATGTAAAAAGCGTGCTTGTGCGCAAAAACTCAGCCCCAAAGCCAGATCCTGCCTCGGCTAGCTCAAACGCCCTAGCCAAGGTGCTTAAGCTAAATGGCGAGGTGATCATAGGTGACAGGGCGCTAAAGGCATACTTAAGCGAGGGCAAAGAGTGCTTTTACGACCTTGGTCAAATTTGGCACGAAAAGACAAATTTGCCCTTTGTTTTTGGTAGATTTTCTTACGTAAAAAATGGCTCGTTCTACAAAAAACTGGTCGCAAAATTTTTGCAAAAAAATGTAAAAATTCCAAACTACATCTTAGCCCAGTATGCTAAAAGTCGCGACATAAGCGAGCAAGATATCAAGTGGTATCTTAAATTTATAAGCTACAAAATAGGCCCAAAAGAGCAAAAATCACTCCGAAAATTTTTTAAAGAAGATAGATTGTTAAAAGCAGAAAAAAAGAATTAAATTTTTTATAGCTTCTTAGTAGGCACCAAGAAGCTATAAAAATTTTAGTGATGCATATGCATGTTAGTTGAGTTATCATCACTCATCTGTTGCATATCCATCATCATCTTGTGGTGATCATGCATCGGCATATCTGCTGGCATGTTCATTGGCATATTCATCCGCATATCCATCGCGCCATCATTAGCCTTGTAGCCAGTTATAGTAGGATCAACCATGCCAAATATCATAGCGACGTGTCCGACGATCAAGAAGAAGATAAGCAGGCAAAAGTGAAGCTTTAGCTTTGCCTTTTGGCTTGCGTTTTTATAGATCAAATTTAGCTCTAAAAGCGCGATGCCAAGAAGTGGGATGACGCCGATGAGATATGAGTAGATAGCGATAATATCGGCATATCCGCGCCATTTTATACTTGGATAAATTTTTGCTAAAAAGTAGATTACAAGAGCTGTAAAATAGACCCCAAGCACTATGCCAACAAATTTGCTAACGGCCTTAAAGCCAGCGTTTTTGCCGCTATCCATGTGATACATCGTGAAAAACTCCATCGCCACTAAAAGCTCCGCAAGCCCCATAGGTATCACCATGTAGAGGATTAGATTGTAAGGTTGATTGAGCGATAAAAGCTCCATGTAGTGTGTCATTACCATTGTAAATCCTTTGTAAAAATTTAAAGAAATTTACTACCAAAGGGCTAAGATAGTTAAAAAATATCAAGAATAGTTGTGAGATTTAAGCGGATGTTAAATTTACTCCTAGCTAGGCTAAGAGTAAATTTAAGCTAGTCTTTAAACTCGTGTGAGATGACTGGGGAGAATTCCTCCCAGTGAAGCTTGGTTTTAATAGTTGGCATCTTGCTTTGAAATGGCTCTTTTTTAAGAGCTGCCATAGCGACGCTATCGCCTTGTGGCTTAGCTGGCGCTTCTACGCTTAAAACGGCTCTTTCAAGCTCGATGAAGTCTTTTAAGATGAGCGCATAGGAGCGGAAGAAATTTGCATTTTTATGAGCTAAAAGTAGCGAGCCAAACTCATCTACAAATAAATTTAAAGTCTCGCTAAAAAGCTTGTCGCTGATATTTTTTGCGCCATTAAATTCGTCATTTAAAAACGTAGCCATCGCTAAAAATATAAAGCCAACGTAGTCTTCGCTATCCTTGCAAAGCTCCTTATCACGCCTATATGGGCTAAGGTTTAGGCAGTGTATCACCCTAAGTCTAGCCGCGCCGTTATCTCTGCCCTCTTCATAAAATGAGGCGCTTAAAGGGATATTTGTAAAGCCAAAAAGAACCTCATTTTGCTCATTTACAAGCTCTTTAAAGCTAAATTTATCTAAATTTGCAAATGCCTCTGCGCTTTGCTCGCTCAAAGGATTTTGCGCTAGGTAGCTTAGCTGCTCTCTCCACCTTGCAAATTTCTCATCGCTAGTGTGAAAAAATAGCGGATAAGCTAAAAATTCGTAAAAATATGCCCTTGCTTTTGTGATGTTTTTATCCATTTAATAAATCCTCTCTCATCGCGTTTAGTTGGGCTTGCACCATGATCTTTGCCTTGCAGTCGGCACAGCAGTAAAGAGCTTTTATCTTGGCTCTGTCGTTGCCAAAACGTGGCTGCATGATCGCTGCGATCTTCTCGACTGCTTTTTTAGTCGCAAACTCTTTTCCGCACTCCACGCAAGCAAAAAGCTCATCATGCGCAAGCTCGCTATAAACGAAGCTCTCAGGCTTAAGTGCTAGTTTGCCAACTTCAAGCGAGATGGTGTTTTTCTCAGCGCAGCTTAGCTCGCAGTAGCCACAGGCGGTGCAGACGCTTGGGTTAAATAAAATCGAATTTGTCTTCTTGTCAGCCACCAAAGCGCTTACGTTACAAGCGCCGACACAGCTAAGGCAGAGCGTGCAAGTTTCAGCGTTTATCTTAACCTCGCCATATCTTATCATCTCGCCGCTTTTTACCACGCCAAGATCATCACTACCTACGATAAACTCAAGCCTTTTGGCAAAAATTTCTCTCTTTGGCAGTGCGTATTCGTTGATAGAGTGCTGAGAGCCGTCTATTAGTTTTGCTTTTTTAAGTGCGCTTTCAAGCTCGGCCTTATCTTTTGCGTGGTATATCGCTTGCTCTTTAAATTTAAGCTCATAAATTTGATTTAAGATGCTAATGGCGTCTTTTTCGCCCTTGCCAAGGCTCTTGCTATATAAAATCACACTTGCACCACTTTCTTGAAGGAGCGTCAAAAAGTGCGTTTGGCTTAGCAGATGCGGGGCTAGGATGACAAAAGGTAGGACATTTTGCGGTAGGCTCACGTTAAGCTCTTCTAAATTTATCTCTTCAGATATGATGAGAGAGACCTTATCTTTGTAAAGCTTAGCGATAGTGGCAAATGAGCTTTGTGGCATGAGCGTTGAGTCTAGCGAGCCGCTAGGGCAGACGCTGATGCAGTTTCCGCAGTTTGTGCAATCTATCGCTGAAAAGACAAGGTGCTTTGTCTCGTCCTCTTTTAAGATAGCAACCGTTGGGCAAACCTCGGCGCAACGTCCGCAAATTTCGGTCCTGCGCTCGTGATACTGGCAGATAGAAGAGTCATACTGCGTAAAGCTTTTGTATCTAAATTTTGGGCTTTTTGCATTTAAAATTTCAAGCACTTTTTCATCTTTTAACCCTGAAATTTCGTAGCAGCCGCTTTGTTTTAGCATATAATCCCTTGCGTTTTCAACTAAGAAAAAGTCGCAATCAACCTCAAATTCATCATTTGCTCTAAGCACCAAAACGCTTAGCTCGCCAGCAGCGCCATATATAAATTTAACCTCAAAGTGCGTGAGCTCAATCACTTTGTAGCCATTTTCTTTTAGTAAATTTGCTAGCTCTTCGCGGCCTGAGTTGCTTACTATCACGACATTTTTGCCGACCTCTTTTTCGTAATCCACATCCTTTGCCATGTCAAAGGCGCTCGCTCTTGCCTCGTAGAGTAAAAGTGTGTTTTTGGCTTTTTCTAAGACGCTTGCGGTGGTATTTTTAAGGTAGAAATTTATCTCAGGTGCGATGATGTTTGCTTTTAGCTTTGGAGAGTTTGAGACTAGATAGTCGCCATTTTCGTTGTTGATCTCTATCTGCTCATTTAGCATCAAAGCATCGACAAAATAGTTATAAAAGCCAAATTCTTTCATTGTTTCTCCTATTATCAAAAACGGGCTTATTCTAATATTAATGGGATTAATAGACTCTGAAATTTATATCCTTCTTTTTGCTCTAAGTTTTAATTTATAATATTTTTATGTTAAAATCACGCCTTGGTAAAACTAACTTACTAGGAGCGCAAATTGAACGATTTAAGAAATATCCCACAAGTTGATAAGATCATAAAAAATGAAGCATTTTCGGGGCTTGATACGAGTTTAGTCACTATGCTTGCAAGGCAAATTTTAGATGAAATAAGAGCTAAAATTTTAAATGAAAATGCAAGCTTTAGCGGAGAAGAGATAATAAATTTGGTCCTAGATGAGTACTATAAATTTAATGAAGCAAGCCTTCAAAGAGTGCTAAATTTAACCGGTATCACCATACATACAAACCTCGCTAGAAGCGTTATCGATAAAGAAATTTTAAAGCGAGCAACACCTGTTATCACTGGATACTCAAACCTTGAATACAATCTAAAAACAGGCAGCCGCGGCAACAGATACGACTACGTTGGCTCGCTAATAGCAAGGGCTTTTGGCTTTGAGGACGCCATCGTTGTAAATAACAACGCAAGCGCTGTATTTTTGGTGCTAAACACCTTTGCAAAGGGCAGAGAGGTGGTCGTTAGCAGAGGCGAGCTAGTCGAGATCGGCGGCAGTTTTAGAGTGCCTGAAGTGATGGCAAATGCAGGTTGTATCTTAAAAGAGGTCGGCACTACAAACAAAACTAGGCTAAAGGACTATGAAGAGGCGATAAGTGACGAGACGGCGATGCTTGTAAAGGTTCATCGCTCAAATTTTGACATCGTTGGCTTTAGCGAAGAGACCACGGCAAATGAGCTAAGCGAGCTAGCAAGCAGGCAAAATTTGATAGATTATTTTGACCTTGGCAGTGGATTTTACGGGAATTTGCCATTTAACTTAGACAAAAACGAGCCAGATCTAAAAAATTTAAAAGATGTTTCGCTAGTTAGCTTTAGCGGCGATAAGCTGCTTGGCGCGGTGCAGTGTGGCATCATAGTCGGCAAAAAAGAGCTCATCGCAAAGCTTAGAAAAAACCAGCTTTTAAGGATGCTTCGTGTCGATAAAGTGATCATCTCGCTTTTGGCCGAGAGCATGAAAGCCTATCTAAACAAAGAATTTGAGCTAATCACAACGCAAAAGTTGCTTCACAAAAGCGTAAAAGAGCTTGAGAACTTGGCAAATTTTATAAATAAAAGCCTAAAAACTCCGCTTGAAATAGTGCGCACACAAACCTTTGTGGGAGGTGGGGCGATGCCAAATAAAAAGATCCCAAGTGTGGCACTTGCATTTGGTGGCGACGCAAATTTAAACGAGCTAAAATTTAGGCAAAAAAGGGTGATCGGGCGCATAGAAAATGACAAATTTATGCTTGATCTTAGATCGCTTCTTGATGATGACGTAGAGACGCTAATAAAAATAATAAATGAAACGGAAGAAAAATGAGTTTAATAATAGGAACAGCAGGGCATATCGACCACGGAAAAACCGCGCTTATAAAGGAGCTAAACGGCTTTGAGGGGGACAATCTTGAAGAGGAGAAAAAGCGTGGCATAACGATCGATCTAAGCTTTTCAAATTTAAGCAAAAATAGCGAAAATATCGCGTTTATCGACGTGCCAGGACATGAAAATCTCATAAAAACGATGATAAGTGGCGCGTATGGCTTTGATGCGTGCTTGTTTGTGGTGGCGGCAAATGACGGGCTCATGCCCCAAAGCTTGGAGCACCTTGAAATTTTAAATCTCCTTGGCGTGAAATCTATAATCGTTGCGCTTACAAAGTGCGATCTGGTAGATGAGGCCACCATAAATTTAAGAAAAAAAGAAATAAGAGATGAAATTTCTAAATTTAAAAACCTGCAAATTTTAGAAATTTTCGCCGTTAGCATAAAGGATAAGACAAGCATCGATGAGCTTAGAAACTACCTCTTTACGCTAAGAGCCAAAAAGCGCGATGAGGAGGGCGTTTTTAGATACTACATTGATAGGGTTTTTAGCCTAAAAGGTATCGGAAATGTCGTAACTGGCACCGTGATAGAGGGAAGCGTTAGTAAAAACGATAAGCTTTTTAACTACGACGCTGGCAAAGAGGTGCTAGTAAGAAGCGTGCAAAGCCACGATAAATTCGTTGATAGCGCTGGAGTTAGCAGCCGCGTGGCGCTTAATCTAACTGGCATAGAGCTTAGCGAGCTAAAAAAGGGTCAGCTACTTAGCAAAAAGGGCTTTTTTAGGGGATTTAGAGAGGTTGATGCGGTCGTAACTGCTAAAAATCTCATCCACTCTCAAAGCGTGACATTTTGCGTGGGCGCTAAAAATGTGCCTGCAAAGGTGCTAATCCTTAGTCAAAAAGATGATAGCTACTTCGTGAGCTTTAAATTTCAAAGCGATATGTTTTTGAAATTTGACGAGGCCTTTGTGCTCATCTCAGATGCGCGCGTGATAGGCGGTGGTAGAGTGCTAAATCCTGTGCTTGAGCCACTAAAAAAGGCTGGCAAAATTCTCTTTTTAGCCTCGCTTTTAAAGCATGATTTTGTTGAAGCTTTTTCTATCTTAAAAGAGGCTCACAAAAATGGCTTTGGCATCATCTCTTCTTACCAAAGATTTGGTCTAAATCACGAAGAAGCCGTAGCCGTGGCCAAAAAAGTCTCAAACGTCTTTGTCGATGAAAAGGCTTTAAACATCTACGATCTAAGCGCGGTTGAGCGGATAAAATCAGCCATTAAATTTATGATAGAAAAGAATGAATTTGCTGTATTTTCAGCTCAAAGTATCAGCCTAAAACTTGCTTGGGCTAGTCAAAATTTAGCCCAAAGAGCGCTTGATGAGCTTGAAAGTATAAATTTAATCTCAAAAGATAGCGGCGTCTATACTAAAAAAGGCGTTGATCTTAGCAAGCTAAAAGTAAGGCTTGAAGAGAAAATTTATGAAATTTTAGAAAGTGGCAAGCTTGCTCCTACGGCGCCATATAATATATATGATGATTTAGAGATCGATAGGGTTAGTGGTGACAATGCCCTTAAAAAACTTACCGCAATGGGCAGGGTCATAAGGCTAGAGCATAACCTTTTTATCACTAGAAATTCACTAAAAATGGCACTTGATAAGCTAAAAGAGATCATAAAAAATCAAGGCTTTGTAAATGTCATAAACGCCAAGGATGCGCTAAATTTAAGTAGAAAATATATAATCGCCTACCTTGAGCAGCTTGATCTTGAGAGTGACATAATGAAGCAAGGAAATGATAGGGTTTTTCGCAGTTAGTATTCATTTACAAAAAGCAAATATAATCCGCCAAATTTTTAAAAAGGATAAAAATGAAAAAAGTGATCTTAGCCTCAATCATCGCGGCAACTAGCCTAATGGCAGCAAGCGATAAGCAAATAGAGGACTTCTACTCTCAAATGGTTGATAGCAGCGTAAAAGTAAAGGTAGCTGATCGTCACAAAGTGGCAGGCGACATCGAAGCTGTCGTGGTAAAACTAAGCAAAGATGGCAACTCACAAGATGAGATAGTTTTTACAAAAGGTGACTTCATCTTCCCAGACGTGATCGATCTAAAAGAGCAAAAATCATATCTAGCTGAAGTGAAAAAAGAGGTCATCGCAAAGGGAATTTCTAAAATTTATAAAGATGAAGACAAGGCAAACATCATCGTTCTTGGTAGCGACCCTAAAAAGCCAACTATCATAATGTTTTCAGACCCTGAGTGCCCATACTGTAGAGCTGAGCTAGCAAAGATCGAGACAACGCTAAAAGATAGCAACGTAGAGATCGTCCTAACTCCAGTGCATGACATCTCATCACTTCAAAAAAGCTCACTAATCTACAAAGATGCAAAAGCTGCTAAGAGTGACAGTGACAAGGTTAAAATTTTAAGAAAATACTACGCTGAAGACTACAATGTAGATGATAAGAGCGTTAGTAAAGAAGATGTCGCAAAGATCGACAATCTGCGCAAAAAATACTTTGCAGCTGGTGTTAGATCAGTGCCATTTATCGTAAATAAAAGTGATCTAAAATAACATTTTCTAGGGAGCTCTCCCTAGAATTTCTGCTACAAATAAATTTTATAAATTTAAAGTATATTTAACTATATTTTTAATAAATACTTAACATTCTTAATTAAACTTTTATATTTACTTTGCTTAACTTATAAATATGCTAAATTTACATAGTTTAACTTTAGGGTCACGAAAGCCCTAAACTAGGCTATTTTGCATATTCATAGAATTTAAAATATGCAAATTTTACATATCAATGAACCAAATTTCTCAAAAAATTTTGAGGCATAAGGAGGAAAAATGCAAGGATCAAGAAGAGATTTTCTCAAAAAATCTCTAAAAGTCGGTGCTGCCGGCGGAGTACTCGCAGTCTCAGCCGTAGCAAAAGTGACTAGTGATGACTTGGCTCCTGATGACAATGGCGTTGTCGTAGGCAAGTCAAACAAAAAAGAGGTGCTTTATAAAAAAAGCAAAAACTGGGAAACCTATTATAAAATCGCATACTAAGGGAGAAAACCATGAGTGATGCACGTATAGGAAGACGTTCATTTTTAAAGCTAGCCGCACTAGGTGCTGGCACCACAATGGCTTTTGGACAAAATGATACGATAAGACACGCTAGCGCAGAGGAGATAAAAGATCCTTTCCCTGGCTCAAAAAAGGTTAGAACTATTTGTTCTATATGCTCAGCAGGCTGTGGTATCGAGGCTGAGGTACAAGATGGTGTTTGGGTTCGTCAAGATATGGCGATGTTTCACCCGATATCTCAAGGCTCACACTGCTCAAAAGGTATCGACCAGATCGACCTTACACATAGCAAACAACGCATCAAATATCCTATGAAAAAGGTTGATGGCAAATGGCAGAGAATTTCATGGGATCAAGCTGTAAATGAGATCGGCGATAAGATGCTTCAGATCCGCAAAGAAGATGGCCCTGATAGCGTTATATTCTTAGGATCTGCGAAATTTAACAACGAGCAAGCATATTACTTTAGAAAATTTGCTGCGTTTTGGGGCACAAACAGCAACGACCACGTAGCAAGAATTTGACATAGCGCAACAGTCGCCGGTGTGGCGAATACTTGGGGTTATGGCGCGATGACAAACCACTTTGGAGATATGGCTGCAAATTCAAAATGTATATTTATAATAGGTGCAAATCCAGCTGTGGCAAACCCAGTTGGCGGCATGAAGCACACTTTGCAAGCAAAAGATAGAAACAACGCAAAGGTGATCGTAGCTGATCCAAACTTTACAAAATCAGCTGCACACGCTGATCTATACCTAAGACAAAGATCAGGCACAGATATAGCACTTGTTTATGGCCTCATCCACATCATCTTAAAAAATGGCTGGGAAGATAAAGAATTTATAAAAAATAGAACTTATGGTATCGACGAGATAGCAAAAGAGGCTGAGCACTGGACACCAGAGGTCACATCTGACGTTACAGGCGTGCCAGTTGATAAGCTAATGGAAGCTGCAAATATCCTAGCTCATACAAAACCAGGCACGGTGATCTGGGCACTTGGTATCACTCAGCACTCAGTTGGTAGCTCAAATACTAGAATTTTACCTATCCTTCAACTAATCCTAGGCAACATGGGTAAACCAGGTGGCGGCTGTAACATTATCCGTGGTCACGACAACGTTCAAGGTTCAACCGATATGTGTAACCTCTCAGATAGCTTGCCGATGTATTACGGACTAACTGACGCGGCTTGGAAGTACTACTGCCAAGGTTGGGGTGTTGATTATGATGAGTTTATCAAACGCTTTGCAGTCTCAACTAAAGAGCCAAAACAAGGTGGCACACCAGTTAAAAACACTGTTTTTGAAGAGTATTATTACCACGATCCTAAAAATCCAGAGGATAGAAACTGGAGAAATGAAAAAGGCTGGTCACTTTCAAAATGGTGGCAAGGCGTCTTAAAAGAGGAAAATACATTTAGTAGTGGCGCATTAAGGGTTCTTTGGGTTCAAGGAACTGGTCTAACATCTATGGCACACCTAGCTAAAATCCAAGAAGCAGCCTCAAAACTAGATATGATCGTAGTTGCTGAGCCATTTGTAAATGAAATTTCTATTCTTTCAGATAGAAAAGATGGTGTTTATATCTTGCCAGTGGCAACTGCCTTTGAAAATGAAGGTCACCTAAACGCTACAAACCGCTCAGGTCAGTGGAGAACAAAAGTCGTTGATCCACTTTATGAGAGCAAGGGCGATCACGAAGTTATGTTTGCATTTGCTAAGAAATTTGGCTTTTATGATGAATACGTAAAAGGCATGAAGATGGCTGTCGTAGATAGAGAGCTAAAACAAGTAAAAGATGACTTTGTATGGCCAGATGATGCGACAAACGAGATAGCAAGGGTAGGAAATTCTATCGGTTATGGCGGCAGAACTGCTGAGATGTTTAGACGTCACCAAGCAAACTGGGATAAATTTGACCCAGATACGCTAATAGGTCTTGGCGGCGAAGTAAAAGGCGAGTACTACGGCAAGCCATGGCCAGCATGGGATGAAAAACACCCTGGCACACCGATACTTTACGATATGAGTAAGCCTTATGCAGAGGGTGGCTCTGGCTTTAGAAACCGCTTTGGCTTAGAGCATAACGGCGTTAGTCAGCTAGCTAGCGAAGAGAGCACACTTGTTGGCTCAGCTATAAAAGGTGGCTACCCACAAATCACAAAAGATAATATAGAAAAAGTCCTAGGCATCACTCTAACTGAAGAAGAGAAAGCTAAGATAGGACCAAGCTGGAGTATGGACTACAGTGGTATCATCTTAGAAAAATGCCGTGAAAAAGGCGTCGTGCCGTATGGTAATGCAAGGGCTAGAGCTATCGTTTGGGAATTCCTTGATCCTATCCCAAAACATAGAGAGCCTATCCACTCACCACGCTGGGATCTTGTCCAAAAGTATCCGACATTTGATGATCAAGCTAGAAATTTCCGTGTTTCTACTAGATTTAAGTCAGAGCAACAAGCAAAAGACTGGTCAAAAGAGTTTCCTATCGTATTTAGTACGCAACGCGTCGTAAATTTAAGTGGTGCGGGAATGATCGAAAGAACAAGTAAATACCTCTCAGCTATCACGCCTGAGATGTTTGCTAACGTCCATCCTGAGCTTGCTTTAAAATACGGCATAAAAGATCGCGATATGATGTGGATCCACAGCCCACAAGGCACGAAGATCAAAGTAAGATGCTACCACAGCTATATGGTAACTCCAGATAGAATTTGTATGCCTTACAACTTCGCTGGCGTTATGCAAGGTGTTGATCTCTCAGCTCGCTACCCAGAGGGCACTAAGCCTTATGTCATCGGCGAGAGCTTTAACACAGTTACTAACTACGGATTTGACCCTGTTACTCAAATTTCAGAATTTAACGCAGGTCTTTGCCGCATAGAAAAAGCTGAGGAGAACACCTTTAAAACATCGTTTTATCACGAGTATGGCGAGAGAGACGCCCTAGGTAAAGAGTAAGGAGAGAAAAATGGCAAGAATGAAATTTTTTGTAGATACTAATAGATGTATCAGCTGCTATGGATGTCAAGTCGCTTGCTCTTCTGCTCATGAGCTTCCAGTAGGAATTTATAGAAGAAAGGTTATCACACTTCACGATGGTATCGAGGGCAAAGAGGTTTCAACTACTATCGCGTGTCAGCACTGCACCGATGCACCTTGCGAGCAAGTTTGTCCGGTTGATTGCTTCTACATTAGAGCTGATGGCATCGTGCTTCACGATAAAAACAAGTGCATAGGCTGTGGATACTGCTTATATGCTTGCCCATTTGGTGCGCCGCAGTTCCCTAAAGACGGGGCATTTGGCGTAAAAGGCGTAATGGATAAATGCACTATGTGCGCAGGCGGTCCAGAGCCAACTAACTCACACGAGGAGAGAGAGCTTTACGGTCAAAACAGAATGGCCGAGGGCAAAGTTCCTATGTGTGCGGCTATCTGCTCTACAAACGCGCTTTTAGTTGGCGACGCTGCTGAGGTTTCAAATGTATATCGCAAACGCGTCATGCTAAGAAATACAGGACTAAACGTATAACAATAAGGAGGGCGCTTGCTCTCCTTTTAAATTTATAAAATTTAAATTATCTTTATGATTTTTATAATCTAAAATTTTATCAATAATTTTTCTTATCTATTAAAATTAGCAAAAATATATAACTTTTTTATCTCGATATGAAATTTTAC
>NZ_PPCG01000022.1 GCF_002913745.1 Campylobacter concisus
AGGGGATATCCCCTTGACCCCTTAAAAAGGGGACACTTGTCAAATTATTAAAAAAATGCCAGTTTTAAGGAAGCGATTATGCGAATAGTTTTGGCTGCTTATCTTCTGCAGATTTAAGAGCAATGAATTTCTTGTATTCGTCGGAATTTTCAATAAGCAAATTTATAAAATCATTAGCAGTAAAATCATCTCTATTTTTAAAATACTCTTTTAAAAAATCTTGCATAACTTTAGGAACTCTAACACTGCGTATTACGCTTTGTTCGTGCTTCTTAGGAAACCCCATTTTTAACCTTTCTTGTGTCGTATAGATCGCAATAAAGCGTCAAAGTGTATCGTATTATTTTCGGCTACTTCTATTCGCTCCCAAATACCTTCAGCATCGAGATAGTCCATTAAATCGGAATATTCAGATAAACAATTACCGCGAATAATATCTCTAATCTCTTTTTTGATTTTTGATACTTCGCTTCTTGTAAGTTCAACATAATCACTAATTTTAAAGCCGTTAAGGCACTTTATTTCGCTTTCATCATACTGGTGCTTCTCTGGGTTGTCCTTGTGCGTAAAATAACGATAATAGCCCCTTATTTGCTCTAAAGCTATCGGAATAGGTGCGTTTAATTTATCAGTTAGACGTTTAACAACATTAAAAGACGTTGGACCACCATAACAAATTATAAAGTGATAATGTGCCTTTTTCTCGTGTTCATCAGCATTCAAATCTTTATCGTGTAGCGGTGAAATAGCAATCGGTGCGCCTGTTTCTTGTAATATTTCAAGCCAGTTGGTTGGCATACTCTCAGGATATGCAACAAAAGCCCAGTTTCTCTTTTTGACATTTTTATTGTCTTGTGACATAATTTAACCTCCAAACGGGAATAAAGAGAACCAGATTTTAAAAAGGTGTTTCGGGTTCTCTTTTTTTTTGATACTTGAATTGTAATACAAGAAAACTTAAATAAAACTTATGGCACAAAGCACAAAGCACCCATTGGGGGGTGTCGTAGTAACCCCCCAATTTAAAATAAAAATTAGCTTATTTTTATAATTATTTAAGTTTAGAGTTACATTATAAGATTTAGCGCTATTAGTGCAAAACCTTAAAACTAAGAGTTTTTTATTAATTTGACAAGAACGCCCAGTTTGCAGGGCGGACGCCCTGCAGATCTGGGCTTCTTTTGTTAAAGACTACTCTAAAATTATATCACTTAGGGCGGAGCTTCGCCCCTAATGTGCCACACTTATGGGGTTATAACCCCATACCCCAGCTTTTTTTTATTGATTGCAGGATAGGCTTTAACGCCGAAAATGTCCGACAAAATTATTGTTAAAAAGTATGTTTTTATTCTAGGCGAGCATACTCAAGGTAATACCTTGAAACTCGCAAGGGGATATCCCCTTGACCCCTTAAAAAGGGGACACTTGTCAAATTATTAAAAAAATGCCAGTTTTAAGGAAGCGATTATGCGAATAGTTTTGGCTGCTTATCTTCTGCAGATTTAAGAGCAATGAA
>NZ_PPCG01000023.1 GCF_002913745.1 Campylobacter concisus
TAACTTAAATTTGCTTAAATAGGCTATAATCCACCAAAAAAAGGAGAGATAATGCTAACACATTTAGATGAAAAAGACCGTCCAAAGATGGTCGATGTAAGCCCAAAAGATCCAACTAAAAGAGTAGCAACTGCTAGCGGGATCATCAAAATGAGCAAAGATGCTTTTAAGGCGATCAAAGAAAATACTGGAAAAAAAGGCCCAGTCATCCAAACAGCGGTTGTCGCTGCTATAATGGGCGCTAAAAAGACAAGCGAGCTAATACCTATGTGCCATCCACTGGCCATTTTGGGTGTGGATTGTGACATCGAGGAGCTGCCTGAAATTTGCGCTTTTAAGCTTTATGTGAGCGTCAAGATAGAGGGCAAAACAGGCGTTGAGATGGAGGCTCTAACAGGCGTGAGCGTGGGACTTTTAACCATTTATGATATGGTAAAAGCTATAGATAAGGGCATGCAGATAGATAACATCGTGCTAGAGAGCAAAACAGGAGGCAAAAGTGGCGAATATATGCGATCTAAATAATAAAAAGGCAAAAATCGACTACCCAACACACTGGGAGTATAAAGTGATATTTGACGCTGGCGTAAATGCCGAAGAGAAGGTAAAAGAGATAGTAAAAGATAGAGAATTTAAGCTAGTTTTTTCAAAATTTAGCAAAGATAAAAAATACGCTAGCTACGACCTAGCCGTGCTAGTTTTAAGCGAAGAAGAGAGGCTAGAGATTTTTTCAGCGCTAAAACACGAAGCAAAATACGTTTTATAAGGCAAAAATATGGATAAACTTGAGCAAAATTTACGTGATTATAAAGATAGCGAGGGGCTACTAACTAGCATAAAGGCTCTTTGCAACGACTTTTTTAGGGACGTCTCAGACAAAGACGAAAACACACTGCCCGATCTTTTAAAGCAAAAGATGAACGAGCTTTACGATAAGATGGATAAAGAGAGCCTCATAAATGCTAAAAACCTAAAAAGCGCTATGGAGGGGATAAATCAGGCCCTAGTTAGCGGCCAAGAGAAGGGGCTTTATGAGCTATTTGATAAAAGAGATGAGATAAATAGAGCGATCGAGGCAAAGCGTGAAGAGATAAAAAATAGGCTAAAAATTTCATTTGAAGCGGCTGAAGAGGTCGTAAAGGATAGAAATTTTGGCGAAAAAGAGGAAATTTTAGAGCTTTTAAATAACGCCATTATTAGAGAAACAAGGATGCTTGGCATCTTAAAAGAGAGCGCTCAAATCGCCTTTCTAACAACACTTGAAGGTGCAAAGGACGTAGAAGAGACCGCTGGCGCGATAGCTAAAAATATGACCTATTCTGCGATAAGAGGCGGGGAGTTTAGCAAGGAGCGAATGTTTGAAATTTCAAAAAATATCATCAGTGCAGCGGGGAATTTAGCAAATGAGGGGCATATATTTGCAAAAGAGCTCATAAAAGGCGCGATAAACGGCACAAGAGATGGCGTTTTAAGAGCTATTGAGAAGCTAAAAGATGAGGCGAAATTTGCTCCAGATGAGCTAAGGCTAAACTCACAGCTTTTAAATTTAAAAAACGTGGATGAAGAGTTCATAGCGCTTCTTAAAGAGCTTGAAAATGAATTTGACGGCGTGGCTAAAAGCGAGATCGAAAGCGTGATAAATAGCGAGCTTGACACAAACCTAGCAAAATTTAAACGCATAAGCGATCAAGCGATGGAGCAGATCAGCTCAAGGCTTGAAGAGCTAAAGTCAAACGGCGTTGCAAAGCTTGTGAGCGAGGCGAACAATAAATTTGAAGCTCTAAAGCAAGAGCTAAAGCTAAATTTTGACGCAAATGACAAGCTTGAAGGCCTCAAACAAGATATCGCAGAGTTTGAGAAAAAGGCGAACGACAAGCTTGAAGACATCAAACAGATGGATATAAAATCAGAAGCTAAGAAATTTGGCGACAGAGCATATCAAGCCGCAAAAGACTTCATAAACGTCATAAAAAAAGATAAAAAAGAGGAGTAAATTTGCCAAGCTTTTTGGCAAATTTATCATTTTGGCTAGGTCTTAGCCTAGCCTTTTCATCACTTAAATTTATAAGAATAGATAGAGCAAAAACGCACCCAAGATCAAGCGATAGATGACAAAAGGTAGCATCCTGATCCTTGAGATGATCCCCATAAATAGCTTCACGCAGATATAAGCACTAACTGCACTTATGATGACGCCAAGGGCGATGTCGCTCCAAGGCAGAGCGTTTGGATCTTTTATAAGCTTTATGCTCTCAAGTCCGCCAGCTAGGATGATGACAGGTATCGAAAGTAAAAATGAGAAATTTGCACTGCCTTTATGGCTAAAGCCTAAAAAAAGTGCCGCCGTCATCGTTATGCCTGATCTTGAGACGCCAGGGATGAGCGCCACAGCCTGCGCTAAGCCGATGATGAGAGCAAATTTTATGGTCATTTCGTATTCGCTTTTGTTTGTTGAGCGAAGATCAGCAAAGTAAAGTGCGATGCCAAAGATGATCGTTGTAACAGCGATCACAACGCCGCTTCTTGCGTACTCTTCGATCACGTTGTTAAACAAAAGTCCAAAGATACCAACTGGGATAGTGGCAAATCCCACGCACCAGACAAGCAAGCTATCGCCTACCATCTTTCTTTGCGCTATCGAGGCAAAAAAGTCGCGAAGTAGCTTAAAAATCGTATCTTTAAAATAAAAAAGTATCGCGCTTAGCGTACCAACATGCACTGCCACGTCAAAAGCAAGCCCTTGATCTGGCCAGCCAAGTAGCTTTGGCACCAAGATGAGATGAGCCGAGCTTGATATCGGCAAAAACTCGCTTATGCCTTGCACCAAGGCCAAAACGATAACGTGAGAAATTTCCATAAAATGCCTTTTTTGATTTTAGATTGCAGCTGGGGATTTTACTCCCCAAAGTTAAATTTTATATAAGTTCACTAGCAAAATTTGCAAGCTTTTGCGGAGTAAATCCGAAGTGATCAAATAGCTCATTTGCCTTGCCGCTGGCGCCAAAGCTGTTCATGCCATAAACCGCGTCAGCAAATTTATACCACTCATAGCCAGTTGCAGCCTCAACTGCGATGATGGTTGTATTTTTATCTAAAATTCTAGCCACATACTCAGCTGGCTGCTCGCAAAGTAGGTCAAAACAAGGCGCTGATACGATGTTTGCACCGATACCTTGCTCAGCTAGAAGTGCGGCTGCTTTTACGCAGAGTGAGACCTCGCTGCCGCTTGCTATAAATGTGATCTTTGCATCTTTTGCCAAGCTTAAAAGATACGCTCCGTTGCTAACCTCGCCAAATTCGCCTTTTGCAAGTGGGTCAAGCCCTTGGCGGCTAAGCACAAATGCGCTTGGAGCGTTTAAATTTAGAGCTGCTTGCCAGCTAGCTGCGTTTTCGTTACCATCAGCTGGGCGGAAAGTGTAGAAATTTGGCATCGCTCTAAATGTGCTAAGCTGCTCGATAGGCTGGTGTGTCGGACCATCTTCGCCAACGCCGATACTATCGTGCGTAAAGACAAAAAAGTGCTTGATGCCCATTAGCGCTGCTATCCTCGCACTTGGCTTTAGATAGTCACTGAAGATGAAAAATGTCGCTGAAAAGGGCAAGAAAAGGCCGTATCTAGCGATGCCGTTGTTGATAGCTGCCATGGCGTGTTCTCTGATGCCGTAGTGGATATTTTTGCCATTTGGGAAGTCGCCCATGCCCTTTAGCTCAGTCTTGTTTGAAGGAGCAAGATCTGCGCTACCACCGATAAAGCCAGGGAGTTTTTTGGCTATCTCATTTAAAATGACATGGTTTGTATCTCTTGTAGCTAGCTTTTTGTCGCTAAAGTCTGGGAATTCGATCTTGCTAAAGTCTGGATTAAGAAGTGAGTTTAATAAATTTTTGCCTTCAATGCTTAGTGCCTCAACCTTTTTGTTCCACATCGCCTCTTCAAGATCGCCCTTTTCAACTGCGCCTCTAAATCTTAAAAGCACGTCCTCGTCGATAGCAAATTTCTTCTCAGGGTCAAAACCAGCTGCGGCCTTTGCCTTTTTGATGATCTCTTCGCCAAGCGGTGCGCCGTGGCTGTGGTGGCTGCCTTCAAGCTCCATTGCGCCGCGTGCTATGTGTGTGTTTGCGATGATGAGATATGGCGACTCTTTCTCGCTCGCTTGCTCAAGTGCAAATTCGATCTGGTTGTAGTCGTGTCCGTCTATGCGTGCGACCTCCCAGCCCTGTGCCTCGAACCTCGCCTTGACATCCTCGCTAAATGCGATCGCTGTGTCACCCTCGATCGTGATATTGTTTGAGTCGTAGATGAGCACAAGGTTGTCTAGTCTTAAATTTCCTGCGATCGAACATGCCTCGTAGCTTATGCCCTCTTCAAGATCGCCGTCGCCGCAAAGGCAGTAAATTTTGTGATCGATTATTTTATTATCTGGCTCATTTAGCACGTTTGCAGCGTATTTTTCTGCCATGGCAAGGCCAACTGCATTTGCCACGCCTTGACCAAGTGGGCCAGTAGCCATCTCAACGCCTGGAGTGTGAATTTCTGGGTGTCCTGGGGTGTTTGAGCCAAGTTGGCGAAAATTTTTGAGCTCATCTAGGCTTAGATCGTAGCCGCTTAGGTGCAAAAAGCTATAGACTAAGCTTGATGCGTGACCACCGCTAAAAACGAGCCTATCTCTATTTAGCCATTTTGGATTTTTAGGGTTGTGTTTTAAAAAGTTGCTTAAAACCACCATGATATCGGCTAGGCCCATAGGAGCACCTGGGTGTCCGCTGTTAGCGTTTTGCACCATATCAGCGCACAAAAATCTTATAGTATCGGCTTGTTTTTTTAGCATATGATCTCCTTTTATTGCGTCAGATTATACAAAAAAGTGATTAAAACTTGCCTTGCGTTTTTGCCCAAAATGTCTAAAAAGTGATATAAATTTACGAAATTTACGCACTATCTTAGGTGCTTGTCTGTAAGCTCTAAGATCATCTTTGCGATATTTGTATCTACCTGTTTTAGCGCCTCTTCTATCTCGCAAATAAGCTCATCTTTTTTCTTTTTTGCGCCAGATAGACCAAGTAAATTTGTAAATGAGTTTTTAGCTAGGTCGTTGTGCACTGGCTTCCCAGCAGCTGCCTCGTCGCTTGTGAGATCGATGATGTCGTCTTGTATCTGAAAAGCAAGCCCAAGCTTTAGGCCGATATCGTAAATTTTCTCGCACTCTTTTTCGCTTAAATTTACTATCACAGCGCCCATTTTTAGGCTTGCAGCGATGAGTTTTGCGGTTTTGTGGATGTGCAAAAAGACTAGCTCATCAAGGCTTAGCATCTTGCCAGAGAGGCCAAATTTAGTCTTTGCTCTTTTGATGTCCTCTTTGTTTGTATTTTCAAAAAAACAATCCAGCGCCTGCCCTAGCACCATGCCGCTAACGCCAGCATTTTGGCTTAAAATTTCAACGCACTTTATACGAGTGTCAGCTGGCAACTTGGCACGTGAAATTTCATAAAAAGCATGCGTATTTAGCGCATCTCCTGCAAGTATAGCAGTAGTCTCGTCGTATGTGACGTGAAGCGTTGGCGTGCCGCGCCTTAGGCTTGCGTTATCCATAGACGGCAGATCATCATGGATGAGCGAGTATGTATGCATCATCTCAAGCCCCAAAGCCACTCTCATCGCCTTTTGCGTGAGGCTTTTATCGACATTTTCGACCACGCCAAGAAGCAAAAGCGCCCTAAAGTGCTTGCCTCCAGCCTTTAGCATAATGCCAAGCGCCTCCTCATAGTAAGGATGAAAGCTAGACGCCTTTGGCAAATTTGCATTTAGAAATTTTACGAAGTCCTCAAGTAGGCTCATTTTGGCACTCTTGCAAAGAACTGAAAGTCATTTCTAGTAAATAAAAGCACGAAATTTTGCAGATCGCCGATCTTTTCTAAAAGCTCCTCGCGGCTATTCACGCTCTCTTTGTTGTAGCCTAAAATTTTATCGCCTATTTTGATGCCAAAGATGTCGGCATTTGACTTTGGCTCGACCTTTGTAACTACTAAATTTTTATCAACCGTGATACCATAATCCACCAAAACTTTATCATCTAGCAAGCTCTCAGGCGACTTTGGCATGACATTTAAATTTGGCAGATCAAGGCTTGAAGGAGCGTCTATATCAAGGCTTTGGTTAAATTTCACATCTCCGCTTACTGGGACTTGAAAGAGTAGCTCTTGCCTATCACGCTTCACGATGATGTCCAGTTTTGCGCCCTTTGGAGCAAAAAGCACCATCTCATTTAGCTCTCTTAGGCTCTTTGGCTTGATGCCATTTACACTAACAAGCTCATCATCAACCATCATCATCTTGCCGCGGCCCAGTGGATCAACAAGACCCACAAAAAATTTATCCTCTTTTTGCAAGAATTTCACGCCGATATCGCCGTAATATACGTCATCATAAGATACAAAGTGCTTTAGATAGCGGTTTGGTATAAATTTATCAGCTCCAACAGCTATGCCTATCATCTTACAACAAGGTGTATTTATCTCGCCAGTTGCGTTATACTCGAAGCTTAGCGTGTCAAAGTCGCCCAAATTTTGCCCCAAAGACTTGATGTGACCCATGACGGTGTTATTAGAGTCGTTTAAGATGCCAACCCAAGTGCTCTTTTTAATGCGTTCCTCGTTGGTCTCATCAGCCATCACAACAGGGCTTAACTCTTTGCTAGAGCGCACTAGGAAAAGCTGCAAATATGGGTCAAATTTGACATATTCGCCAAGCGGAGCTCCCTCGCTTTTTGGCACTGCGATCAAATTTTTAGTGATAGCCACGCCAAAGTGTTTATTTACTGAGACGATCGAGTTTTTGTTCTTTTCAAAGCAGGCGTTAAAGTCCTCTTGCGTAGGCCTAGGATCGGCGTTTAGGCAAAGCGCTGATAGCAAAAATGCAAGGGCAAATTTATATTTTAGTCTCATTTTATCCCCATCGAAGCAAGACCGCCAAGCATCCTTGAAGCGGTGTTTTTCTTATCAGCCTCAACTGACTTTAGCACGTCATTTACGGCGCTTATTAGTAAAATTTGCATACTCTTTTTATCTTCAAGCAAGCTATCATCTATACTGATATCAAGTATCTCGCCACTGCCGTTTGCTCTCACGCTCACCAGCCCACCGCCACTTTTTGCTCCAAATTCTTTATTTTTGCTCTCTTCTTCTATCTGTTTGGCCTGTCTTTGCACATCCTCAAGCATCTGCCCCATCTTTGAAAAGTCAAATCCCTCAAACATCGCCTACTCCTTTATGATCTCGTTTTTGTTATTTACGTGCACGATGGTTGGCTTAAATTTCTTAGCCTTTTTAAATTTCATGCTAGCGTAAGCCACGATGATGACCACGTCTCCTACGCAGACTTTTCTAGCAGCTGCGCCGTTTAGGCAAATTTCGCCTTTTTTGCCCTTTATCACGTAGGTGGCAAATCTCTCGCCATTATTTACGTCTAAAATTTCAACCTTTTGATTTTCTATCAAATTTGCAGCTTTTATAAGCTCCTCGCCGATGCTGATCGAGCCAACATAGTTTAAATTTGCGTCTGTTACGACGGCTCTGTGGATCTTACTAGCTAAAATTTCTATATTCATTTTTACCTCTTTAAAAGCTCTTTTACTACTTCTTTGTCGCTAAATGGGTGCTTGACGCCCTTTATCTCTTGATATGGCTCGTCGCCTTTGCCGAGTATGACAAGCGCCCAGCCAGGCTCAAGCTTGCTAATGGCTAGCGCGATTGCCTCTTTGCGGTTGGCGTTTCGTATCAAATTTTCATTTTGGCTCATGCCAGCGCAAATTTCATCGATTATGCTCTCTGGCTCTTCGCTTCTTGGATTGTCACTTGTGACTATGCAAATTCTTGCGTATTTTTGGGCTATCGCTCCCATTTTAGGGCGCTTTGTCCTATCTCTGTCGCCGCCTGCGCCAAAGACTGCGATCAAATTTAGATGTCTAAGCGAGTTTAGCACCTTTTCTATGCCATCTGGCGTATGGGCAAAATCCACGATGACTAGCGGATCGGTGCTAACGACCTCCATCCTGCCGCTCACGCCTTTAAATTTACTTATCGCCTTTGAAAGTGCGGCTGCGTCTGGGCGCTCTAGCAGGCAAACGGCGCCAAGAGCGGCGATTAGATTGTAAAGATTAAACTCGCCTTGAAGGCTTGAGTCTATCTCCACATCGCCATTTGGCGTCTTGATGACCGCGTCTATGCCGCCCTTTAGCCCATAAACTATCGGTGCAAAGCTGGCTGGCTTTTTGACCGCGTATGTGTAGGCATTTTTTGGGTTAAATTTAACTCCGCCATCGTCAATATTTATGAGCTTTATGCTCTCATCGTCAAAAAAGCTTGATTTTACCCTAGCATACTCCTCCATGCTCTTGTGGTAGTCGAGATGGTCTTGAGTTAAATTTGTAAAAATTTTTAGGGCAAATTTCAAGCTCTCTATGCGCTTTTGAGCGATCGCGTGCGAGCTAACCTCCATCACGAAGTACTCACAGCCATGCTCGCTAGCTGCTTTGAGATATGAGAGCGTCTTTAAAATGGCACTTGTCGTAAGCGCCTTGTCATCTATCTGCTCGCCCTCTATAAATGCCCCTCTGGTGCCACTTAGCCCACATTTTTTACCTAAATTTCGCAGGGTTTCGTAGATAGCCGCAGCCGTTGTGGTCTTGCCATTGGTGCCTGTGATGCCAACTATTTTTAGATTTTCATCAATCTTTAAAAGCTTTTTGCACTCTTCAAGGGTGATTATCTTAGCGCCCTTTTTTACCGCATCCTCTGCAAATTTCGCATTTGCAGTGGTTTGCACAAAGTATGCACCCTGCTCGCACTCGTTTGAGTCATCTGTTATGAAGCTATTTTCTACTGATATTTTCATCGTTTTGTCTTTTTTGTATCTCTTTAAAAAGCTGATCTATACGCTCGTCGCCGCCAAACATCACCGCTGCACTCTCAAGGTAGTTCATGCTCATATCAATGAAGTCATTTTTTATCAAATTTCCTAAAAATTCCAAAAAATCGTCTTTGTTTGAGATCATCACCTTTGTTGAGAACATGATGTTTTCAAAGACCTTTTTAAAGCTGCCGTCCTTATAAACAGCCCTTTTAAAGTCCTCGTAGCTGATCGCGTCTTGCTCTTCAAAGTACTCGCTCTCCTCGTCTCTGGACTCTAAAATTTTTAAAATCTCCTCCACGCCCTCGTCGTCCTCGCCGGCTCTTACCTTCGCCATGTAGTAGTCAAACAAGAGCTTTGCTTCCTCGGCATTTTCCTCGCCAAGAGAGCAAATTTGTATCAAAAATAGTAAATTTCTCTCCTGCGTCTTTTCGTAGGCTAGTGAAAAGTAAAAGATCGCATCTTTAAATTTAGAGCGTTTGAAATATTTTATGCCTATTTTTTTATAATCTATCAATGTCAAATTCCTCGCCTATTGGGACATTTATGACCTCAAGCTCTGGGTGAATGTCTATGCGAAGCTGCCTTTCGATGCCGTATTTTAGCGTGGTCGTACTAGCTGCGCATCCGTGACAATGTCCTGTGAGTCTTACGTAAATTTTGCCGTTTTTTATGCCAAGTAGCTCCATACCACCGCCGTCATTTTCAAGCATCGGTAGCACCTTTTGCAAACTCGCAGTCACTGGTTTTAAAAGCTCTTCATCACTAAATGGGATCATATTTTTTCCTTAAATTTTTTAGTTATTATAGCAGATAAAGTGCAAACAAACGTTTTCTAGGCTTTTGCTGGGGGCGTTTTGGCTTTAAATTTTGGTGGTTTTTTGTGGAGAAAAAGGGCAAATTTGCCCTTTAAGTTTAGTTTAGTAGAAGTGATTTTATATCGATTTTATGTTCAATCATCTTGCTCTCAAGCATAAATTCTTGCGTAGCCTCAAGCGCTTTTATATCATCGGCCGTGATCTTTGAGCTAAAGTCATACTGAGGATACATGCTCTTTACCGCCTCTATGCTAAGCCCAGTCTCTTCGGCTGTAAATTTAAGCGCCTCGTCCTCGTTTGCCTTTATGTAGTCTAAAATTTCGTCCTGAGCCTTTTTAAATTTCTCAACTACATCTTTGTGCTTTTTGTAAAACTCCCCCGAAAGAGCTAAAAATTTATAGGTTTATTATAGGGATTTTTGAGTGTATTAAATTTTACGTCATGATCATCTAGTTAAATTTTTGGTTTAAAGCCGTTATATAAATTTGCATTAGCTTCAAGCCTGCCACACCCACTAGCAGAATACCCTAAGGACCAAATTTTATGATTTTCTAACTTGTAAATTTACTACAACAAGAAGATGCGGATAAGTATGGATAAATTTAAAAACAAAATTTTTTAAAAAAATAAACGTAAAAAGAAAAATTTAGAAAGAAAAGAGAGCCAGATAGGCTCTCTGGGGATTATTCAGCTACTAGCTCTATATAAGCCATCTCGGCTGCGTCGCCTCTGCGAACGCGAGTTTTGATGATTCTTGTATAGCCACCGTTGCGCTCTTTAAATTTTGGAGCCACTTCAGTAACTAGCTTATTTGTAGTCTCTTTGTCTTGCAATGAAGCAAATACTGCTCTGTGAGCGTTAGAGTCGCCCTTTCTAGCTCTTGTGATAAGCTTTTCAACATAGCTTCTAAGCTCTTTTGCTTTTGGTAAAGTTGTCTCTATCTTTTCGCTTTTGATGATAGCTATCGCTAAATTCTTAAGCAATGCAGATCTATGAGATGACGTTCTACCAAGTTTGCGATATCCGTGTTTATGTCTCATCTATTGTCCTTTTATTCTTTTGCACTCATTTGTGATTTTAGCTCGGTTATTTTCTTTCTGAGTTGCTCTTTGCTATCTTTTAACACATCGACACCAACTGGATAGCCTATCTCCTCCATAACCGCTTTTATCTCTTCAAGAGATTTTTTACCTAAATTTTTAAGCTCTTTAAGCTCATTTTCGTCCATCAACGCAAGCTCACCGATAAATCTAATATCGGCTTTATCAAGGCAGTTAAAACTTCTAGCGCTTAAATTTAGATCTTCTACACTAGAAAGTAGCTTTGAGAACTCGCCGCTTGCACTTGAACTAGCAACTGGCGCACTAACATCAATATCTAAAATTCCTTTAAATACTGACATTTGTTGATACATAGCTTCTAAACAATTTTTAAAAGCTTCTACTGGACCAACTTGACCATCTGTTGTTATCGTAAATACGATCTTCTCGTAGTCTGGGTCATCTTCAACCAAGACGTTTTGTATCTCATAAACTGCTTTTTTAACAGGTGTAAAGAAAGCATCTAGTGCGATATACTCGTCTTCGATCTCTTCTCTGATCTCTTCACTAGGAACATATCCGATACCTTTTTGGATGATAACTGAGAAATTTAACTCAGCATCTTCGTTGATGGTTGCAAGATATGCGTCTGGATTAACGATCTCAACTAGGTCGTTATTTAGGTCAGCTCCAGTTATCTCTTTTGGTCCCTTAAAGCTATACTCTATAACTTCACGCTCACTGCCGCTTTTTAATTTAAATCTGATCTTCTTCAAATTTATAATAAAAAATGCCACGTCTTCAAGCATGCCACGCATACTATCAAATTCGTGACTAACGCCTTTTATCTTTACACCGATAGGAGCAAAGCCTACTGTGCTTGTGTAAAGAAGACGGCGTAGTGGGTGAGCCAAAGTAACAGCATAACCTGCTTCAAAAGGATATGCTGTAATGTTAGCGACATTTTCGCTAACACTTTTAACTTCTATTTCAGTTGGCATATAAGCTGATGTAGTAATCTTTCTCATCTTTATACCCTCTATTATTTCGAATAAAGCTCTACTATAAATCTTTCCTCAACAGGAATGATAACCTCTTCTCTTTCTGGATTTCTAGTAAAAATTCCAAATTTTTTCTCTTTTTCCACATCTACCCAAGCAACGATGCCAGTTTGAGCTGTAAGATCGATCGCGCGAACGATTTGTGGATTGTTTTTAGATTTCTCAGCAACTTCTACTTTAGAGCCTGGCTCCACTCTGTAAGATGGGATATCTACTCTCTTGCCATTTACTAAAATATGTCCGTGAGTTACAAGCTGGCGAGCAAAACGACGAGTCGTTGCAAAGCCCATTCTGTAAACAACATTGTCTAATCTCTGCTCTAATAGTTGAACCAAAAGAGCACCAGTGTTGCCCTCACGGCGTGCTGCCTCTTGGAACAATCTTCTAAATTGTTTCTCTGAAACACCATACATAAATTTAGCTTTTTGCTTCTCACGAAGTTGTAAGCCATATTCGCTTATTTTTGCTCTTCTTTGTCCGTGTTGTCCTGGCGCATAAGGTCTTTTTTCTAAAGCGCTTTTACCAGCAAGTCTTCTTTCGCCTTTTAACGCAAGAGACACACCAAGACGTCTTTCTAATTTTTCAACAGGTCCTGTATATCTAGCCATAATAATTTCTCCTAATTTTCTCTAATTATACGCGGCGGCGTTTTGGCGGTCTGCAACCATTGTGTGGTAAAGGTGTGATATCTTTGAAGAAAGTTACTTTTATACCTTCAACACCACCTACACTCTTCACAGCCGTTTCACGTCCGCTACCTGGACCTTGAACCTTGATGCCAACTTCTTTAATGCCGTGTTCTTTTGCTTTATTTAAAGCATCTTCTACAGCTTGTTGAGCTGCATAAGGAGTTGATTTTTTACTACCTTTAAAGCCTAAGCCACCTGCACTACTCCATGCAATAGCATTTCCCATTTCATCAGTTACAGTTACCATAGTGTTGTTAAATGTTGCACTGATATAAACGATACCTTTGGCTATGCTTTTTCTAACTACTTTTTTCTTAACAATTTTTCTTTTCGCCATTTATTATCCTTTAACCCTTGCCTTACTTAGTAGCCGCACCGACAGTTTTACGTCTGCCTTTTCTGGTTCTAGCATTAGTTTTAGTCTTTTGACCACGAACAGGAAGACCCTTTCTGTGGCGAAGACCTCTATAACTTCCAAGATCCATAAGAGCTTTGATATCCATAGCAACTTGTTTTCTCAAATCACCCTCAACGATATGGTGCTCTTGAATTTCTTTACGGATAGCTGCTGCTTCGTCTTCGCTAAGCTCATAGACTCTCTTATCATAAGAAATTCCAGCTGCGTCAAGGATTTGACGAGATTTGTAAAGACCTATACCATAGATATAAGTCAAACCATACTCTATTCTCTTTTTGTTTGGTAAATCTACACCTGCAATACGTGCCATGCCTTATCCTTGTCTTTGTTTATGTTTTGGATTTTCGCAGATAACACGAATTATGCCACTACGTTTGACAATTTTACATTTGTCACACATCTTCTTTACAGAAGGACGAACTTTCATTTTAGTCTCCTAAAAATTTATTCCACTTTTTTAGGGGCTGCATCAGGTCTAAAGAAATAATTTAAACCAACTATTTTCAAAATAAGTGGGGAACTTTGAAAATAATTCTTCATACAGCTTTTCGCAAAGCTTGGATTTTACCCAAAACCAGCTTTAAATTTACTTAGCATATTTGCCACAAAATCAAATTTACTTATATCTATAAGTGATCCTGCCCTTGTCTAGGCTATATGGCGTAAGTTCTACTTTTACGCGGTCGCCAGGCATTATCTTTATATAATGCATTCTCATCTTTCCGGCGATATGACATAAAATTATATGTTTGTTGTCAAGCTCAACTTTAAAAGTTGCATTTGGCAGTGCTTCAACAACATTTCCATCAATCTCAATGACATCGTCTTTTGCCACAAACTCTCCTTTCTTTAAATTTTTGATATAAATTTTATGCTTGGCTTAAAATTTCGGCTTTGCCATTAACTATCGCCATGCAATGCTCATAATGGCTAGTTCTCAAACCATCTTTTGAGGTTACTTTCCAGTTATCGCTTCCTAAAACTGGCGTGCCATCTTTTTGGCAGATCATCGGTTCTATACAAAAAACCATTCCCTCTTTTATCTTTGGTCCAGCTTTTGGGTTGTTTCCTTCAAGATAGTTTGGAATTTCTGGCTCTTCGTGCGGCCTTTTACCTATGCCATGACCGCAATATCCGCGCAAAGGCACATATCCTCTACCAAGAATAAATTTCTCAAGCTCGTAGCTAATCTCTTTAAAATGCATACCAGCTCTTATAAAATCAATTGCAAAATATAGCGCGTCTTTTGAGCAAGCGATCAAAGCTTCGTCTTCTTTTGAAATTTTACCAACTCCAAATGTCCTAGCTGAATCACCAAAATAACCATCTAAATTTGAACCAATATCTACACTAACGATATCGCCCTCTTTTAGTTTGTATTCATTTGGAATTCCGTGGATCACCACTTCATTGACGCTTATGCAAGCTGCATTTGGAAAGCCATAAAGCCCTTTAAAGGCCGGTTTTGCTCCAGCGGCTCTTACCATATCTTCACAAATTTTATCTATCTCAAGAAGTGAAATTCCAGGTTTTATGATCGTAGAAACGTGATCAAGAGTTCGAGCGACGATCTTGTTCGCCGCTCTCATTTTCTCTATCTCAGCTGGTCTTTTTAGCGTGATAGCCATTTTACAGACCTACTGCACTTAGAGTTTGGTATTTATTTGTATAAGACTGAGCCTCTATACGTCTCATCGTATCAAGTGCTACCGAAACCACGATAAGAACTGATGTACCACCAAAATAAAATGGTACCCCCATAGTCTTTACAAGTACCCAAGGTAATGTTGAAATGATACCCAAGTACAAAGCTCCACCTAAAGTTAGCCTGCCAGCTACTTCATTTAGATAGCTAGCTGTACTCTCGCCTGGCCTAACACCTGGGATAAATCCGCCTTGTTTCTTTAAATTTTCACTTATATCTTTTGTGTTAAACACGATAGATGCATAGAAAAACGCAAAGAAGATGATAAATAAAAATGTTAAAACATTAAACATATAGCCATTTGGACTTAAAAAGTCGTTGATAGCCTGGATTACTGGATTTGTGCTAGCTTGTAAAATAGTGCTTGGAAACATCAAAATCGCACTAGCAAATATCGGTGGGATAACGCCACTTAAATTTACTTTGATCGGTATATAGTTCATTATACGTTTGTTTTGATTTTCCATTATCACTTTTCTTGAGTAAGAAATAGGGATACGTCTTTCGCCCATCTCGACAAAGATAATAGCACCAATAGTCGCTAAAATGATCACCAAAATAGCGATGACTGTTAAGAAATTCATCTCAGAAGTATTTACCAAATTTACAGTTCCGCCGATCGCACTAGGTATGCCAGAGACGATGCCCGCAAAGATGATAAGACTTATACCGTTGCCTATACCACGCTGTGTGATCTGCTCACCTATCCACATAAGTAGCATGGTGCCAGTTAGCATAGATACAGCAGAGATCGCAATAAATAAATTCATATCTATCATGATAGCTTGCTCGCCACCACGACCGCTTAAGCTTTGAAGTCCGATAGAGACGCCGATTGATTGTACAAGAGTGATAACGATAGTCGCATAACGTATGATTTGCATATATTTTTGCATACCGTCGCGCTCTTTTTTCATCTGACCTAACTTTGGAAATGTCGCTGCTAGAAGCTCCATGATGATCGAAGCTGTGATGTAAGGCATGATGCCCAGAGATATGATACTTAAACGCTCAGCGGCCTTACCACTAAACATATTAAATAGACCCAAGGCGTTGCTATTGTTTGAATTGAAAAATTCTTTAATTACGTCGACATTAACACCAGGAACTGGCACATAAGCCAGTATCCTGTATGCGAACAAAAATGCCAACGTGATTAAAATCTTGTTGGTCAGTGTTTTATCCATTATTTTGTTCCGCTAACGCTAACATTCTCGTCTTTGATCTTTGAAGCAAGAGCTTTTGCGCTTGCACCGATTAGTTTTATCTTAGTAACGCTCTTTGAAATTTTATGAACGCTAGCTATTGTTGCTATTGAAATTTCAGCAAGCTCTTTTATAGTTGTGATCTTCTCAACATTGATAACATAAGGTTTTTCAAATTTAGAAGCAAAGCCTACCTTTGGAAGACGTCTTTGAAGTGGTTGTTGTCCGCCCTCAAAACCTCTTTTTTCGTTGTAGCCCTTTCTTGCTCTTTGACCTTTGTTACCTTTGCCGGCAGTTTTGCCATTGCCACTGCCTTGACCACGACCTATTCTTTTAGTTGCATGAGTTGAACCTGCAGCAGGTGTTAATTTTTCTAATGCCATCTTAACTCCTTTCTCTTAGCTTTTTAGCAAACTAAGTGCTTTTATAGTAGCACGAACGACGTTTGCTGAGTTGTTTGAGCCAAGTGATTTAGTAAGGATATCCTTAATACCTGCAAGCTCGATAATAGGACGTGCACTACCACCAGCGATAACACCGGTACCTTCGCTAGCTGGGCGAAGTAGCATTCTACTTGCGTTGTATTTTACCTCTACATCGTGAGGGATAGTTGTGCCCTTGATCTTAACGTGGATAATATTTTTAAATGCGTCGTCAATCGCTTTTCTCATCGCATCTGGCACCTCTTTAGCTTTGCCATATCCAAAGCCAACTAGGCCATTTCTATTACCAACAACAACTAAAGCTGTAAATCTAAATCTACGACCACCTTTAACAACCTTTGTAACCCGACCGATATCGACGATTACTTCTTCAAATTCTTCTCTATTATATTTTTCCATCGATTTTCCTTTGGGTTATAGCTTGATGCCATTTTCTCTTAAAGCTTCAGCAAATGCTGCGATAACGCCATGGTATAGATAACCATTTCTATCAAAAATTGCAACATCTATCTTCTTAGCTTTCAAAGCCTTAGCAAATTCTTTAGCTAAAGTGACCGCACCTTCTTTGTTTGCTTTTATGCCTATTTTTCTACCATCAACTGCAGCTAGTGTAGTAGCTGTAACATCGTCAATCGCTTGAACATAAAGGGTTCTGTTTGATTTGAAAATAGAAACTCTTGGGCAAGTTGCAACACCAGAAATTTTACCTCTGATTCTTCTTTTTCTCTTAATTCTAAGAGCGATTTTTCTTTTTAGTACTTTTGCTGTCATTTACCGCTCCTTACTTCTTAGATGTCTTGCCCGCTTTGCGGATGATACGTTCTTCTAGATATTTAACGCCCTTGCCCTTATATGGCTCAGGTGGTCTAAATCCTCTAACTTGAGCAGCCACTTGACCTACTACTTGTTTGTCGTCACCTTTGATAGTAATAACGTTTTTATCAACGCTAGCTTCAACGCCTGCTGGTAGCTCATAGTTAATAAGGTGTGAAAAACCAAGAGATAGCTCTAAAATTTTACCTTTTGCAGCTGCTTTGTAACCAACACCGTTGATCTCAAGCTGGCGAGTAAAGCCATGAGTGATACCAGTTACGATGTTGTTAGCAAGTGCTCTATATGTTCCCCAGTAAGCTCTGCTTTGGCGATCTTCGCCCTTTGGAGCAAAAACTATATGACCATTTTCTATCTTGACATCAACGTGACCTTTTGTGTCAAGCTCTTTTAAGTGATTGCCCTTTTTAAATTTTAGGACATTATTTTCAACGCTAACGTCTACACCACTTGGGATAGCGATAGGCTGTTTTCCAATACGTGACATTTTTTTCCTTTACTTGTCTAGGGTGTTCCTACATTTACGAATAAACACCACAATGCCGTAAATTTGATCGTCAAATTTGACGAAACCTTCATTTGAATTTCTAAATTTAGCTTTGGCGAAATATAAAATTTCACCTAGCTAAAAAGAAATTTTAACCTTAAGTTATAAGGTCAAAATAGCGCTTTTAACGCAGTTTATTACCAAACGGTGCAAAGAACCTCGCCACCAACGCCAGCTTTACTTGCCTCAATACCGCTCATAACGCCTTTGCTTGTGCTAACGATAACTGTTCCGTAACCATTTTTAAAACGCTTAATGTCGTCTTTACCTTGATAAACACGGCGACCAGGTTTTGAAACCCTTTTAAGCTCGTTTATAACGCTTCTGCCGTACTCATCATACTTTAAAACTACGTTTATAAATTTCTTGTTACCTTCTTCGATAACGTTGTAGCTCTCTACATAGCCTTTTGCTGCAAGGATAGAAAGAGTAGCCTCAACAACCTTAGAATGAAGCAATTTCGCAGTCTCAAGTCTTCTCATACTTGCATTTCTAATGCGTGTTAATCCATCTGATATTAAATCGTTCAACATTTCTCTTCCTTACCAACTTGCTTTTTTAAGACCAGGTATTAGGCCTTCGTTAGCCATTTTTCTTAGGCAAACACGGCAAATTCCAAAATCTTTATAAACAGAGTGCGGACGACCGCAAATTTGGCATCTAGTATAGCCGCGAACCGCAAATTTTGGCTTGCGTGCAGCTTTTGCTATCATTGATTTCTTTGCCATTTTACTTTCCTTTTGCAAACGGCACACCAAATAGCTCTAGCAATTTGAATGCCTCTTTATCGTTTTTAGCCGTAGTAGCAATCGTAATATTCATACCATGAGTTCGTAAAATTTTATCATACTCAACCTCTGGAAACATTAGCTGCTCGCTAAGACCGAAGTTATAGTTTCCACGTCCATCAAAGCCATTTTTTGGAAGACCACGGAAGTCTTTAACTCTTGGAAGAGCAACGCTGATTAGCTTATCTAAGAAAGCATACATTTGCTCTTTTCTCAAAGTTACTTTGATACCAACAGGGAAACCTTCGCGAACTTTAAAGCCAGCAACTGATTTTTTAGCATCAGTGATAACTGCTTTTTGTCCAGCGATAAGTGAAATGGTATCAGCCATATTTTGAAGCACTTTCTGATCTTTCGCAGAGTCTCCAGCACCTACACTGATCACGATCTTCTCGAGCGCAGGGATAAGCATTGGATTTTTGATGTCAAATTCTTTTACGAGAGCTGGCTTGATAGTTTCGTTAAATTTATCTTTTAATCTACTCATATCTCTTATCCTTCAACTTTCGCGACATTTGATATGTCAATTGGCATCTCTTTATTTACGTGACCACCATTTAGAGTTTTTTCGCTTGGTTTGATAGCTTTTTTAGCTACTTTGCATCCCTCAACTATAACCTGACCTTTTTTTGCAAGAACTGCTAAAATTTTACCAGTTTTGCCTTTATCGTCACCAGCGATGATCTTAACGGTATCGCCTTTTTTGACTTTAAATTTTACATTAGCCATTATAAAACCTCCGGAGCTAGCGAAACAATCTTCATAAAGTTAGCATATCTAACTTCACGTCCAACTGGTCCAAAAATACGAGTGCCGACTGGCTCTTTTTTGCTATCAAGTATAACAGCTGCGTTCTCGTCAAAGCGGATTAACGAACCATTATCTCTTTGAACCTCTCTTTTAGTTCTTACAACAACAGCTTTTACAACCTGTCCTTTTTTGATCTTACCATTTGGAAGAGCTTTTTTAACAGAGCAAACTATGATATCACCAAGTGTAGCGTATCTTCTTTTGCTGCCGCCAAGAACTTTTATACACATTAACTCTTTTGCGCCGCTGTTATCAGCAACTGCAAGTCTTGTAAAACTTTGAATCATTACTCAACTCCCTTTGCCAATACAGCTTTTAAGCGAAAATTCTTGCGAGCCGAAAGTGGTCTGCACTCAACTGCAACAACTGTATCGCCTGCTCTTGTCTCATTTTTCTCATCATGAACTAAATACTTTTTAAAACGTTTTACAAATTTATGGTATCTTGGGTGCATAACGCGTCTTTCTACCAAAATAGTAGCTGTTTTATCTCCAGCTTTTTGCAAAACAACACCTTGAATTTCTCTTTTTAATGCCATTTTACGCCCCTTGTCTTGTTGCACTAATTGCAGTGTTGATCTGAGCTATCTCTTTGCGAACAGCACTAATCTCATTAGGGTTGCTTAACTGCATAGTTTTTAGCTTTTGTCTCAATGTAAATAAAAGCACCTTTTTCTCTTTTAGCAACGCGTTTAATTCTGCAACGCTCTTATCTTTTAACTCAGTATATTTCATTTTCACTCTCTCGCGTTACAAATTTTGATTTGAAAGGAAGTTTGTGTAGAGCCAAAGTTAAAGCTTCACGAGCCAACTCTTCGTCAACACCAGCCATTTCAAATATTATACGACCAGGTTTGATGTTCATAACCCACTCTTCAACTCCTGCCTTACCTTTACCCATACGAGTTTGTAGAGGTTTTTTAGTAAGTGGCTTGTCAGGGAAAACCCTAATCCAAATTTTAGCCTGTCTCTTTACGTGACGAGTTAGAGCTTGACGAGCAGCTTCTATTTGGCGTGAATTTACTCTACCAGCCTCAACAGCTTTAAGTGCAAATTCGCCAGTTGCTAAAGATGCTCCACGAGTCGCATAACCACGGTTGCGACCTTTCATTTGCTTACGAAATTTCGTTCTTTTAGGCATCAACATAATTATTTACCTCTTCTTGCTCTACGTGTTTTCTTAGGTGCCTCTTCTTCAGTTTTCTCAGGTTGAACACCTTTTTGAAGAACCTCACCTTTAAAAATCCATACTTTAATACCTATGTTTCCATAAGTTGTATGAGCCTCAGCTACACCGTAATCTATCTTTGCTCTAAGAGTATGAAGCGGAACACGACCTTCTAGATACCACTCGGTTCTTGCCATCTCAGCGCCACCTAAACGACCAGCAACTGAAATTTTGATACCTTTAGCGCCTGATTTTTGAGCACCTTGGATAACTTTTTTCATAGCACGTCTAAATGCGACACGCTTTTCAAGTTGCATAGCTACGTTTTCAGCAGCAAGTTGAGCTGAAGCTTGAGCTTTTCTTTCTTCTTTGATATTTACATTTACTTCTTTGCCGATAAGTTTGCTAACTTCGTTCTTTAGGTTTTCAACATCTTGGCCTTTTTTGCCGATGATGATACCAGGACGAGCTGCAACTACGGTTACACGAAGTTTTTTAGCCGTTCTTTCGATTAAAATTTGGCTAATTCCTGCATAGTAAAGTTTTTTCTTTAAAAATGCACGAATTTTGTAATCTTCACCGATATTTTCAGGAAGACTTTGTTTGGTTGGAAACCATCTAGATTCCCAGTTGCGGTTAATTCCTAGTCTAAGACCTATTGGATTTACTTTTTGTCCCATATTATGCTTCCTTCTTTTCAGGTTTAGATACTTCTACCATTACATGAGAAGTAGGTTTGCGAATTTTGCTCGCTGTTCCTCTTGCTCTTGGTCTAAATCTCTTTAATACAGGACCAGCATCAACGCGGCAACTAGTTACTACAACCTCTTCTGGCTCAAATCCGCCATTTGCTACTGCTGAGCTAATAGCGTTTGCTATAAATTTAGCACCACGATTTGGCATAAATTGCAAGCTTGCAAGTGCTAGCTCGGCATTCATACCTTGAACTTCTCTTGCTATAAGTCTTGCTTTTGTAGGAGAAAGTCTTACGAATTTTATAATTGCTTTACTCATATTATCTCCCCTTACTTGCCGATTTTCTTTTGCACTGAGCCTTTGTGACCCTTAAATGTGCGTGTTGGAGCAAATTCGCCAAGTTTATAGCCTATATGATTTTCTGTAACATATACAGGAATAAAGCTCTTGCCATTATGAACGTTAAATGTTAGTCCAATCATTTCAGGTACAATCGTGCTACGTCTTGACCAAGTCTTGATTGGTTTGTTATCGTTTGCATTTTTTGCGGCAATAACTTTTTTCATTACATGATCATCTACGAAAGGACCTTTTTTGAGTGATCTTGCCATCTCTATTTTCCTTTCCTTCTTGAAATTATAAGCTTATCGCTAGCTTTTTTACGGCGAGTCTTAGCACCTTTAGTTGGTTTACCCCATGGAGTAACTGGGTGACGGCCTGAATTTTTCTTACCTTCACCACCGCCGTGTGGGTGATCAACTGGGTTCATAGCAGAACCACGTGTTTGTGGGCGGATACCGCGGTAGCGATTACGTCCAGCTTTACCTATAGTGATGTTAGCCCAGTCTTCGTTGCCTACTACACCGATACTTGCCATACACTCAGCTAGTACTTGTCTCATCTCGCCACTTGGCATTCTTAAGATAACATACTTCTCTTCTTTACCCATTAGCTGAGCATAACCACCAGCTGAACGAGCTATCTGAGCGCCTTTGCCAGGTTTTAGCTCTACGTTATGAACGATAGTACCAACTGGGATAAATCTTAATTTCATAGCGTTGCCTGGTTTAATATCTAGTGAGCCCTCATCGATAGATGCGATAACATCGCCAACATTTAGGCCATTTGGTCTAATAATATAGCGTTTTTCGCCATCTTTGTAAGCTATAAGAGCGATACGGCAGTTTCTGTTTGGATCGTACTCGATCGCTTCAACTTTACCTTCTATACCAAATTTACGACGTTTAAAGTCGATGATACGATAAAGTTTTTTTGCACCTGCTTCTTTATGTCTTGAAGTTATACGACCATTGTTGTTTCTACCACCAGTTGCAGGTAGTTTAACAAGCAAGCTTCTAACGCTTGGTTTAGCTGTTATATCTTCAGAGCTTAGTCCAGTCATATATCTACGACTAGGTGTATATGGTTTATATGATTTTATAGCCATCTTACGCCTCCGTATTTTCTAGGCTTACGCCTTCAGGTAACTTAACGTAGAATTTCTTTATCTCGTCACGTTGGCCTGCTCTTCCTCTAAAACGCTTAACCTTGCCGCTAATTCTAAGTGAATTTACGCGAACAGGCGTTACTCCAAAATACTCTTGTAAAACCGCTTTTAAGCTGTTTTTTGTAACTCTTGGTGAAGTTTGGATAACAACAACGCCTTGTTCTTGAAGGCCTAGAGTTTTTTCTGTATAAATAATTGTTTTGATATCAGTTATATCCGCCATTTTAGCCCTCTTTTGTTATAGTTTTTAGTGCAGCTTTTTCAATGATAACCGAACTAAATGTAGAGACAAGATAAGCATTTACCTCATTTGCATCTACTACATAGCAGTTTGCTAAATTTCTAAAAGCAAGTAGTGTTTTATCGTCTAGTAAATCTTTAACGATAAGTGCGTCTTTTACTTTTAAATTTTTGATGATATTAGCTGCATCTTTTGTCTTTCCAGACTCGATTGAGATGCTATCTACTGCGAAAATTTTACCATCTTGTGCTTTTACTGCCAAAGCGTACTCAAGAGCTAGTCTTTTTTGTTTTTTATTGACTTTTTGAAAATAGTTTTTCTCGTTTGTTGGACCAAATGCAACTGCACCGCCTACCCAAACGTTAGTTCTAGTTGAACCCGCTCTTGCACCACCACGTCCTTTTTGTCTCCATGGTTTTTTACCACCACCGCTTACAAAAGCACGGCTTTTAGTATGAGCCGAATTTGCTCTTATACCAGCAAGGTAAGATTTTACATAAAGATATAGGTTGTGCGGATTTACTTCAGCGTAGCTTGCAGGAAGCTCTAACTCGCCTGAATTTTCAAATTTATCGTTTAATACGTGAATTTTACTCATTTTACAATCCTTATTTTACCCATTGCACCATTGTGACCAGGAACGCAACCTTTTACAACTACGATGCCATTTTGAGCGTCAAAGCTTATTAGCTCGTTTTTAACAGTAACTTTCTCATTACCCATGTGTCCTGCCATTTTCATGCCTGGTTGAACACGACCTGGCCATTCGCAGTTACCAATTGAACCGTGGCGTCTGTGGAAACGTGAGCCGTGGCTTTTTGGACCACCACCGAAACCATGTCTTTTTACCACACCTTGGTAGCCTCTACCTTTTGAGTTAAAGCTAACTTTTAAAATTTTAGCCTCATTTAATGGTGTAAAGTCTAGGTTTCCAACTTCGCTATTAGCTACTTCAAGCGTAGCAAATTTGTTAAATTCTGCTGTCAGATTGTATTTCTTTTGCTGACCAGCGATAGCTTTGTTGTTTGCTTTAGTGTGGGCATACGCTACGATAGCACGTTTGTTTTCGTCGATCTCACATACTTTAGCCTCAACTAGCTTAAGTAGTGTAACTGGCGTACTCTTCGTGGCAATCGTTCTACTCATGCCTATTTTTTCTACAATATATTCCATACTCTTATCCTTTTGTCCGCTTATTTCATCGCACGAACTTCGACATTAACTTCTGGAGCTAGGTCGAGTTTTGTTAGGCTATCTACAGTTTCTGGAGTAGCAGCTACGATGTCAAGCATACGAGCGTGTATTCTCATCTCAAACTGCTCACGTGAGTCTTTGTTGATGTGTGGAGATTTTAAGACTGTATAGCGTTTGATCTTTGTAGGCATTGGTACCGGGCCACGAACGTCGGCACCTGTTCGTTTGACAGCTTCTACGATTGCTGCAACAGTGCGGTCTAGAACTCTATGGTCGTAAGCTTTTAGCTTTAACCTGATTCTTTCCATGTGTTTTCCTTTAAAAAGAACTTGTCGCAAACTCGCGACCTCTTTACATCAAAATAACTCGCATAGGATCAAGCGATCATACGAGCAAGACATAGGTCTTTCGTAAAGAGATAGGGATTTTACAAAAAAGCTATTATAGTTGTCAAGAAAAACGCTATTTTTTGTTGAATTTTGATTAATTATTTCCTTTTGATAAGGAAGGTATCTTGCAAATGGAGAATTTATTTTTCATAAATTTTATAAATTTCT
>NZ_PPCG01000024.1 GCF_002913745.1 Campylobacter concisus
AAATTATAGTTTGTTTGGGCTGATTTATTCAAAGGAATTTAAGTATTGCTTTGATAAAATCGCACTTTTTATATTAACTTTAAGGATAGAAATGAAAAGGACTTATCAACCTCATAAAACCCCTAAAAAACGTACTCATGGCTTTCGTTTAAGAATGAAAACTAAAAATGGCCGCAAGGTTATCAACGCTAGACGTGCTAAAGGTAGAAAAAGATTGGCTGCTTAGCTGGTTTTGAGTCACTAAGTGACTCGAGAGAATTTTCTCAGGTTTATAAAGAGGCCAGCAAATGGCACTGCGACGCTTGTGTAGTTTTTTATAAACCTACAATTGAAAAAAAATTAGCAGTTGTTGCTAGCAAAAAAGTGGGAAAAGCAGTAGTTAGAAATAGAGCAAAGAGACTTTTAAGAGCTGCTTTTTTTTCTATTTCTAACGAGCTAAAAGATGGCACTTACATTATGGTCGCAAAAAATGGAATTACAGAAATTTCATTTGACAAAATTTGTAAAAATTTGAGCTGGTCTACAAAAAAAATGGGATGTCTAAAATGAAAAAATTTGCGATTAAATTTATCGCTTTTTATCAAAAATATATTTCCATACTTCTGCCAAAAAGCTGTCGCTACTATCCGACTTGCTCACAATACGCCATTTGGGAATTTCAAACAAACAGCTTTTTCTCTGCTTTTTTTGCAACATTCATGCGAATTTTAAGATGCAATCAACTTTTCAAAGGCGGTATCAACTACCCAATCATCCGCAAAAAATTTAACTCATGTTTTATATTTCAAAAAAGCGATGCCAAAAATGTAAATTTCTGGTTTATCCCTTGCCAAAATAGTAAATTTTATGTCGTAAAAGTATTAGATAAATTAAAGGAAAAAAATTAAATGGAACAGATGTCTATGCAAAAAAGGTTGTTTCTTGCAGCACTTTTGTCAATCGTATTTTTCATAGTATATGACTTTTTTATGCCAAAAAGAGCTCCGCTAGAGCAAAACCAGACAACGATCTCTCAAACAATGGATCAAAGCAAAGCCCCAGCCTCTACTAACGATACTCCAAAATCAAATGAAAATTTAGCTTCAAACGAGATAATCGCTACCATTAAAGGTCAAAGCTACGAAGCAAAGATAGATAAACTAGGTAGGATCGCAAAATTTTATCTCACTGAAGATAAGTATAGAACAGAAGATGGCAACAAAATCGAGCTTGTTTCACAAAATCCACTGCCGCTTGAGCTTAGATTTAACGATAGCACTTTAAATACTGATGCTTTTAAGGTTGCATATAGCAGTGACGCTAGCGAGGTAGATGCTAGCAGCGAGCCTAAAACTATAAAACTCACTCAAAATTTAGATGGTGTTACAGTCACAAAAAATATCAAATTTTACCCAAATGGTCGTTACGAGGTTGAAGTAAATTTAAGTAAAAGTGTTGATTATTTCATTTCTCCTGGCTTTAGACCAAATATCGCGATAGATAGCTACACAGTTCATGGTGTCATGCTTAGAAATACAGATGATAGCCTAAATATCATAGAAGATGGCGATGCAAAAGAGGTTAAAAACTATGCAAACACAACTATAGCAGCCGCATCTGATAGATACTACACAGCGCTATTTTACTCATTTAACAAGCCATTTGAAGCTGTTGTGGATAAAGATGCAAATAACAATCCTATCGTCTTTGTAAAGACAAACGATAGTCTAAAACTAGGCGCTTACATCGGACCAAAAGAGCATAAAATTTTAAGCTCGATGGATGAGAGGCTAAATGACGTTATCGAGTATGGCTGGTTTACATTTATAGCAAAGCCGATGTTTGCATTCTTAAATTTCTTGCATAACTATATTGGTAACTGGGGTTGGGCGATAGTTGTGCTAACGCTTGTTATAAGGATAGTTTTATTCCCACTTACATATAAGGGTATGCTATCGATGAATAAGCTAAAAGAGCTTGCTCCAAAGGTAAAAGAGATCCAAACAAAATATAAAGACGATAAGCAAAAGATGCAAGTCCATATGATGGAGCTATACAAAAAACATGGTGCAAACCCGATGGGTGGCTGCTTGCCGATCTTGCTTCAAATTCCGGTATTTTTTGCGATCTACCGCGTTTTACTAAATGCGATCGAGCTAAAAGGTGCTCCTTGGATACTTTGGATACACGATCTTTCAGTAATGGATCCATACTTTGTGCTACCTATTTTAATGGGTCTAACGATGTTTTTACAACAAAAACTTACACCAACGACATTTACTGATCCTATGCAAGAAAAGGTTATGAAATTCTTACCTTTGATCTTCACATTTTTCTTTGTGACATTCCCAGCAGGTCTTACGCTTTACTGGTTTGTAAATAACGTTTGTTCGGTCGTTCAACAAGTCTTTGTAAATAAACTTTTTGAAAAACATAAAAAAGCTGCGGAGGTAAAGGCTCAATGAAAATAGAAGCAAATACCCTCCAAGAGGCATTTCAAAAGGCAGCCGAGCAGCTTAACTGTTCAGTCACTGAGCTTGATATAAAGGTCTTGCAACATCCAAGTAGCGGAATTTTTGGATTTTTTAAAAAGACAGCGATCATTGAGGCAAATTTAGAAAATCAGCCAAAACCACAACATAAACCAAAAAATGATAGAAATTTTGCTAAAAAAAGTGATGAAAACGAGCCTGTAAAAGAAGAGAAAAAACAGAGCAAAAAACACGATCATAATGATAAAAAGCGAAATCCTAAAAAGCATAAAGATGAGAAAAATGAGGCTAAGTCTGAGCAAAAAGAGCATAAAAATGAAAAGCCAAATTTAAGCGAGAAAAACTCAGCTCTTGCTAAAGATGCCTTTGCTGAAAAGGGCGAAAAAGAGGCTGAAGAGCTAGGATATGTCATAAAAAGACTTGATGAGCCAAAAGAGCCAAAAGAGCAAAAAGAGACTAAAGTGGCAAAAGAGCCACAAGCTAGCAAAAGTGCTCCAAAAAATATCCTAGATACTTCAATCATCGAAAATTTCAACCAAACTGATGAAGAGAGCGCGCCTCAAGCTTTACCAAAAGAGAAAAAAGAGAAAGTTGTAATCGACTTTGATAAAATTTTACCTGAGATAAAAGAGGGTATGACACGTCTTTTTAAAGCAAGCTGCTTTGAGATAGACAAGGTAGAAGTTAGTAAATTTAACGATGAGACTGTGCTTATCGAGCTAGACGGTGCTGACGCGGCGCTACTTATCGGCAAAGAGGGTTATAGATATAAAGCGATCTCTTATATGCTCTATAACTGGCTAAATTCAAAATACAACCTCGCTATCCGCCTTGAGATCGCGCAATTTTTGCAAAATCAAGAAGCGATGATGGATCAATATCTAAATGGCGTGATCGAGCGTGTGCAAAATAGCGGTAGAGCCCAAACAAAGCCACTTGACGGAGTTTTGGTCAAGATCGCGCTTGAGAAGCTTAGAGAGAAATTCCCAGATAAATATGTCGGCATAAAAAGCGGCAATGACGGCAAATTTGTCGTCGTAAATGACTTTTTTAAAAAATGAGTGAAACTATCGCAGCCCTTGCCACAGCTTATGGCATCGGCTCAGTTTCTATCGTAAGACTTAGCGGCAAGGACGCTCTAAGCATCTCTTTAAAACTACTTAAACTTTCAAATTTAGAGCCAAGATACGCAAAACTAGCCAAAATTTACTCCCTTGATGATGAAATTTTAGACGAGGGTATCGTTATATATTTTAAGGCTCCTGCAAGCTTTACTGGTGAGGATATCGTCGAGTTTCAAACTCATGGCGGCGTGATGGTGAGCGAGAGAATTTTAAATGAGCTAATAAGAGCTGGCGCGAGGCTTGCTATGCCAGGCGAGTTTAGCAAGCGGGCATTTTTAAATGGCAAGATGGACCTAGCAAAGGCTGAGGCGATGCAAGGGCTTATCACTTCAAAAAGTGAGATCGCAGCTAAAATTTTGACCCGCCAGATGCAAGGTGATCTTAGTAAATTTGTAGGCGAGATCAGGGGCGAAGTGGTCAAAACTCTTGCCTTTGTTGAGACGATGATTGACTATGCTGATGATGATCTGCCTACAAATTTGCTAGAGCAGACTAAGCAGATGCTTTTAAAAAATAGTGAGAAGCTAGAGCGCATAGCCACTCTTAGTGAGCAAAGAAGGGGGCTAATAGATGGTTTTAAGATCGCTATCGTTGGTAAGCCAAATGTGGGCAAAAGCTCTATCTTAAACTCATTTTTGGCATACGAAAGAGCGATCGTTAGCGACGAAGCGGGCACAACTAGAGATAGGATAGAAGAAAATTTTAAGATCGGCTCGCATCTAGTTCGCATAATAGACACCGCAGGCATCAGAAAAGACGCTGGAAAGATCGAGCAAATCGGCATAAACTACTCAATCTCAGCCATAAACGAGGCCGACATCATCCTAGCTGTCTTTGATGGCTCATCTTTAAGCGACGAGCAAGATAAAGAGATAATAAAGCTCGTTTCTAACTCGAACAAAAAAGCCTTTTTTATCCTAAACAAAAGCGATCTTGCGTTTAAATTTGACATAAATTTGGACGGTGCCATCAAAATTTCTGCAAAAACTGATACGAGCGTAGTTTTAAAAGAGCTTGAGGGCTACCTCAAGACGCAAGATACCGACGAGATCATGCTAAGCTCAAACCGCCAAATTTTAAGCTGTAAAGAGGCGAGCGAGGCTTTAAAAAAAGCGTTTTTAAGACTAAGTGAAGAGGAGCTAGAAATTTTTGCTTACGAGCTAAATACCGCGATAAAGGCGCTTGCTAGTATCACAAAGCCATTTGAGAGAAGTGAAATTTTAGATGAGATGTTTAGCCATTTTTGTTTAGGAAAATGATACTTTTTTGGTTATAATCCGCGCTTTTTAAAGGAGAAAAAATGAAAATTTTACTTATAAATGGTGGTAAAAAATTTGGCCATTCAGATGGTAGGCTCAATCAAACACTTCACGATCTTGCATACGAAAAACTAGCAAAAATGGGTCACGAGGTAAAGCAAACCGTGATAGATCAAGGCTATGATATCGAGGCCGAAGTTGAGAAATTTCTCTGGATGGACGCGGTAGTTTGGCAGATGCCAGCTTGGTGGATGGGCGAGCCTTGGATAGTGAAAAAATATATCGACGAGGTCTTTACAGCAGGACACGGCAAGCTTTATACGAGTGATGGCAGGCATAGGGTTGATCCAGCCAAAAACTACGGCAAAGGCGGCTTACTAAATGGCAAGAAATTTATGCTAAGCCTTACTTGGAATGCCCCAGCCGAGGCATTTAGCGATCCAAATGAGTTTTTTGAGGCGCGCGGCGTTGATGGGGTTTATTTTCATTTTAGAAAGGCAAATGAATTTATGGGCTTAAAGTCGCTTCCGCACTTTATCTGCTGCGATGTTATCAAGATGCCAGATGTGCCAAAATACCTAAAAGAGTACGAGGCACATCTTGAAAAAGTTTTCAAAGCGTAAAAGATTTCTACTGTTCTTTAGCCATTTGTGCTAGAGAGAATCTAAATTTATATCTTGTGTGGGGAAAAATGAGGGCAAAATTTCTACTTTTAGCTGCTGTTATCTTTTTTGCTGGGTGCGCTAGCAAGCAAATTTTAAAGCCAAGCGATGAAGTAAATTTACTCTATCTTGAAAATAACGAAACCTTGCACGAGATGAAATTTAATAAGCTTCAAAACAGCCTAAATGACTTTAATAAATTTGCAAACATTGTTGGCAAGGCTGAGATAAAAGCAGCCGGAGCAAATGCAGAATTTAGCGCTCTTGGCGATCTCATGCAAGGTAGCGAAGCAGACAAAATGGTGCTTGTTAAAAATTTGGGCACAAACCATGAGCTCATCTTGTCAAATGCTAGTGATATAGAGGAGCTAGCAAATGCAAAAAATATCAAATTTTATGAAATTTCAAATAAAGCTATCAAAAGCGTAGTTTATAGCACAAAGAGCATGCCAGTTTGCGAAGCTTTTGCGAGTGGCAAAGAGGCGATAAAAGTAAAAAGTGTGACAAATCACCCTTTGAAAAATGGCTTTTTTGCGGTGATCTTAAACTCAGATATATCTAATGATCAAGGCTTTTTTCTAAGAGAGACGAGCTATTATTTCAACCTTTCAAGCGAAGATGAGGAGAAGATTAAGGCTGAGACGCTAACGCAAAATTTTTATAAAACATTTATCGAAAGTGACCTTGTAAATCAAGGCGAAATTCTCTCAAATGTGCTTTGTTTTAGTAAATTCCAAAAGGCTTTTTAGTAACTTTTTATAAGCAAGGTTGTAAAATAGCTTAAAATTCTTAAAAGGTTACATCAATGGATAAAGCTACCATACAAGCACATAAAATCAGCGACGAAGAGTATGAGGAGATCTTAAAAATTTTAGGCCGTGAGCCAAATTTACTAGAGCTTGGCATATTTTCGGCGATGTGGAGCGAGCACTGCAGCTACAAATCAAGCAAAAAATACCTAAACGGCTTTCCGACAAAGGCACCTTGGGTCATTCAAGGACCTGGCGAAAATGCTGGCGTCATCGACGTTGGCGACGAGGTTGCGGCTGTATTTAAGATGGAGAGTCACAACCACCCAAGCTTTATCGAGCCGTTTCAGGGCGCTGCAACTGGCGTTGGTGGAATTTTAAGAGACGTCTTTACGATGGGCGCAAGAGTCGTTGCGAACATGAACTCGCTTCGTTTTGGCGAGATAAGAGGCGAGGGCGAGCTAGCCAAAAAGCATAGGTATCTGCTAAAAGGAAGTGTCGCAGGTATCGGACACTACGGCAACTGCATGGGTATCCCAACGATCGGTGGCGAGACTACATTTGATCCTAGCTTTAATGGCAATATCCTAATCAATGCCTTCGCGCTTGGCCTTTGTAAAAGTGATGAAATTTTTTACGGCAAGGCTGAAGGTGTGGGCAACCCAGTCATTTATGTGGGCTCAAAGACTGGCAGGGACGGACTTGGCGGCGCTGTGATGGCGAGCGATAGCTTTAATGATGAAAATAAATCACTTCGCCCAACGGTGCAAGTAGGCGACCCATTTGCCGAGAAACTGCTTATGGAGGCGTGCTTAGAGCTCTTTAAAAAAGACTACATCATCGGCATCCAAGATATGGGTGCAGCAGGTCTAACAAGCTCTAGCTTTGAGATGGCTGGCAGAAGTGGCAGCGGCATGAAGATGTATCTAGAGCGCGTACCGATGCGCGAAGTTGGCATGACGCCTTATGAGCTAATGCTAAGCGAGTCTCAAGAGCGTATGCTAATATGCGCCAAAAAAGGCTATGAGCAAAAGGTGCTTGAAATTTTTAGAAAGTGGGACCTTGATGCTGAGATCATCGGCGAGGTCACAAGTAGCGGCGTGATGCAGCTTTACTGGCACGGTGAGCTTGCAGGCGAAATCCCTATCGGCCCACTTAGCGAGGCAGCTCCGGTGCTTGATCGTCCAGTCGCACGTCCAAAATACCTTGATGAGATAGCAAATTTACAAATTCCAAATAATGTTGATAACAAAAGCGCATTTTTCAAGCTTTTAAAAGAGCCAGAAGTGCTAAATAAAAGCTTCATCTACGACCAATACGACGCAAATATCCAGACAAATACCATAAAACAGCCAGGTCACTTAGGCGCTGCAAGTATCAGAGTAAAAGGCACTAAAAAGGCCGTCTCTATGGCTGCGCAGTGCGATCCTAGAGCAAATTTCGTTGATCCAAAAATAGGCGCTGCAAGAGCTGTCGCTGCAGCTGGCAGAAAGGTCGCGATGAGCGGCGCTGTGCCACTTGCGATCACCGACTGCCTAAACTACGGCAATCCGCAAAATCCAGAGGTTATGTGGCAGTTCAAAGAGGGATGTGAAGGCATAAAAGAGGCTTGCCGTGAGCTAAATACGCCAGTTGTTAGCGGCAACGTGAGCCTTTATAACGACACTGACGGCGTTAGCGTCTATCCAACGCCAGCCATCGTCACGGTTGGTGTAAATGAGGACGCAAATTTAAACCTAAAAAGCACATTTTTAAGCGAGGGTAGAGCGATTTACTTGCTTGGCGAGACAAGCGGAGAATTTGCAGCTTCGCTTTACGCAAAAGCGCTATTTAACGTGGTTGGCGGAAAGCTAAAAGAGGTTGATTATAAAGCTGAGAGAGCTCTTTGGGAGCTAGTGATAGAGGCAAATAAAGAGCAAATTTTAGAGTTTGCAAATAGCGTAGGCGTAGGTGGTCTTGCTATCACGCTGGCAAAAATGGCTAGCATCTCAAACATCGGCGTAAAATGTGAAGTTAAATTTAAAGAGCCAAATTTTATCTTTGATGAGAGCTTTTCAAGAGCGGTTGTGGGCGTAAAAGACGAGGCTAAATTTGAAGCGCTTGCGACTAAATTTGGTGTGAAATTTGAAAAGATAGGCGTTAGCGGAGGCAAGAGATTTAAGCTAAATGATATAGATGAGAGCTTAGAGGACGTAAGAGAAATTTATCTAAATGAGTTTGCAAAAATCGTAAAAAAGGAGGACTAAGAGATGTTTTCTAAAAAGGAAAAAGTAAGCGGAGAAAAGGAAGTAGAACAAAACGAGAAAAAGGGCGTGGCGAAGCCACCAGTGCTCTTTAGCGATACTCAAAATTTGATAAGTACGATCGAAAAAAGGCTAAATGCCCCTTTGATAACCTACTACAACTCAAACGCTGGTAATGTCTGTGGCAACGACGCAAGCGCAATGTATGAAATTTTAAAGGGTAAAAAGATAGATACTGCCTATCTTTTCATAAAAAGTGATGGCGGAAGCGGTATAGCTGCGCTTAGGATCATTAGCACCCTTAGAAACTACTGCAAAAATTTAATAGCACTGATCCCGTCAAACTGCGCTTCAGCTGCTACGATGATGGCGCTTGGCGCAAATGAGATCGTTATGGGGCCGCTTGCCTATCTAACGCCAGTTGATACCTCTTTAAAACACGAGCTAAGTCCTACAAACAAGGGCAACGAGCTTGTTAGCGTCTCTATGGACGAGCTTAGCCGTGTGGTGAAGCTTTGGAAAGAGCAGGACAAAGATAGACCAAATGACACAAACCCCTACAACTCGCTATATGAGTATATCCATCCGCTAGTTTTTGGTGCGGTTGATCGTGCTAGCTCGCTTTCGCTTAAAATTTGCTCTGAACTACTTAGATATCACATAGATGATGATAAAAAGATCGTTGAAATTTCAGAGCGTCTGAACGCAGACTACCCAGCGCACGAGTATCCGATACTCTTTCGTGAGGCGCAGGAGATCGGCCTGCATGTCAAAAAGATGGACGATGATCTAAACGAGATGCTTCAGGAGCTAACGCTACTTTACTCAGAGATGGGACAGCGTGCCTTTACAGACTACGATGAGAATAGCTATCACGATAACAACATCGCAAACATCATCGAGACAAACGGCAAGCAAATTTACTATCAGATCGATAAAGACTGGTTTTATCGTCCTGAGGAGCGCCGCTGGAACGTGATGAACGACGAGAGTTCATGGCGCAAAAATGAGCTGGTAAATGGCAAGATAAAAAATACGATCTATCACTTGTGGTAATATGTCTGGAGTCCTGTTTTTACTGATATTAGGCGGTGCGATATTTTTATTTATGAATGTCCAAATAGGTAGCAACCGCAAGAAACAAGCAAATGTAAATGAGGCTAAATTTCTAGTCTCACTGCTTGCAAAAGTCGCTAAAAGTGACGGCAGAGTGAGCGAGCTAGAGGCTAGGCTGATCACTCAAGTGCTAGATGATCTAAGCCAGAAAGTTAGCGGTGTGCGCGAGTATCTAAAAGAGGTCTATAACAGCCAAAAAGAAAATGTAGATAACGCCTATGAAACCGCCAGAAACTACAAGCGCGCGTTTAATCTAAACTACGATACCTGCGTGGCTAGGCTTACATTTTTTCTAAATTTAGCCTATATAGACGGTGAGTTTAACAAAAGCGAGCAAGACGTCATAAGAAATATCGCTTATGGATTTGGCATCGACAAAGAGACGCTTGATGAGATAATCTTTAAATTTGATAGCTTTTATGGCTCGAGATTTGGGGCAGACCATGATGAGATGAGCCAAGAAAACGATGCATTTGAGGTCTTAGGACTTAGCAAAAATGCAAGTCTTGAAGAGGTAAAGGCTCGCTACAAAGAGCTTGTGAGGCAGTATCACCCTGACATTTTGATGGGCAGAGGCGAGAGCAAAGAGGTGATAGAGCGCTCTACTAAGAAGCTTCAGGAGATAAATGAGGCTTATGGGAGATTAAAAGAGAAATTTGGAGTTTAGATGAAGAAATTTATTATTTTGCTGTTAGCGGTAGCTGGCTTTTGCAGAGAGCTAAACGTGAGCGATCTTAATGGAAATGAGATCAAATTTGAGCTAAAAGATAGCGCGCTTTATGAAAATGGCAAAAAGATCGGCGAGTACAATAAGACAAGCGCTGCTAGCATCATCCTAGCTGGCAGTGATGGCGTCGAGGCTGATTTTAAGGCAGTTAGAGCTAAAAATTTAAATGAATTTAAAGAGTATATATTTTCAGATGAGGGCGGCATAAAGGTGGTGAAATTTAGCGCTAAAAGCCCGATCTGTGAGGCATTTAGTAAAAAAGAGGCTGTAAATTTAAGCGTGCTAAGTTCAAGTTATTTTGGTGGCAAGCAAATTTCAAACTATGCCTTTAGTGTGGATATCGCAGGTGGCAAGCTTCAAAATTTAGTTAAAAAGAGCCACTTTGCAGTAAATGCTAGTGGCAAAAGTTTAGAAAAACTAGAAAATTTAACAGAAGAAAATATCAAAAAAGACACAGCCATGGGGCTACTTGTGCTTGAAAAAGCGATGTGTTTGGTGGAGAAATAAATTTAAAAAGGAAGACAAATGAAGGAAATTTTGTTAGCGGTTGTGATAGCGATAGGATTAAGCGGGTGTTTTGCTCCGCCAAAGCCTATGTATTTTAAGACGAAAGACAAGGTTGTCGAATATAGTTTTGACGACAAAGGTAAATTATATGAAGATGGAAAATTGCTCGGAGACTACACTAACATCTCACGGGCAACACAGGTGCTGCTTAGAGATGATAGTGGCAAATCCTATGTAAATTTCAATGTTTATAAAACAAAAGGTGTGAAGTCGGCAACTATATATCTGTTTGAGCGAGGATCGGAATTTTCTACTATCACAACAACGGGTAGTGGCGATAGTATTTGTTACTCTTATATGGCAGGAGAGAATTTAGATATTAGCGGATTTGCAAGTATTTATAACAAACAAGATATACTTTTTTCATACACTTTTGAGGGCACGTTAGACAAAAAAGAGTCCAAAATGCAAAAAATTAACGAATTGTATGTTAGTAGAAGTTTCTTAGATGCTAATGGTGGCGAGGAAAAATCAAAAGTGATTAGAGGAGAGATAATCAAGCTATATGCCTCTTATAAGCTAAAATTTATAAGAGATATTTTGAGTAGAGAGTGTAGATAGTAAAATTTAATAAAGGAGAAAAAATGAGAGCGTTGCTTAGCGTTAGCGATAAAGAGGGCATTGTAGAGTTTGCAAAGGGGCTAGAAGAGCTTGGCTGGCAGATACTTTCAACTGGCGGCACCTATAAACTTTTAAAGGCTGAGGGGGTAAAAGCCACTGAGGTTAGCGAATTTACGGCGTCGCCTGAGATGTTTGAGGGCAGGGTAAAGACCCTTCATCCAAAGATACATGGTGGCATCTTGCACAAACGCGATGACGCTACACACGTGGCTCAGGCAAAGGAGTATGGCATCGAGGGCATCGACCTAGTTTGCGTAAATTTATATCCTTTTAAAGAGACTACCATCAGGACCGATGACTTTGCTGAGATCATCGAAAATATCGACATCGGCGGCCCAGCCATGGTAAGAAGCGCTGCTAAAAACTTTAAAGACGTGCTCATAGTCACAAGCGTGCTTGACTACGATGAAATTGTAAAGCGCCTAAGAGAGAAAAGCGATGATTATGAGTTTAGAAGATCGCTGATGATAAAGGCGTTCGAGCACACAGCAGCCTATGATAGCATGATCGCAAACTATATGAATGATAGATTTAATGGTGGTTTTGGCGATGCTAGATTTATCGTGGGAAGCAAGGTTTTTGACACTAGATACGGCGAAAATCCACACCAAAAAGGTGCGCTTTATGAGTTTGATTATTTCTTCACAAACAACTTTAGAGCCCTTAAAGGCGAGGCAAGTTTCAATAACATGACCGATATAAACGGCGCTTTAATGCTTGCAACTAGCTTTGATGACGCGCCAGCAGTGGCTATCATCAAGCACGCTAACCCTTGCGGTTTTGCGGTAAAAGATACGTTGCTAGAGAGCTACGTAGCAGCGCTTAAGTGCGACCCGATCTCAGCATACGGCGGCGTGGTCGCGATAAATGGCACGCTTGATGAGGAGCTAGCTAAAAAGATAAATGAAATTTACGTTGAAGTAATCATCGCTGCAAATGTCGATGATGCCGCTCTTAAGGTATTTGATAGCAAAAAACGCATCAAAATTTTCACTCAGGATAATAAATTTTTAGTCCGTGCGGATGATAAATTTGACTTTAAACACGTTGATGGTGGATTTGTATTTCAAGAAAGGGACTTTGTAAAAGACGAAGAGCTTGAAAATATGAAGCAAATGAGTAAGAAATTTGCAACTGGTAGCGAGCTAAAAGACGCTCAGATAGCGTGGAAAGTGGCTGCGCTAACAAAGAGCAACTGCGTAGTTTATGTAAAAGATGGCGCGATGGTGGCTATTGGCATGGGTATGACTAGCCGTGTGGATGCTGCTCGTGCGGCCGTAGCGAAGGCAAAAGAGCTAAAGATCGATCTAAGTGGCTGCGTGCTTGCAAGCGAGGCGTTCTTTCCGTTTAGAGATAGCATCGACATTGCTAGCAAAGTGGGCGTAAAATGCGTCATCGAGCCAGGCGGTAGCATCAGAGATGATGAGGTGATAGAGGCTGCTGACGAGCACGGCATGTCGCTATATTTCACTGGCGTTAGACACTTTTTACACTAAAATTTAGGGGCGCTTTGCCCCTTACTTCACACTTTATAACTTTAAATTTTATATAATCCTTCAAAAAAGGAGCTCGCATGAAAAAGATATTAAATTTTCTCTTGGTTTTGGCGGTATTTTTGGGTGTAAATTTGATGGCAAAAGATGAGTTTTTAAAGGAGCAGACGATGGCAGGGCAAAATTTGAAAGAAATTTATTTAGCAGGTGGCTGCTTTTGGGGCATGCAGGGATATTTTAAAAAGATATTTGGCGTGGTGGATACAAAAGTAGGCTACGCAAATGGCAAGAGTGAGAGCACGAGCTACCGTGAGCTTCATGAAAGCGATCACGCCGAGACACTTTATGTCAAATTTGATGAAAACAGGGTTGCTTTGGCTGAAATTTTGGCTCATTTTTTTAGAGTGATCGACCCGACCTCGCTAAATAAACAAGGCAATGATGTCGGCAGGCAGTATAGAAGCGGGATTTACTATGTTAGCAAGGATGATCTGGCTGTCATTGAGAGCTTTATGAAGATAGAGCAAAAGAAATTTAAAGATAAGATCGTGGTCGAGGTTGCGCCACTTAAGAATTTCATCATTGCCGAGGAGTATCATCAAGACTATCTTGATAAAAACCCTTTTGGATACTGCCATATCGATCTAAATTTGGCAAATAAGCCGCTTTATGATGAGGCTAAATTTAAGCCGCTTAGCAAAGAGGAGCTAAAGAGAAATTTAAGCAGCGAGCAGTATGCAGTGACGCAGGAGGCGGCGACTGAGAGGCCATTTAGCAGCGAGTATGATAAATTTGACAAAAAGGGCATCTACGTCGATATCACCAGTGGCAAGCCGCTCTTTTCAAGCGCTGATAAATTTGACGCAGGGTGTGGCTGGCCAAGCTTTACAAAGCCTATCACGACAACGGCGCTTGCGTATAGTGAGGACAACTCTTTTATGATGAAAAGGGTTGAAGTGAGGTCGCAAAACAGCGATGCGCACCTTGGACATGTATTTGAAGATGGACCAAGCGATAAGGGCGGACTAAGGTACTGCATAAACGGCGCAAGCCTTAAATTTATACCGCTTGAGGATATGGCTAGGCTTGGATATGAGGAGTTTATCCCTTACGTAAAGTAGCTTTTGTTGAAGCAAATCAATGGTTTGAAAAGTTTAATCAGAGTATAATTCTCCAAAATCAAAAGGAGAAAAAATGAGTGAATTTTTCAAAAATGCAGAGCAGTTTAACGTCGATGGTGCGACGGTGCCGTTTTATAAATTTAGTGAAAATGGTGTAAGCTTTGTGGGCTTTGACTCACGTCCTTGCGTGCCGCCAGAACCTATGATGAACGCACTTTTGGCTATCAAATTTGCCGATAAAAACACAAAGATCGTGATGGTAAATCACAAATTTCCAGCTGGGCTCATCCCAAAGATAGAAAAGAGCTTTGATGTGGAGCGAGAGGACCTTGAGGGCGGGGCTGTGAAGATGACTTTTAGCCTAAAAGAGGGTGCGAGCATAGAAAACATAGACACTAGCCTTTGCCACTAATATGCTTTTAAACACTTATGCGCCGCCATTTAAGCTAGTTGGTGGCTACTTTATCGCTGGGATTTTTTTCTTAGCGCTTAGCGCCTCGGCCTTTTTTTACGCTGATTTTGAGGCGATTAGCTCGCTAAACACGGCTGGCTTTTTGCATATATTTTTCGTGGGCTTTGTGATAAGCATCATCATCGGAGCTCTCTATCAGCTAACCTCAGTCATCTTAGAAAAGCCATTTTTCACGGTCAAAGGAGCTATTTTAAATTTAGTCATCTTTTGCCTGTCGCTGCTTGCTATGAGCTATGCGATGGTATTTGGCGAGGCTAGGATTTTGCAAATCAGCGGAGTTTTTCTCTTTGGCACGCTTCTCTTTTTTGGCTCGACCTATGCGCTAAGCTTTATGGGTAATAAAAAAAGAAGCTTTGCAGCCTTTGCGCTCTTTGCCTCGGCGATATTTTTATTAGTTGGCATAACGCTTGGATTTTGCCTAGTGATGATACTTGGCGGCACGCTTGTGCTTGATTTTACTATGACGCTAAAATTTCACGTATATTTTGTGCTTGGTTTTGTATTTTTCGTGATACTTGGGGCTGCAAGCGTGCTTTTGCCGATGTTTGCTTTAGCTCATGATCTTAAATTTACACTTAGTAAGGCTTCGCTTGCCTGCTATATTTTGGCTGGGGTTTTGCTAGCGGTTGATGAAAATTTAGCCATTTTTGCAGTGGCTGTGGCAGCTTTACTTTTTATAGCTCAAGCGTTTTATATATTAAAAAAGCGCGTGAGAAAGGCATATGATTACTGGAATGTTAATATCGCACTTTCGCTGCTTGCTTTGTTTGTGGCTGCTATATTTATGATTTTTGAAAAGCTAAATTTGGCTGCGTTTTTTATGATATATGGCTTTTTGTTTGCCTTTATCGTGGCTCATCTTTATAAGATCGCGCCGTTTCTCATCTGGTATCACTATGTGGCGCCCTTTGTTGGCAAGGCAAAAGTGCCGCTACTTGATGCGATGATATTAAAAAAGGCGGCTTATTACGCCATAGCATTTAATGCCATTTCGCTTGTGTTCTACTATTTAGCGGTTAGCTTTGAAATGAGAAATTTGGTCTATGCAAGTATGATTTTTATGGCTTTAAGCGTCATTTTGCTTGCTATAAATATGATAAATGTTTTTAAATTTACAGGTTTTAAAGGATAAAAAATGAAAGAAAAAATTTATGATGCTCTGTCAAATATCGTTGATCCCGAGGTTGGCTTTGACATCGTTTCGCTTGGGCTCATATATGATGCGAGTTGCGATAAAAACGGCAAAGCAAAGGTGACGATGACGCTTTCAACCAAGTCTTGTCCGCTTCATGAGATGATACTTGGCTGGGTTGAAACGGCTGTGCTTGGTGTAGAGGGTGTAAAAGAGTGCGAGATCGACCTGGTTTGGGAGCCTGAGTGGAATATCCAAATGGCAAGTGACTTTGTAAAAGCACAACTTGGAGTGAATTAATAAATTTGGCTAGAAATTTAGCTTTGCTGGCAAATTTCTAGCTTTTCTGCTTAAGCTTCTACTTTAAATTTTAAAAATATCATAAAAGCGCGGTTAAATTTGTTCGGGGCTGCTTAAGCTCTTTAATAAATTTACAAATAAATTTATACAAGTAAAAGCTAAAAATAATGCGAGCTATATAGGTAATGGTTAAAATTTGAATATATAAAAAGGTAAATTGCAAGATAAACTTGCAATTTAACAGGAGAATTTTTAGTTAGGACTTAGTCCATTTGGTGACGAAGATATGATGGGATATCTAGCTGAGAGATATACTCGTCGCTATTATATCCACCACTTACTCTTCTTTTTAAAACGATATTTTTATTTAGAAGATCGTTTTCAGGCTCTTGGGCTATTTTTTTTTCTTCGCTTTCTTTTTCAGCACCTTTAAAACCTGTTGCGATGATAGTAACTTCGACTTTATTGTCTTCTATGTTTTCATCGGTTGTTGTACCAAAGATCACATCAGCATCGTCATCAGATGCCTCTTCGATCATTGACATAGCACTATGAAGATCATCAAGTGAGCAGTTTGGATGCATTTTAAAATGAACTAAAACGCCAAGCGCTCCGTTTATGTTCATGTTATCAAGCAGTGGTGATTGGATAGCATTTTTTATAGCTTCTTGAGCTGCACCCTCGCCATAAGCCTCGCCAACGCCCATTAAAGCATGACCTCTGTGGCTCATAACTGTTTTTACGTCAGCAAAATCAAGGTTGATATCGCTAACACCAGAGTCAAGCACGATAGAGCACATACCATTTACCGCTCTTGCAAGCACTTCATCAACCATTTTAAAGCTCTCTTTGATGCCTGATTTTTTGTCTATCAAAGTTAAAAGTCTGTCGTTTGGTATGATAACGATAGAGTCGCTCTCTTTTCTAAGCTCGCTTAGACCGATATCAGCTAGCTTGCTGCGCTTTTTACCCTCAAATGAAAAAGGCATAGTCACAACAGCAACTGTTAGCGCACCTATCTCTTTTGCAGCTTGTGCAACAACCGGAGCAGCGCCTGTACCTGTACCACCGCCAAGACCTGAAGCGATAAACACAACATCAGAAGTCTCAAGAGCACTTTTTATCTCTTCGTAGCTCTCTTGTGCAGCCTCTTTGCCAACTTCTGGTCTCATGCCAGCGCCAAGACCTTTTGTCTTTTTCTCACCAAGCTGTATCTTTGTGTGTGCAGGAGAATTGTCAAGTGCCTTAGCATCTGTGTTTGCTATCATTAGATCGATGTCTAAATTTGGATTCTCTCTTATGATGTGGTTTATCATATTACCACCACCACCACCTACACCTACTACCTTTATCTTTGCGCTATATAGGCTCTTGTTCTCTTCGATTGTGAAACTGTTGCTCATTGTAAAAATTCTCCTCAAAATAGTTGCGTCATGCTGTGCCAAAATTTCTTTAAAGCACTTGGTTTTTTTTCTTGCTTACTTATATCAGCGATATTTGCAAGCTCGTTTTTGTTGTTTGTTTGTTCTAAATTTATATCCATATTTACAAGCTCAATGCCCTCTTCAAAATCATCTTTATTCTGTTTTTTTGTTTCAAATTTCTCTTTTTTCTCTTCTTCAAAAATATTGAAATTTGTTTTTGGCTTTGATCTTAACTCACCTTTATATCTCATCTTTTTTTCTGAGTCTATCTCATAAGGTGTAAATTCACCAGCGCCATACATGCAAAGTCCTATCGCACAAGAATTTGCTGGATCTCTTAAAATCTCATATAAACCATCCATCTCTTTTGGTCTAGCGATCCTGACTGGCATGTTGTCAAATATCGCAGAAGCTAGGTCTTTTAACCCATCAAGCTTTGTCATGCCGCCAGTTAGTACTATGCCAGCGCCAACAAGATCTTTATATCCACTATCTTCAAGCATATTTGCAAGCACCATCACAGTCTCTTCTGCTCTAGCTGAGATGACATTTGATATAACATCAAGTGAAACTTCGTGAGTTTTTTGCTCATCGCCAAGTCTTGGAAGCTCGATAAGATCAACTGATTTATTTACCAGCTTGCCATATTCTAGTTTTATCTCTTCAGCTTTTGGCAAAGGAGTATGAAGTGCCATTGAAAGATCTATAGTTATATTTGCAGAGCCAACGTGTAGATATGAGTTATATCTTAGTGAATTTCCAGCGTGCACTACCATATTACATGTCTCGCCACCCATATCTATAAGAGCAACACCAAGTTCTTTTTCATCTTTTGTTAGTGTTGCTATGGCTGAAGCGTAACCAGAAAGAACTACATTATCAACCTGCACACCTGCTAAATTTACAGCTTTTCTTAGATTGCTAAGTTGTGATTTTTGAATACTTATGATATGAGTTTGCACTTCAAGTCTAGTGCCATTCATGCCGATAGGGTCTTCTATAAATTCTTGTCCATCCACTTTAAAGTTGTAAGGCAATACATGAAGTTTTTCATATTCTGGTGAAGTCTCGGCATTGTGATCTGCCATCTGCATAGCGCGCTCTATCTCTTTTATACCTATTTCATGATTTGGTATATTTACTACGCCGCTGCTATTTACACTTTTAGTATATTTTCCAGATATCGAAACTACTACTCTTTCGTAGTGTGTGCCCGCAACTTTTTGCGCTTCTATGAGTGCATTTTTGATAGATTTTGCAGCTAGTTCAATGTTGTTTATAGCACCCTTTTTTATACCTTGTGCTTTTTCTGTACCTATTCCTATTATCTTTATGCCATCATCATTTTGCTCTGCTATAACAGCACAAATTTGAAATGATCCGACATCTATGCCTAAAATTCTAGTACTCAAAATTTTTACCTTTTGACATATTCTTTAACTTCATAATATTTTAGAAGTTTGTTTGTTAAATCTTTTATCAACTCGTTGTTTTTAAGCATTGCAACATTTTGTTGTGTTATTTGCTTATAGTTGTTATTTATATTGTTAGTAAGCAATCTTTGTTCCAAAATATCGTACACTACGGCTTTATCATCTAATATAACATAACCTTTTGTATTGTTAGTGTCAAAAAGTTGAGAAACAAAAGCTCTTGTATCGCTCTCATTTAAGCCAGCAATAGAGCCATTTACCTCTCTGCTAACAAAGCCAACATCTGCGCCTTTGAAGTTTTGTAGAGTATCTTTTGCTTTTGCTGTTAAAATTTCTTTTTCTTTTTTACTTTTATAAATTTCAAGCACATTAGCTCTTGCTTGTTCAAAGCTCATAGGTTGTGGAGGAGTTATGCTTTTTATTCTAGCTATCAAATAGCCATCTTTGTAGATAAATGGTTTTATCACTTCGCCAACTTTTGCACCCTTTATCTCATCAAGTGAAAAAGTAGCATTGTCTTCATTTACACTTATAAAACCATTAGTTGCAAGCTCAGCTTTTTTAACAGCGACATACTTTTCTAAAGCGTTAGTTTTGCTTTGCTCTATGTTATAGTCTTTATTAACCTCAGCTTTTACCTCGCTAAAAGGTTTTATCTTGTCATCAGAACCCTTATATTTATCTTGGTTCTCGTTATAGTAAGATTTTAAAACGCTTTCGTTTGCATCGCTTTTTTCTGACTCGACAAAGTATGTATCTATACCATAAAGTGTCTTTGTCATATAGTTATTTTTATTTATCTCCCAAAGATCTTTTAGCTCTTTCTCGTCTACTTTGATCTCGTTTTGATCAGCATTTACTACTTGTACGGCTAATTTATCTTGCATGAAAAAGCTAGCTTCCATCATGGCGATATCTTCTTTGCTAGCAGGTAAATTTAAAATAGTTCTAAGTTTATCTAGTAAGATAGTTAGTTTTAGATTGTCTTCAAAATCAGTTGGGTTTATTCTGGCTCTTCTTAGCACATCGTAGTATAAATTTTTGTCAAAAACGCCGTCTTTTTGAAATGTTGGATCGACGATTATATATTTTAAAACATCGTCTTTATTAACGCTTAGACCGATATCGTCTGCGAAATTTAATAGTAAATTTTCTTGAATAGCAGCTTGAAGTGCAGCATTTTCTAAACCTAACTCTTCAGCTTTCTCTTGAGTTAGTTTGCCTTCAAATACATTGTTGTAGTACTGATATAACCTATCGTATTTTTGTTGCAACTCTTGAACGCTTATATTTCTATGTCCTACTTTGGCTACCGAAGTAGCTCTGTTGCTGTTTAGATCGTATGCGCCCCAGCCGACAAAACCAGCACCGACAAAAGCTATCGTGCTTACCCAAATTGTCACGACTAGGTATTTTTTATGTTTTTGCATCCAAGATAACATTAAGTTCTTCCTTTAAAATACTAACAAAGCTTGTGCGATATTTTATAGAAATTTGGCTTAAATAAGCTTAAAATGGGGCTTTATAAAAACGTTTCTTGCTAAATTTTTACTAACATTTTTTATCTTTGTTAGCAAAAATTTAAATGCTAAAATCGCTGTAATCACCAGTAAAATGAAGTAGTTTGCAGCTGTTTTCTAACAAAGCTATATCTTTTGCAAGTAGCTGAGGGCTCCTGCTATACGCGTAAACGCCGTATCCTTTGATCACGACGACGTTAGTATTTTTCTCTATCATCGCTCTATAAATTTCTGTCTCAGCACGCTCATACCAGTCGTCAAACTGCTTTGGATCATAGACTAAAATTTCATTAAATCTCATGCATCCAAAATAGTCTTTTGGTGCGATCTTTTCATGTTTCATTGCATAAGCTGTCACGTATGGAGGCATGGCGTAGCAGACAAATTTTGCTTCATTTATGTTTTTGTAGATATTTAAGTGTATATCAGCATCTAAGCTCGCATCATTCCAGCGGTAGTCTTTTTTTGATGAAAGAAGCGTTAGATCACTATCTTGCAAGTCGTCAAAAATGGCACTTTGCTTGTTGATGATAAATTGATTTTTTTCTACTCTTGCCGAGATAGAACCATGAAAAACACCAAAAAAATTCTTTCTAAACATTGAAAGAGATATCTTTTTTATCTCATTTGTTGAGTGCAATAAGTCCATTTTTTCTCCTATGTTTGGGTGATTATATTTAAGCTATCTTAAAATTTGTGTAAAATTTTATGTAATGATAGCTTTTTAAGTAAAATTTCGATAAATTTTCACACTAATTTCATTAAAGAGGCAGTGTTGCAAAGTCCGCATATTAGCGTTTTACTTGACGAAGTTTTATCATTTTTTAAAGACCTGCGTGGAAATTTTATAGATTGCACGCTTGGATATGCTGGACATTCTAGTGCCATTTTGTCTCAAAATGAAAATCTAAATTTGATCGCTTGCGACAAAGACAACGAAGCTATAAATTTCTCGCTCAAAAAACTTGAGCCATTTGGCAGCAGAGTTAAAATTTATAAGAGCAATTTTTCTGAGCTTATTAGCAAACTTAGTAGCGATGAAATTTCAAATGTTAGAGGGATTTTAGCTGACATTGGCGTTAGCTCTTTGCAGATAGATAAAGATGATAGGGGCTTTAGCCTTGGCTCAAGCGCGCTTGATATGCGCATGGACAAAGAGCGAGGATTTAGCGCCTATGACGTGGTAAATGGCTACTCGTTTGATGAGTTAGTTAGGATTTTTAGGGATTACGGTGAGCTAAAAAATGCCTCTGGGATCGCAAATAAGATAATAAATGCTAGAATTTTAGGCAAGATAACAAGAGCAAAAGAGCTTGCAAACATAATAGGCACAGCCCAGATAAAAGGGCGCGGTGTTAGCCCTGCGATCCTTGCTTTTCAGGCGATCAGGATAGAGGTAAATGGCGAGCTAGATGAGCTAACAAATTTGCTTGATAGCATAGAAAATGGTGGTTTTAAAGATTGCTTGGTGGCGATCATAACATTTCACTCGCTTGAAGATAGGATCGTAAAAGAGCGCTTCAAAAAGTGGGCAAACAGCTGTATCTGCCCGTCTGGCATCTACCGATGTGAGTGCGGAAACAACCACGAACTAGGCGAAATTTTAACCAAAAAACCACTAACAGCAAGCCAAAGTGAGCTAGCACAAAACTCACGAAGCAAAAGCGCAAAACTGCGTGTTTTTAAGATAAAAGGATAAAGATGCAAGAAAAAGAAGAGCTGCTAACACTTCACGACGAGGAGCAAAAACGTGAGGTAAATTTAAGCTTTAAGACGCTAGTGATGGTCTATCTGGCGGTTTTTATAGCGCTAGCTCTATTTTTGCCAAAAATTTATATAGCAAATCAAATTTATTATATAAGTAGAGATATCGCCGATATCAGCGGCAAACGAGATATGCTCCTTGAAGAAAACAGAGCTCTTAGCATAAAGCTTGAAAATTTGCGTTATAAAAATCAAATTTTAAACAATATGCAAGAGCGTCAATGGAAATAATTAAGAAATTTAAAAGCTTTATCCACTACTACGACCCTGCAAATTTCCAACTCATCTACTCGCTAAAAGCTGCCACAACCATCGCTTTTAACTGCTTTTTGTGCTTTTACTTCTTTCATCTAAGTGGCGCTATCATGGCTGTAAATATCACGATGGGTATCTTCTTTCTTGGCGAGCTTGAGTGCAAAGATAGGAGCAAATTTGCATTTTTGCTACTTTACATCGCGCTTTCTTGCGCTTTTATGCCCTTTGTTGCACCCCTTATGAGCCTTGGCATTTGGCTCTCACTTATCGTATTTGTCTGGATATTTGTGGTAGGCATTAGCCAAATTTATAGCTCAAATTTAAACAAAATTTTACTCGCCGTAAATGCAACCGGCCTAGTTGCTTTTGTCACAAACGCCGCAGTAGGGCTAAATGTGGCTGATAGTATCGGCGCTTTAGTGCTTGCTGGCGTGCTAAGCATCATCATAAAATTTGAAAATTTTGGCAAATACGGCAAATTTACTAAAAAGAGCATCAGCTTTTTACTAGACAGCGCCATCTTATCGAGCAAGGTGCTTGGCACGAGCCGTTTTTACGCAAGTATTGCAGATTTGATGAGCTCGATTGACAAATCAAAAGAAATTTTTGCAAACAAAAGCCTAAAGATAAAAGATGTTAAGCTAGTTAGAAATCAAGCCAAAGCGCTATTTTATTTTTATAAAGTTGAAGAGATCGCTCTTTTGCTTCGAACATTGGGCGCTTCGTTTGAAAGGATCGATGACAAAGCGCTTTTAAACGAGGTAAAAAATGAGATCGCTTACAACCTTTTTGAGCTTAAAAAAATTTTCAAAAATCAAACTCCAAAGCTGAAATTTGATGCGCTAAATTTAGCTAAAAACTCAAATTTTAAAATTTTTGCAAGCTCGCTTGGCGTGCTTTATGATAAATTTTTGCTTATAAAAGAGGGCTGCGAGGACAAACTCTCGTTTAACAACACAAAAAAGATCACGCTAAAAGAGGCGTTTAAAAAGCTAAATTTAAAAAATGAAGTATTAAAAGAGTCTTTAAGGCTTGTCATTTGCATGTCGCTAGCTATTTTTATAGCGCAGGCGATGCATATAAATCATGGAATTTGGATAGCCATAGCAGTGATGAGTCTAAACAAAAGCGACGAAGATGCTTTAAAAAATGCAGGCAGAGATAGCCTTCTTGGCGGAGTTATTGGCTTTTTTATCGCGCTTGTTTTTGTGAAATTTATGGGTGAATCATACGCATTTTACGTGGTTGTCTTTATCGGTATGTTTTTGGTTTATTATCTAAAATCTTACAAACAAATCGTCTTTGCAACGGCTTTTATGTTTGAATTTACAGCCATTTTTTCGCTTATAAAAAGAGACTTTTTAGCTCTTATGGTCGATAGACTGCTTGACGTGGCAGCTGGCTTTTTGATAGTTTTTCTTACATATATGCTAACTAGGAAAAATGACTATACAGCGATAAAAAATAGCTTAAGCAGTGCCTTGATAGGTTTTAGAAATTTAGTGCAAATTTCTCTAAATGAGTCAAACAAAGATGCTTTTAGCACGGATGAAAAAAGGGTTTTAGGCTCGATAAATGAGCTAAACTACGCTATAAAAGTTAGTAAAAATTTAGACGATGATAATATGAAAAATGCAAAATTTATAGCTAGCAAGCTTGATGATATAAATAGTGATCTAGTTAAGCTTAGAAATTATCTAAATTTAGACGAGCCAAAAGAGAAAAACGCCTTGCAAAATGATGTAAAAATCATTTCAGATAGGTTTTTGATGTTAGATAAAAAGATCAAAAAACTTCCATATTATTTCATAAGCGAGATAGAAGCGAAGCTACTTTGCAAAGACGAAAACGTGAAAAAGCTAATTTTACGAGTTGCTTTAAAACAAAATGAAATTTACTCAGCGCTCTCTTTTTGAGAGATTAGCTTTTCATATATATATTGTTCTAAATCTTTTTTTGAAACGTCATTTTTAAGAGCGGTGTTGTAAATTTCTTCAACCTTGCTTGAATACTTTTCATATCCAAAATATGGAAAATGCACGCTCCAAGCCTTTTTTATAAGATCCAAGCTTATCTCTCTTCTTGCCCAAACCTTAAACATGTCAAAGCCGATAAAAACAGCTGAAGTGACGATAGTGGTTGCGATTATCGAGATGTGCGCGTCGGCCTTTGCTAAAAAGTGGTGCGTGATGATAAGAAGCGGAAACAAGACTACAAAGCAGATAAGTGCGTAAATTTGATAGAGCTTCACGTGGTTAAATCTAAAATTTAGCTTTGCGCCATCAACTAGCATACCTTCGTTAAAAAGGGCATTTGCTTCAAGTAAATCTCTAAATAAAACTGGCTGTTTTGAGACGAAAAAAATATTTTTAATGATAGTGTTTCTTAAATTTTCTTTCATTTTTTATAGACTTTTTACCTTAAAAATTTCAGCTCATTGTATCTAAAAATCTATAAATTCAAACAAAATTAGATACAATTTGCCTAAAATTTAAGGAGCTAAAAATGGCAGATAAAGCTTTGGAAACGGTCTTTGTAAATGGCGAGTTTGTGCCAAAAGATGAGGCAAAAGTTAGTGCATTTGATAGAGGATTTATATTTGGTGATGGAATTTATGAAGTAGTGCCTGTGATAAATTCAAAAATGGTTGATAAAGAGGGCTTTTGGGCGAGATTTGAGAGAAGCCTAAACGAGATAGATATAAGCCTGCCTTACGAAAAAGATAAATTTGAAGCGATCTTAAATGAGATAATCGCCAAAAACGCCTTAAAAGAGGGTGGAATTTACATGCAAGTAACAAGAGGCGTGGCGTTTAGAAATTTCTATTTTATGGAAAATTTAACCCCAAGCGTCTTCATCTTTTGCTACGAGAGTGAAATTTTAAACAACCCAGCCGCAAAAACAGGCATAAAAGTGGTAAGTGTCGAGGACATCAGGTGGAAGAGGCGCGACATCAAATCAATCTCGCTTCTAGCTCAGTGCTACGCTAAAAACGAGGCTCACAAAAAGGGCGCGGACGAGGGCTTTATGGTAGAAAATGGCTTTGTCACAGAGGGCTGTAGCTCGAGCGCTTTTATCATCAAAGATAAAACTCTCATCACCAAGCCACTTTCAAATGAAATTTTGCCAGGGATCCGCCGTATGAGGCTTTTAAGGATCGCTAAAGATATCGGTTTAAAGATAGAGGAGCGCAAATTTAGCATGGACGAGGTTTACGCGGCTGATGAAGTCTTTATCTCGGCTGCTACGCTCATACTTTTGCCAGTCATATATGCTGACGGCAAGGCGATAAACGGCGCAAAAGTGGGCGAAATCTCAAGCAAACTTCGTGAAATTTATGCTAGCGAGCTTTTAAAAGAAGCTGGACTTTGAGAGAAAAGGTCTTAATAAGCGCCTGCCTTGCTGGCATAAACTGCAAATTTAATGGCGAAAACAACCTTTTGGATAGTGGCATTTTGGATGAAATTTCAAAGAGATATCATCTGCTTTTCGTCTGTCCAGAGGTTTTTGGCGGACTTAGCACGCCAAGAGAGCCAGCTGAGATGAAAGGTGGCTTAGTCGTCACAAAAACAGCTAAAGATGTGAGCGAAAATTTTAAATTTGGGGCTGAAATTTGCCTAAAGATAGCTAAGCTAAATGGCTGCAAAAAGGCTATTTTAAAAGCTAGAAGCCCAAGCTGTGGGAGTGGGCAAATTTATGATGGAAGCTTTAGTAAAAAGCTAATCTTTGGCGACGGCGTAGCGGCAAAAATGCTAAAAGAAAATGGTATTTTAGTCTTTAGCGAAGATGAGATAGGGCGGCTTGATGTTTGAGAGGCTAAAAGATAACGTCATGCTTGAGGTGATCTTTAAATACATCATCTTGTTGCTACTTTTTGCCTGCGTGGTGGGACTTTTTGTGAGCGGCGTGCTCTTTTTAAAGGGAGAGATGAGCGAAAATTCGCTAAATTTGCACATTTTCTTTGGCTTTAGCTTGGTTGTCCTCACCATAATCCACAGCTACGTCAAGAAGAAAAAGCTAAAAAAGCTAAGCCTTGAGTTTAAAAATATCTTAAAGCACAAGCCAGTGCAGATGGATTGCAACACGACAAGGTTTTTAAACGCGCTAAATGATGTCAAAGTGGGCGAGCTTTCAAAGAAATTTGGCTCAGACATTGCAGAAATTTTAAGATCAAACGATATAAAGGTCAAGGATCAAAACGAGACGATGAAGCAAATTTGCAAAGACAACGATGAAAAGATGTTTTATATCTTTGTTTTGATCGTCGAAGCTATATTTAAGGATAAGGAATAAATTTGAAAAAAGGTATATTTTTAGCACTTAGTGTTGCTTTGTTTTTGGGTTGTTCGCAGACAACAAAACCAGAGCCAAACAAGCAGCAAAATGCCCTGCCAGACGAAAATGTCTATAAGCCAAATGAACGCATCAGCTTGCTTGAATTTGAAGTAAAACAAGACGTCTCGTCGCTACCTCAAAATATGCAAAGTGCGAGCTTTGCTCAAGATGAAATTTTAAAAAGAAGATTTAAAGTTTTTACTCTAAGAGGCGTGAAATTTAACCCAAATGACGCTTTTTGGGCGTTTAATGTATATAAACCAAGCGAGAAGAGAAAGTATTTTGGCTCAAATTTTAGGCAGATACCTCAAAGCTGGTTTGACGCACAAAAAGAGAATGCAAATTTCGCTGGCTTTTTGCAAATTTCAGCTTACGCTCTAACTTCAGCAAACACAGCTGTAAGAAATTTCCCAACCGACGAGCCGATATTTTTAAACCCGCAAACTCCAGGTGAGGGCTATCCGTTTGACTATCTGCAAGAATCAACCCTAAGCATCGCTCATCCGCTCTTTGTATCGCACCTCTCAAAAGATAGGGCATGGGCGTTTGTGAGTGATGATGCGGTTTGGGGCTGGGTGAAGGTTGAAGATATCAAATTTATAAGTGATGAAGAGGCGCTTGCCTATCAAAAATCAAGCTTTGTCACTATAAAAACCGACAAGATGCCAGTTTATGACAAGGGCGGAAACTTTTTATTTTACTCACGTGTTGGCGCGATACTGCCAGTTTTGGCACAAGATGACAAAAACTACTACGGCAAAATTTATGTAAGAAATATGCTTAGGGAGTTTGTCCTCCCAAAGTCTTTTAGCGCCCTTTTTCCACTTAAATTTAACGACTCAAATTTAAAGACAATTCTTAGCTCGCTTCTTACTCAGCCTTATGGCTGGGGCGGGGTGGATAAGCTAAGAGACTGCTCGCTTTTTACAAAAGACTTGCTAGCAAGCTTTGGCGTGTGGTTACCTAGGAACTCAAGGGCGCAGGCAAATATGGGAGAAAAGATCAATCTAAAAGGCCTTAGCAACGCTGCAAAGAGCAAAGAGATAAAAGAAAAAGGCGTGCCATATCTCACGCTCGTGCATCTGCCAGGCCATATCATGCTCTATGCTGGATATAAGGGCGATGATATCTACGTCGTGCATGATGCTTGGGGGCTAAAGACTGCAAATAATGGCCGCGCGCTTATCGGAGCGACTGCGATAACTACGCTAAACATCGGACAAAACAGAAGCGACATACAAAGTGCAAATTTGCTAATTTCTAAGGTTGATTCTATAAATGTGATGAGGCCTGAGCAAGGGATGCTAGATAAGGCTAGAAAGATCTCAGCTTTGCAGCGAGCTTACGGCGTGAAGATAGAAGAAAATTTGGTTAAATTTAGTGATGGCACGAGTTTAGTCTATGATGATTTTAAACAAAAAGATGAAGAGTGCAGCACTGGGGCTGACATAGAGGATATGAACGCGCTTGATTACGCTGCGTTTTCGCCACTTAGCGCGGCACTTAGTGATGCTGGTAGATGCAGAAACTACGAGCTTTTAGGCAAAATTTATGGCTCAAACGAGAGCGCGGTAAAGGCAAATTTGGTTGATATCATCTGGCTAAAGGATTTTTTAAATTTGCCTTTAAAATTTAACTCTAAAAATGGCGCCGCAGCTGCTTTGCAGGATGTGAGCAACGAGCTAAACGAGATGGTAAAGAGCGATCCAGCCTTGCTTGAGTATCTAAAAGATCCAGGCGGGACATTTAAGTGGCGCATCATCGCTGGCACAAACCGCCTAAGCGCGCACAGCTACGGCATCGCGATCGATATAAATGTAAAAAAGAGCCACTACTGGCAGTGGAGCAAGGGCTATGAGAATTTGATCCCTGAAAAGATCGTGCGAGTTTTCGAGAAGCATAAATTTATCTGGGGCGGACGCTGGAAGCACTTTGATACGATGCATTTTGAGTATCGCCCAGAGATGTTTGAGTAGATGAAAGATCAAATTTTAGAAATTTTATCTCGCTCAAATGTCTTTTTAACAGGCGGTGGTGGTGTTGGCAAGAGCTATCTAACCGCCTCCATCATCAGACACTACAAAGAAAATTTCAAAAATGTCGTCATCCTTGGCTCAACTGGCATAAGCGCTGTTAGCCTTGGGGGCGTGAGCTTGCATAGCTTTTTTAAATTTGGCTACTGCAAGGACTACGAGGAGCTAAGACGGCTTGACTACCGCCAAAAAGATAAGCTAGGCAAGCTACGAAATATGCTAGATGCCTGCGATCTGCTTGTAATTGATGAAATTTCGATGGTTAGCTCAAATGTTATGGAGATGATAAGATACCGCTTGCTCACCTCTAAATTTAAGGGCAGAGTGCTTATAGTGGGCGACTTTTATCAGCTGCCACCCGTGCAAAAAGAGCAAAATGAGAGCAAGCTTTTTAACTTTTTATACGCTTTTAACTCCAGTGCGTGGGAGGATATGAAATTTACAAATGTTGAGCTGCTAGTCTCAAAACGCACAAATGATCTTAAATTTTATGAAATTCTCTCTCGTCTTAGAGTTGGCGAGCTAGATGATGAGATGATGGCTTATATCGAGAGCTTGCGAGTGGGAGCTATCGAGCCAGATAGCGAAACTAGCGTGCTTTTTGGCAGAAACGCAGAGGCTGAGATGCTAAATCAAAAAAGACTTCTTGCGCTTAATACGCCGCTTGAAATTTCAAACTCGGACGTGCTTGTTATGGATGAAAATTTAGATAAAAAAGAGTTTGAAAAGTGGGCAAACACGCTAAATATCTCACGAAATTTAGAGATGAAGATAGGCGCAAAAATCATCTTTACTTCAAATAAATGGGGCGAGTACTACAACGGCGAGCAGGGTAAGATCATGCAAATTTTAAAAGAAAATGGCGCCATTTCAAGTGTGATCGTGCAAAAAGATAGCGGCGAGATCTGCGAGATAGAAAAGTGTGCTTATAACTTTTGCGCGCTAAATTTGAATGAAGACGAGATCGAGGAGAACGTGCAGGCTTCGCTTTATCAGTTTCCATTTAAGCTTGCCTATGCGCTAACTATCCACAAGTCTCAAGGCATGAGCATAAACTCGCTCATTTGCAACATCAACCACATCTTTGCCAAAGGACAGCTCTATGTCGCACTTTCTCGCGCGGTAAATCCTAAAAATTTAAAACTTTTTTATGATAAGAAAAGTGATTTTAGGCAGCATTTAAGAAAAGTGGTTAAAATTGACGACGAAGTTAAGAAATTTTACCAAGAAAACGTATTTTTGCATATTAAGGAGAGTTTATGAAAAAGCTATTTTTAAGCCTTGTTTTTGGCGTTTTTGCATTCGCAGACGTGCTAAAAGTGAGTGACTTTCAAACAGATATCTACTCAAAAGCTGGACAAAATTTAACAAAAAAGATAAGCATGAACCTTGAAGTTGTCGGACGTGACGTGGAGGAGAACGAAGCCTACGTGCTTGATGCGCTAAACGTCGTTGTTGGCAGCTTTTACGTGGAGGATATCCTAACCTCAATGGGAAAAGAGAAATTTAAAGAGCTCTTTATGAAATATGCAGCCAAAAAACACTCGCTTGATATCGATGATGTGCTTATTTTAAACATCAAAGTGATAAATAATCTAGAGCTAAGCGAGATCATAAAAGCGATAAAAAGCCAAAATTTATGCTCTGATCCAAGCGTAAATGAAGATGTGATGACAAAGCCAGAAAAGAAGAAAAAAGGCAACGAGATCATCGTCGCACCTGATCCAAATGACGTGGTGCAAAAGCCGATCGATCTAAATAATGTGCAGGAATTTGGAAAAGACTTCGGAGAGAGGTGAGTAAATTTGGCTAAAAGCTAGCCAAATTTATTGATTTACAATGTCGTAACCTTGTGGGATAACTGGAGTTAGCGTCTCTTTTGGGATGAGCGCGTCTTTTACAGGGTTGCTTAGAGTGATTTTTATCTTATTTGAAAGCTTGTCTTTATAGTCAATCGTTGTTGGAAGCGTGTTTTTGATCGTTATAAAGTACTCAACTCCGTCATATATCGCCTTATAAAGTGTCGGCTGAATTTGCTCTGCGTGAGCTAAGACCTGCGTCAAATTTGGCGTATCATCTAGCCTTGAGATGATGGCTTGCTCAAGCTCATCCTCGATCACGACCACCTTGTCTTTGTCAAAGTAAATTCTCTTTGGTGTTGGACTTTCATATATCCAAAGCGCGGTGTTGTCGCTTTTAGCGTAAAATCTCCCCTTATAATTTACACTCTTGCCCTCGCTAAAGACAGTTTGGGTAAAGTCACTTTGCAGGCTTTTAAAATTTAAGCCAGCACCAAATGAGCAAACCGCAACAAAAGAAGCTATCAAAAATTTTCTCATTTTTTATCCTTTTTTGGCGTATTCTAGCCCAGTTTAATTAAATAAATAGTTAAACTATGCTAAGATCCAAAGTTTAAAAATTTAGGAAGGTAAAGTAATGATTTCATCGGTATTTAGAAAGATTTTTGGCACGAAAAACGATAGAGAAGTCAAAAAATATATAAAACGTGTGGCGCAGATAAACGCGCTAGAGCCTACTTATGAGAAGATGAGCGACGATGAGCTTAAGATCAAATTTAACGAGCTTAAAGCCCAAGTCGTCGAAGAGAAAGTCACTTTAGATCAAATTTTAAATGATGTCTTTGCGATAGTTAGAGAGGCTAGCAAAAGGGTGCTTAAGATGCGCCATTTTGACGTGCAGCTAATCGGCGGCATGGTGCTAAACGAGGGCAGGATCGCTGAGATGAAGACAGGTGAGGGTAAGACCTTGGTTGCGACTTTGCCAGTTATATTAAACGCGATGAGCGGCAAGGGCGTGCATGTAGTAACAGTAAACGACTACCTTGCAAAGCGTGACGCGACGCAAATGGGCGAGCTTTATAACTTTTTAGGCTTAAGCGTCGATGTGATACTAAGTGGCGGATACGACGATGAGGTAAGGCAAGCTGCCTATAATGCCGACATAACATACGGCACAAACTCAGAATTTGGCTTTGACTACCTTCGTGACAATATGAAATTTGAAGCTGGTCAAAAGGTGCAAAGAGGCCATAACTTCGTTATCGTGGATGAGGTCGATAGTATCTTGATAGATGAGGCTAGAACGCCACTTATAATCTCTGGTCCAACAAACCGCACGCTTGATGGCTATATAAGAGCCGATCAAGTCGCAAAACAGCTTACCAGAGGCACTCCAGCCGATCCAAACGTGCCAGGTTCAAAGCCAACGGGGGACTTTATAGTAGATGAAAAAAATAGAACGATAATGATCACAGAAGCTGGCATAAGCAAGGCTGAAGGGCTATTTGGAGTTGAAAATTTATACAACCTTGAAAACGCCGTGCTAAGCCACCACTTAGATCAAGCTCTAAAGGCGCACAATCTCTTTGAAAAAGACGTGCACTACGTCGTAAAAGATGGCGAAGTTGTCATCGTTGATGAATTTACAGGACGTCTAAGCGAGGGCAGGCGTTTTAGCGAGGGGCTTCACCAAGCACTTGAGGCAAAAGAGGGCGTAAAAATCCAAGAAGAGAGCCAAACGCTTGCCGATACAACATACCAAAACTACTTTAGGATGTATAAAAAGCTTGCAGGTATGACTGGTACAGCTCAGACAGAGGCTACCGAGTTTTCTCAAATTTATAATCTTGAAGTTATCTCAATCCCAACAAACGTGCCAGTTAAGAGGATCGATCAAAACGATCTTATCTATAAAACTCAAAATGAGAAATTTAAAGCTGTCATCGATGAAGTCAAAAAGGCTCACGAAAAAGGTCAGCCAGTGCTTGTAGGAACTGCAAGTATCGAGCGTAGTGAGGTGCTTCACGAGATGCTTAAAAAAGCTGGCATCCCACACTCTGTGCTAAATGCTAAAAACCACGAAAAAGAGGCTGAGATCATCGCACAAGCTGGCGTAAAAGGTGCTGTGACTATCGCTACAAACATGGCTGGACGTGGTGTTGATATCAGGATCGATGATGAGGTTAGAAATTTAGGCGGTCTATATATCATCGGCACCGAAAGGCATGAGAGTAGAAGGATAGATAATCAGCTTCGTGGCCGTGCTGGACGTCAGGGCGATCCTGGTATGAGTAGATTTTACCTAAGTTTAGAGGATAATCTTTTAAGGATTTTTGGTAGCGACCGCATAAAAGCGATCATGGATAGGCTTGGTATCGACGAGGGAGAAAGCATCGAGAGCCGCATGGTGACAAGAGCTGTTGAAAATGCTCAAAAGAAAGTCGAGAGCTTGCACTTTGAGGCTAGAAAACACTTGCTTGAGTATGACGACGTGGCAAATGAGCAAAGAAAGACTATCTATAAATACCGCGATGAGCTACTTGATAAAAACTACGATATGAGCGAGAAGATAGCTCAAAATAGGGTTGAATACGCTACAAATTTACTTGATACGGCTGAAATTTTCCATGGCGGCTTGAAAGATGACTATGACATTAAAAATTTATGCTCTATCATCCTTGCAGACTGCGGCGAAGAGATCGACGAGAGCGAGCTAAAAGGGCTAGAGTATAATGAACTAGTAGAAAAAATAGCGCAAATTTTAGAGGTTAGATATAACGAAAAGATGAGTGTGCTAAACGAAGAGCAAAGAAAAGATATAGAGAAAATTTTATACCTTCAAGTGCTTGATAATGCGTGGAGAGAGCATCTTTATCAGATGGATATCCTAAAAACTGGCATCGGTCTAAGAGGATATAATCAAAAAGATCCGCTAGTTGAATATAAAAAAGAGAGCTACAACCTCTTTATGGAGCTAGTTGGCAGACTAAAAACTGAGAGCGTTAAAACGCTTCAAATCGTTAGATTTAAGAGCCGCGAGGAGCAAGAAGAGCAAGCTAGGATGATGCTAGAAGCTAGTCAAAATGCTGAAAATGAGCCTCTAAACTACAACAACCAAGGCGAAGATGAAAATTTCACGCCAGAAAAAAAGATACCAAGAAACGCTCCATGCCCCTGCGGAAGCGGTAAAAAATATAAAGATTGCCACGGCAAAAGTGGCCCTAAAAAAGGCATATTTGCTTAAAATTTCTACTTTTAAGGCGCCAAAGCGCCTTAATCTTTTAAAGGCTATTTGATGACAAGTTTACCAAAGTTCCTACTTTTTAAATATTTAAAATTTGATAAAACTCAGCCATTTATCACCCTAAGTGCCTTGCTTGCCTTTCTTGGTGTTAGTATCGGACTTATGGTTTTGATCGTTGCGATGGCGATTATGAATGGATTTGATAAAGAATTTGAGCGCAAACTTTTTACGATGAACTATCCCATAACCGTTCAAAGTGCCTTTAAAGGCTCTATTGATGATGACTTTGTTGATGAGCTAAAGGCTAGATTTAGCGATTTAAAATTTAGTCCATATATCAGCACACAGGTCATTTACCGCTCGGCAAATGCACTTGAGGGCGGACTGGTTTATGGCGTAAATTTTAAAGATGAAAAACAGATAAACTCAGTCGTAAATGAAGCTTTAAAAGATAAAGAGCTAGATGGTTTTGAGATACTTGTAGGAAGTGGTATAACGAGTGAGTTTAGACTAAGAAATGATGAAAAACTAACGCTTATCTTTACAAAGGCTGACCCAGCTGGCTTTTCACTAACGCCAAAGATGAAGCGCTTTGATATCGGCGGCTCATTTACATCTGGGCTAATCGCATACGATAAGGCGTTTTCGTATACTTCGGTTGATGCATTAAGAAAAATTCTAGACTATCCAAAAGGCGTTTATGATGGAATTCATATCTTTTCAAATAAGCCATTTGATGATATAAAAAGAGTGCGTGAAGGGCTTCCAGCAGGCACGGTTGCCATAGGCTGGTGGGAGCAAAATGGCAACTTTTTCTCAGCGCTTGCACTTGAAAAAAGAGCACTTTTTATAGTTTTGATGCTTATTATCCTTGTGGCGTCGCTAAATATAATAAGCTCACTGCTAATGACTGTAATGAACCGCAGGCAGGAGATCGCCTTGCTTCTAGCACTTGGAGCTAGCAAAGGCGAGATAAAAAGAAGCTTCTTTTATCAAGGGCTAGTTATCGGCGGAGGCGGCATTATATTTGGCTTAGTGCTTGGCTTTTTGGGGCTATTTTTACTTGGAAATTTCAACATCATAGACCTGCCAGCTGATGTCTATGGCTCAAGCAAACTACCACTTGAACTCTCAACGATAGATCTTGTGCTTATCGTAGTTGGGGCTGTGTTTATCGTGGCTATCTCGTCTTACTATCCAGCCAAAAAAGCCACAGAGGTAAATGTCCTTCAAACTTTAAGAAATGAGTAAAGCCTGGCAAAGCTAGGCTTTAAATTTGATTTTTAAAAGCATATTATTGGATAATATGCTTTTATTTTAATTTGCAATAAATTCTATTTTTTATCTTTTGATAGCTCATCAATTTTTAATTCTTTGCCATTTATATCTAAATGATGCTGTGGCTAGACAAATTTTTAGCTTCTTTTTTTTCTTATATAATCAACAATATTGCTAATAGTTTTATCAATTTATTTAAACGAGCTTAACAAAAAATCGTGTTTTAAGAAGCTAAATTTACTACGCTCTTACGTCGTGGTCGATCTTACACTGAAGGGCTTCGTGAACAAGTGTTTTTGCCATGACGCGCTCCTCGCTTATAAGGTGGAAATTCTCGCCTAGCTCGCCAAAGATATCTTTGTTGCCCTCGCCATTTGCTTTGATGATCGTTTGGATATTTGCTCCGTAGTCTTTGATCTTTTGTGCGATCAGCTCAACTCTTTGCTCGTTGCTAACTGTTATGATAACGGCCGCTGCGTCGTCTAAGCAGGCATTTTCAAGGGTGTTGCTTTGAAGCACGTTTCCTAAAAATACATTTTCCCCGCGGCTCCTACCAAGCTCAACTAGGCTGATATCATTATCAAGCACGATGTATAAAAGCTTTGTCTCTTTTAGCCTTAAAACCACCTCTTGACCAAGCCTATCATAGCCAAAGACCACGATGTGATTTTTTAGTTTTTGTGGTTTTAAGGTCTCGTTTGACTCAACTACTACCTCACGCTCTACAAGATCAGCTAAGACATCAAGCTTTTTAAGTATAAAAGGTGTTGCAAACATCGATATAACAGAGGCTGCGATGAAAATTTGAGCTGTTTGGACATCAAGTAAATTTCTTGTAGTCATTAGCCCAAAGACAGCCAGTGCAAATTCTCCGATCTGGCAGACGCTAAGCGCGGTCTTAGCAGCGACCCTGCGTTTTAAGTAGATATTTAAAACGGCAAAAACAACGATGGCTTTTACGACCATTATGCTAAAGACTAGACCTAAAACTAGCCAGATATTTGAAAGCACGACTACAAAATTTATCTGCATGCCAACGGTTATGAAAAATAGTCCAAGAAGCAGATCTCTAAAAGGTATGAGATCGACCTCGATCTGGTGCTTATACTGTGTCTCTGCCATCATCATGCCAGCTAAGAACGCACCAAGAGAGTATGAAAAGCCAAAGAAGTGAGCTAGCGTGCTGGCGCCAACGACCAAAAAGAGGATCGTGGCTATAAAGACCTCTTGAGAGTTTGTCTGAACGACTTTGTAAAATATCCAGTTGATGACGTATTTGCCGAGCAAAAATAGCACAACGATAAGGATAACCGCACTCGTAAATGTCTTTAGCAAAAGCTCATTTATAGAGGCATCTTGCGAGCTAAACATATCTATCATAAGCAAAATAGGGATAACGGCGATATCTTGAAATAGCAAAATTCCAAGCGCCTTTCTACCATAAATTTTACTCACATCGCCATTGTCATTTAGTGTTTTTAGCACGATCGCAGTTGATGATAGAGCAAAGGCAAGACCAGCTATAAGCGCTGTCTCGTCCTTTAGATGAAGCGCGTAGTAAAGCATCACGCCCATCACAAAGCCACTTAAGCAAACTTGCAGACCGCCATTTAGAAAGACCTCTTTTTTCATGCTCATCAGGTGCTTAAAGCTAAACTCAAGTCCGATCGTAAACATCAAAAATGCGATACCAAATTCCGCGATATGAGAAATTTCATCGTTGCTTTTTAGATTGAAAAACTCAGATATAAGCGTGCCGGTTACGATGTAGCCAATGATGGTTGGTATCTGAAATTTCTTAAATATGACGTTTAACGCGACTGAGATAGCAGCGACAAGCAAGAAGCCTTCTAAAATTTGTTCCATATATTATTTTTTGCCTTCGTAAAATACAAGATCAAAGCTACTTTTTCTCTTTACTAGCGATCTTTTGGTGCTAGTTTGACTGGTAGCTTCGTGTAATTTTTTATTTAATTCATCAATAGTTGCTTCTAAATCGTCAATTTTCTCTTTTAACTGAAGTATCACATCAACACCTGCTAAATTTACGCCAAGTTCGCGGGTTAAATTTAGTATCGTTTTTACACGATCAACGTCTTTTTGCGAGTAGAGTCTCATCTTGCCATCTGTTCTTGAGGGTTCAACTAGTCCCTCTCTTTCGTATTGTCTTAAAGTTTGTGGATGTATGCTTAAAACCTTTGCTACAACGCTTATTAAAAAAAGTGGTTCTTCGTAATTTTGCATTTTTTACTCCGGTAATTTTTCTTTTAACTCTTTTACTAAGCCCTCGTCAAGCTCACTGATATTTGGAAGTTTTACCCTAGCTTTTAAGTAAAGATCGCCATAAATTCCGCTCTTTCTGTTTTGCACGCCGTATCCTTTCAAGCGGATCTTTGTGCCTGTTTTTGAGTTCTCAGCGATTTTAATGGTTACATCTTTTTTATATGTATGCACATTTATCTTACCGCCAAAGAGCATAGTTTTTAGTGGAATTTCTACATCTTTATAAAGATCATCGCCGACTCTTTCGTACTCGTCACTTGGTTCAACGCTAATGGCAAGTATAAGATCACCAGTTTGACCGCCAGCACTCTTGCCTTTGCCTTTTATGCGAAGTTTTTCGCCGCCTTCTATGCCGCTTGGGATCTTTATCTTGATGCTTTCGCCATTAAAATTTATCTTATGTTCGCCGCCAGTTACAGCTACGTCAAATGGTATAGAAATTTTAGCATTTACGTCTAGATCAGCTCCGCCAAAGCCAAATCCACCTCCGCCAAAGCCTTCAAATCCTTCAAAACCTCCGCCAAAGCCACCACTAAATTTAGCGCCACCTCCGCCAAATCCGCCTGAGAAGATGTTTTTCAAGATATCGTTTAGATCGCCCATATCGGCTGAACCTCTGGCAAAGTCGTGGAAATTTTGACCGCCAAACATATTATCGCCGTATTGATCATATTGGGCACGTTTTTTCTCGTCACTTAAAATTTCATAAGCAGCGTTTATCTCTTTAAATTTATCCTCTGCTCCAGGGTCTTTGTTGATGTCTGGGTGGTACTTTCTAGCAAGTTTTCTATAAGCTTTTTTTATCTCGTCGCTTGATGCGCCTTTTGAAACTCCTAAAGTTTCATATAAGCTTTCGCTCATATATTCTCCTTATGTTTTTTGACACGGATTATATCATAAAACTTTAGTCTATGCAAGTCAAGTTTATTTTTATTTACAAAGGAGAAAAAAGCGTTAAGATTTTATTTTTAAGCTCTATTTATAATTTCAAGACATTTTCAATTTAAAGGAAAAAAATGAAAAAATTTATGCTAATTTCATTAGCAGCGGCTTCTTTGCTAATGGGAGCTGATATTAAATTTAACGAAGCAAACCAAGATGTAACTAGAGTTTCGCCGTTAAGCGATAAAAATAGTGTGCTATCATACTATGACTCTATCGCTCAGGCAAAACTTTCAGTTGTAAATATCTCAACTACAAAAACAGTAAGTAATGCAGGCATTGAACAAATGTTTAATGACCCGTTTTTTAATGAATTTTTTGGATTTAACTTTGCAAAACCAAAAGAGAAAGAAAAGACAACCTCTCTTGGCTCTGGCGTCATCATCTCAAATGACGGCTACATCGTTACAAACAACCACGTCATCGAAGATAGCGACCAGATCGTTGTGACCTTGGCAAAGGGCGGCAAGGAGTATAAAGCGAAGCTAATAGGCAGCGATCCAAAGACTGATCTAGCCGTCATAAAGATAGAGGCAAATGGGCTAAATGCGATAACATTTGCTGACTCGTCAAAGCTACTTGACGCGGACGTAGTCTTTGCTATAGGCAATCCTTTTGGCGTAGGCGAGAGCATCACTCAAGGCATCGTTTCAGGGCTAAACAAAGATGATATCGGACTTAATCAATATGAAAATTTCATCCAAACAGACGCCTCTATAAACCCTGGCAACTCAGGCGGCGCTTTGGTTGATAGCAGGGGCTATTTAGTCGGTATAAACTCAGCCATACTTTCAAAAAGTGGTGGTAACAACGGCATAGGATTTGCCATACCATCAAATATGGTAAAAGATATCGCTAAAAAGCTAATAACTGACGGTAAGATCGAGCGTGGATTTATCGGCGTTACGATAGCAAATTTAACCGATGAGCAAAAAGAGCTTTATACAAATAAAGAAGGTGCTTTAATAAGCGGCGTAGAGCAGGGCATGCCAGCAGATGAAGCAGGGCTAAAAAGAGGCGACTTGGTCATTTCAGCAAACGGCAAAGCTATCAAAAACGCAAATGATCTTAAAAATTTCATCGGCTCACTAACTCCAAATAGCAGCGTTGATATAACTTACGAGCGATCAAATAAAGTGATGAATACAAAAATCAAGCTTGTAAATATGGATCACAACGCAAAAGATGCGACAAAAAGCGTCATCATCGAAGGTCTTAGCGTTAGCAATCTAAGCGATGAGATAAGATTTAAATATAAGATCAGCCCAGATACTCAAGGCGTGCTTGTAACTGACGTAAAATCTGGCTCAAAAGCTGAAGACTTTGGCTTTGAAAAGGGCGACGTGATCGTTCAAGTTGGCGAAGAGAGTATAAAAGATCTTCAAACATTTGCAAGCACAGTCAAAAACGCAAAAGGCAAAAAGACGCTAGTGTGGATAAACCGCGGTGGCATCATGCAAGGCCTTGTTATAAAATAACTACTTAAGAGCTGAAATTTCAGCTCTTAACTCTTTTAAATTTTTAAAACCTTTATCTGCTATAATCCTTAAAAATAAATTTACATCAGGAAAGATCATGACTAGAATTTTAATGATAGAAGATGATATGGAGCTTGCTGAAATTTTAACAGAATACCTAGAAAACTACGACATAAAAGTAACGACGGCTGAGGAGCCATATATCGGACTATCTACTTTAAACACAAGCGAATTTGACCTAGTTATCCTTGATCTTACGCTCCCTGGCATGGACGGACTAGAGGTGTGCAAAGAGATAAGAAAAAAGCACAACATCCCTATAATCATCTCAAGCGCAAGGCACGATATAACGGACAAAGTAAATGCCCTAGATAACGGCGCGGATGACTATCTGCCAAAGCCTTATGACCCACAAGAGCTTCTTGCTCGTATAAAAAGCCATCTAAGAAGGCAGAGCATAGCTCCTGCAAATGAGGCAAGAAATTTAAACAAAGACTTAGTTTTAAAAGAATTTGAGCGAGAAATTTTATTTAAAGGAAGCGTGCTAAATTTAACCGCAGCGGAGTATGACATCTTAAAATATCTGCTTCAAAAAGAGGGTGGAGCGGTCACTAGAGAGGAGCTCATCTACAACTGCGAGAGTATAAATGAAGATAGCTCAAACAAAAGTATTGACGTTATCATTGGCAGAATTCGCCAAAAACTAAATGAAAATCCAAAAGAGCCAAAATACATCCACGCGATCCGCGGCATCGGCTATAAGTTGGTTCTTTGATGCCAAGATCTTCTATATTTATCACGATAACGTTTATCTTTGGGCTTGCGCTCGTTTCGATATTTTTGGCGTTTTTGTGGCTCATGGGCTTTGATAAACAAAACTACACAAGAGAGCTAAATAACAAATACTCAAACGTCGCTAGGACAAATTTGCTCTACATGGGTGGCATCATAAACAAAGCTCAGTATGACCGCCAGCTCTCAAACATCGACATGCCAGAGATCACAGCTAAAAATGAAAAAGAAGAAATTTTAAAAAATGCAGCCGTTTTAGAAGAAATTTCAAGTGATCTAGGATCAAGTGCGATCTTGCTTTATGATAAGCATCACTACCTAAAGATCGAGCATTTAGACGAGCTAAAACTTTTGATGGATAAAGAATTTCAGCCTTACAGATACGAGGTGATAAAGGCCGTGTTTTTGGTAGTTGCGGTCATTTTGCTGGCTGCTTATATCTTTGTCATCTATAAGATAAAGCCGCTTAGAAAGCTAAAGCGTCAGATCGTGAAATTTGCAAATGGTGAGCTAAACGGCGTGCAAAATGTCGGCAACGGCAAGGATGAAATTTCTGAGGTTTCAGAGGCATTTTATGAGGCTGTTTGTCAGATCAAAGCACTAAATGACTCAAGGCATCTTTTCTTAAGAAATATCATGCACGAGCTAAAAACACCTATCACAAAGGGGCTGATCGCCGCTCAAATGATAGAAAAAAGTAAAAATCAAGAGAGGCTCATCTCCGTCTTTCATAAGCTTGAAAATTTGATAAACGAGCTTGCAGCAATCGAGCAGATCACTTCAAAGATAGGACTTACAAATAAAACGCCTTGCCTTATGAGAGATCTCATCGATGAGGCTATCGATATAGCAATGGTTGAAAAGGAGCATGTTGGCATTAGCGAGCTTGATGAGGTTAGGGTGATGGTTGATTTTAAGCTATTTTCAGTCGCTATAAAAAATATGATAGATAATGGCATAAAGTATTCAACCGATAAGCACGTAAATATCATGGTTAGCAAGGATCACATGAAATTTATAACTCAAGGCGAGAAGCTAAAAAATGACCTTGACTTTTACATCCAGCCATTTATCAAAGGCGAGGATGCGCAAAAGAGCTTTGGTCTAGGTTTATATATAGTTAGCAACATCCTTGAGGCTCATGGACTAAAATTTGGCTATGAATACAAAAATGGAATGAATGTCTTTATTTTTGAAAATTTACAAGATATAATAGCGGCGTAAAATTAAAATAGTAAAAAGAGTGTAAAAATGGCGGCAAAAATCTTCTCGGCAGTTGATATTTTATCAATAATCGATCTTGAGATAGCTTTTATAAAGCGATACAAAAACGTAAAGGACTATGCGAAAAATTTATCTTTGATATATTTTTCTTTGCCAAATAGTAAAGAATATGGCGAGATTTTTGAGAAAATTTTAAGGCAAACAGACGTTGTCATAATAGAAAACGAACACTACGTAGTCGTGCTTCACGGCACAAACGAAAGAGGCGCTAGCGAGCTACTAACAGGCATACAAGAGTTTTTAAACGCTGAGCCGATCGATCTAGTAGTTACCTATCCAAAAGATGGAAAAGACGCAAAAGAGCTTGCTATAAAACTTCAAGATGAGATAAAAGATAACTATGGTGTCTTGCTTGAGATGCTTGTAAATCAAGATAAATTTGAAGTTTTTGAAAGTATAATTTAATATAATTTTGTGGAGTTTATTTGGAAAATTTACTACTATTTTTTGCAGTTTTGCTTATAACTAGCATTCTTTTAAGTAAGATCTCTGATAAATTTGGAATTCCATCTTTAATAATATTTTTAGGCGTTGGCATGCTAGCTGGCTCAGATGGCTTGCTGGGCGTAAATTTTGATGATCAAGCAATCGCTCAAAATGTCGGCATGCTAGCACTTATTTTTATACTTTATGCTGGTGGGCTAGATACTGATTTTGCAGCGATTAAACCTATCTTTGGTAGAGGTTTAGCGCTTGCTACACTTGGTGTTTTCTTAACTGCGCTAGCCATCGCTCCAGTAGCAAAATATCTGCTTGATTTTACCTGGGCGGAAGCCTTTTTGCTAGGCTCCATTATCTCTTCGACAGACGCAGCAGCTGTTTTTGCTATACTAAGAGCCAAGAAAATTTCACTTAGAAATAGCATTGTGCCATTGCTTGAGTTGGAATCTGGCTCAAACGATCCAATGGCGATATTTTTAACTATGACGATCATTCAAATGATCTCACTAAATAGCACTCCAAGTGTGTCAGAGTGGGCGATCACACTTGTTAAGCAGTTTGGCATAGGTATCGCTATGGGCTATTTATTTGGCGTTGCTTTGCCAGCCATCTTTAATAGACTTCGTCTAAAAAGCTGGGGCCTTTATCCGGTTTTTTCTATCGCTTGGATATTGCTTTTATATACGCTTTGCTTTAAAATCGGTGGCAATGGCTATTTGGCTGTTTATATTGCTGGAATTTTTATAAACAAAAAAGAGTTTTCTCATAAGAAAAATTTAGTCGGTTTTCACGATGGTATCGCTTGGACTTGCAAATAGTTGTCTTTTTGACGCTTGGTCTTTTGGTAAATCCTTCCGAGCTTCCAGCAACAGCACTAATGGCGCTTGTTTTGGCCTTATGGCTTATGTTTTTTGCAAGACCACTTGGTGTTTTTGCATCGCTTGCATTTTCAAAATTTAAGATAAATGAGCAAATTTTTATCTCCTGGGTTGGGCTAAGAGGCGTCGTGCCAGTTGTACTAGCTACCTATGTTTATGTCGATGGCGTACGTGATGCGGATATGATTTTTAACATTATATTTTTTATGGTTTTGATTTCTATTTTGATACAGTGCATGTCGCTTGGCTTTGCAGCTGATAAATTTAAGGTTAAAGAGAGTGAGCAAGAGGATGTTAAGGCAGTAGAAAACTCGCCGATCTTAAGCTACACGCTTCGCCAGCATACCATCCACTATGGCTCAAAACTAATTGGCAAAGATTTGGCTCAGCTTGAGCTTCCAACTGAGTTTTTAATAATCCTAATAAAGCGTAAAAACGAATATCAAAAGCCAACTGGCTCAACAATCTTTGAAGAAAATGACCTATTACTGATACAATGCGAAAATCAAGTGCTTTATCAAGATACGATTAAGTATTTGACTTATTAAAATTTTGATAAAACTTGCCACATTTCATTTCTCTTTGTAAATTTTAAAACTTTACTCACTCGCCTTAGCAGACTACTAAATTTAGGCTGCACTTCGTTTAGCACTAAATTTAGAGCCGTGATATGCTCGCTCATAAATTTTAAAATTTACTAGAATTTCAATAAAACGCATGCAGTGCGAAGCACTGAGGCATGCACCTCTAACGTCGTCGGGGTTAGGGGATTGTTAAGGGGGAGCTTCTTTGCTTCGCAAGCTCGCAACTGCAAGCAGACCGTAATTCAAGCCTCTTCCCCCTTAACAAAGAAACAAAACTTTAAATTTTTAAAAACTTTAATTTATAAATTTTAAAATTCCATTCACTCGCAAGAGTTGGCTACTAAAATTTGACTTCGCTTGCAACTTAGCTCAAATTTTAGAGCCAAAACAAATCCGTTCAGTCTCATTTTATTTTTCTTTTTATAAAATCACCAAAACACTAGCAAAATGGGAGGCAAAATGCTTGATGATATCATCCTTGCTGTCTTAGTATATTTCACAACATTCTTATTTATGTTTTTTATACTCGCCTTTTTTGCATTTTGGTATATAAGCGTGCCGCTACTTGTCATCTATATCGTTATAAAATTTATAAGGCATGCAAAAGAGTGCGAGAGGATATGCGGCAAGCTTGAGTAAATTTTAAATTTCTAGCCCAAAATGAGCTAGAAAAAAATAGAAAATTCTATTCTAAGGCTTGAGCCAGATCAGCTATCAGATCCTCGGCGTTTTCAAGACCTATACTAACTCTTATCAGCTCTTTTGTGATGCCAGCTTTGATGAGCTCTTCGCTGCTTAGCTGCTGGTGAGTTGTCGAGGCTGGGTGTGTGATGAGTGATTTTGTATCACCGATATTTACTACGATCTTAAAGAGTTTTACGCGCTCTAGCATCTTTTTTGCACGCTCAAAGCTATCAGTCTCAAAGCAAAATAGCCCATTTGCCATGCCGTCTTTAAAGTATTTTTGTGCCTTTGCATGATCTACGTTGTCGGCAAGTCCTGGGTATGCCACGCTTTTTATATGCTTGTGAGAGTTTAGAAATTTAGCCACTTTTAGCGCGTTTTGAGAGTGTCTTTCAACCCTAACAGCGAGCGTTTCAAGCCCTTGTATGAGCTGCCAAGAGTTAAACGGAGAGATCACAGCGCCGATGTCGCGCACGATGGCAAGCCTCATTCTTAGCGTGTAGATGTCAAAACGATCCGTCATATCAGCATATACGATGTCGTGATAGCTCGCATCTGGCACGTTAAAGTGCTCATATCTCTTGTTGCCTTTTAGCTTCTCGTTTAGGTGATTTGCACTTACAACGACACCTGCTAGGCTAAGACCTTGACCGCTCATATATTTGCTAGCGCTATGCACGCAAACATCGACGCCGTGGCGAAGTGGCTGAAAGATGATAGGCGTTGGCACGGTGTTATCGGTGATGCTGATGATGCCATATTTGTTTGCGATTTCTACGATTTTTTCGATATTTGGGATAGAAATTTGTGGATTTGAAAGCGTTTCAAAAAATATAGCCCTTGTTTTATCATCTATCAAACTCTCCAGATCATCTGCAGTGTCGCTGTCAAAGACTCTAGCCTCTATGCCAAATCTTTTCAGCGTGTGCGTAAAAAGCACCGTCGTGCCGCCATAAATTTTCTTAGCGATGATGATATTATCGCCTGCTTGGGCTAAATTTATGATGCTGTAAAACAAAGCCGACTGACCGCTTGCAGTAGCTATCGCAGCGGCTCCGCCTTCAAGTGCGGCGACCCTTTTTTCAAAGATATCTGTCGTTGGGTTGCTAAGTCTTGTGTAGATGTAGCCACTATCTTTTAGATCAAACCTAGCAGCTGCCGTCTCGGCACTTCCAAAGTCATAAGCTGTGCTTTGAAAAATAGGCACAGCCATCGTGCCAAAGCCCTCGTTTGTATCGTAGCCTACGTGGATCGCAGCGGTTTCTTGCCTCATTCTTGCTCCTTGTTTAAGTAATTTTGGCGTAAATTATACATTAGCAAAGCCAAAATTTAGGGGATAAAATCAAATTTTGATATAATTTGCCAAAAAAAAAGGAAAAATTTGAACCAAGTCACGGACAAATTTAAGCGTGTAAAATATCTTCGTGCGCTAGAAAAATTTGCAAAATCAGCGATAAACGGGCTAAAAAGAGATGACTTTGACGAGACTGAGTTTCGCCAAAGAGTGGAGAAAAACGCGAAAGTCATCGAAAAAGTCGAGGCTGTTTATCTTGATCAGCCATACTCAAAGGCGCTAGAAAATTTTATAAATTTGCTTATCAAAAATGCGCCAAAAGAGGAGCTTTTAAAGGCGGCAAATCTACTTGATAAGCTAAAAAATCAAAAGACATATAAGAAAGAAAAACATAAAAATAAATTTAAGGATGAGGATTGAAAGTAGTTATTTTTGATATGGATGGCACGGTGATCGATAGCGGCGAGGCGATATATAAAACGGTAAATGAAGTGAGATATGAGTTAAATTTGCCGCCACTTGAAAAAGAATTTATCATAAAAGCGATCAATGAACCAGGTAGAAATTTAGCCCTTGAGTTTTACGGCATCGACACGCCAAGCAGGAGCTTAAAAGAGGGCTTTGAAGAGAAATTTAAGAAATTTTACGATGAGTGTGCGACTACATATGAGGGCGTAAAAGAGCTTTTACAAAAGTGCAAAGAGGCTCACTTTGAAGTCGTTTTGGCAAGCAATGCACCACACGATACGCTAGAGAAAATTTTAAAGAAAAATGAAATTTATGAGCTATTTGACGAGGTTATCGGCGCTAGCAAAGAGATACCGCAAAAGCCAGATCCTGCGATGCTTCATCTAGCTGTTAGTAAAACTGGAGCCAGCAAGGCGATCTTTATAGGAGATAGCCTAAAAGACGAGCTAGCTGCCAAAAATGCAAATATGCCTTTCTTGCAAGTTAGCTGGGGATTTGGCGATGAGAGCAAAACAGCGACTTATAACGCTAAAAATGTTAGCGAGGCGTGGGAGATAATATTAAATTTTTAACTTAGTTTTAATTGGCTATAATCTTAAGAAATTTTCAAAGAAATAGCAATGATAGATATATTTGAGGGCAGTGCGAGGGATAAATTTTATGACATTTTGTTTAACGCAAATGCCGTTTTAGTTAAAAACGAGATAGATAAAATTTTTGATAAATTTGTAGCTATGAGTGAGCTTTGCGAAAAACATGGCGTTGGCGAAGATGAGATCAGAAATTTTATAGTCTCAGAGCAAGATAAAATTTATAACGGAGTAAATGACCTATATATCGAGCTTAGCGGAGAAATTTTAAGCCAAAATGAGTAAGATTTTTGCACTCATTGCTTTGTTGGCTGCTCTTGTCTTTGCCAAAGAGCCAAATTTTGACCCAAATTCGGTACATATATTTGAGCTTAAAAAAGATGAGTGGGCGAGGGTCTTTATAACTGAAAAGCGAACCCAAAGGGTTGAAACTTTTGACTTTCGCTGGACGCTATTTGATAGCACAAATATCACTGTGCAAAGCTTTTTTAGGCGCTATCCAAGGCAGATGGTCTTTTCGCTAAGGCAAGGACAAAATACCTACATGCAGCGAGTTTTGCCTGATTTTACGATGCCGCCAAATGAGAGCGTAAGCCTTTATATATCGTTTATTGATTTTAAGGATAAAAAGGCGCATTTTAGGGTGGCTCTGCTAGATGAGAGCAAGCGTGTGGATGTGGGTTTTAGAGATCCAGATGAGGCTAAATAGAAGGATAAAAATGGATAAAATCGATGAAATAATGGGTAAATTTATAAGTGAGCTTGGCTACAAAGAGGCGTTTGAGATGTTTTTAAAGATAAGCTCAGGCAAGAAGCTGCGCTCAAAACTTCTTTTAAAGATCGCAGGCGAGAGCGAAATTTCGCTTAGGCTTTGCGCTATCATCGAGCTCATCCACCTTGCAAGCTTATTGCACGACGACGTCATAGACGAGGCAAATATAAGACGCGGCAAACCAAGCATAAACGCACTTTTTGGCAGTAAAAACTCAGTCATGCTAGGCGACATCCTTTACTCAAAGGCTTATTTTGAGCTTACAAAATTTGACCCAAGCATCGCAGCTGTCATCTCAGATGCGGTCAGTAAGCTAAGCATCGGTGAGATAATGGATGTTAAAATGGCTGAAAATTTTAATGAAAACGAGCAAGAATATTTAAAAATGATCTACTATAAAACAGCTGTTTTGATAGAAGCTACGGCTATTTGCGGGGCAAAGCTAGCTGGCAAAGATAGCGAGAAATTTGGACTTTATGGCAAAAATTTAGGTCTTGCATTTCAGATCGTTGATGATATCTTAGACATCACTCAAGATGAAAAAACACTTGGCAAACCAGCGCTTAACGACTTTGTCGAGGGCAAAACAACGCTTCCTTACATATATCTTTATAAGAGCTTAGACGAGGCTGGTAAAACAAAGCTTAGATCGCTTTGGGCAAAGAAGTTAAACGCGGACGAAATTTCGTGGTTAAAAGAAAATTTTGATAAAACTAGCTCGCTTAGTAAAGCCATAAATGAAGCCAAAAGGCTTGGGGCTGAAGCAATAGAAGCGATAAAAGAGTATAAAAACGCCGAGCTTGAAGGGATCATAAAAAGCATGATAGATAGGGAATTTTGATGCACTATTTAGACATAAGTTTTACATATAAAAATACTGATATTTCGGTCAGAGAGAAGCTTGCCTTTGATAGTGACGATAAAAAAGAGCAAATTTTAAAGCTGATAAACTCAAACAAAAACATAAAAGAGAGCATGGTGCTAAATACCTGCAACCGCGTCGAGATCATAGCAAGCGTAGAGGATGTAAAGGCCGCTACTGCTCATATCATCAGGTGCATGTCGATATTTTCAGGCGTTTTTGAAGATGAGCTTTATGAGAGAGCTGACATCTACGAAAACAGCGGTGCCGCTCACCACCTATTTGCCGTGGCAAGCTCGCTTGATAGCCTAGTCGTTGGCGAAACGCAGATCGTTGGCCAGCTAAAAAATGCCTTTAAATTTGCTTATGATAACAACTCATGTGGCGAAGACATCAGCAAGATCATCCACTACGCATGTAAGTGCGCTGCCAAGGTTAGAAACGAAACTCAAATTTCTAAAAACCCAATCTCAGTTTCAAGCGTCGCCGTGGCAAAAGCAAAAGAAATTTTTGGCACGCTTGAAGGTAAAACGGCTATCGTCGTGGGCGCTGGCGAGATGGGCGAGCTAGCAGCAAAGCACCTCATATCAAGCGGCGCAGAGGTAATCATCATAAATAGAAGCTCTGAGCGCGTCGAGCAGCTAGTTGATAGCCTAGGAGATAACGCGAGTTGGGATAGCATATTAAAACTAAAAGAGTATGTAAATAACTACGATCTCATCTTTTCAAGCACTGCAGCCCCGCACGCTATCATCACAGGCGAGATCATCGAGCCAAGAGAATTTCACAGATACTTTTTTGATATCGCCGTGCCAAGAGATATCGATCTTTTAAACACAGAGCTTATCAGCGTCTATACGGTCGATAGCCTAGAGGAGATCGTACGTAAAAATTTAGCCCTAAGAGAGGAGCAGGCGCAAAAGGCCTACTCGATCGTCGGTCAAGATACAAGCGAGTTTTTAAAGACTTTAAAAGAAGATATGAGCGTGCCTCTTATAAAATCTATCCGCAAGCAGGCTGAAATTTGCGCTAAAAACGAGCTAGAAAAGGCGATGAAAAAGGGCTATTTAAAACATAGCGATTACGATGAGGCGCAAAAGCTCATCCATCAGGTCTTTAAAGCATTTTTACACCAGCCAACTATGAAGCTAAAAGGGCTTGCAGACGAGGAGAGAGCGAGCGAGCTTTCAAACGGAGTTAAATTTTTATTTGACATAAAAGATGAACAAAATTTTCAAGCAGGAGATATAGATGAAATTTAGTAAATTTTACGCCCCAACGACCAAAGAAGCGCCAAAAGATGCATCTTTACCAAGTCATCAGTTTTTGATAAGAGGTGGCTTTGTCGAGCAGATCGGCTCTGGGCTTTATAACTATCTGCCGCTTGGAAAGATTATGCATGATAAAATTTCGCGCGTGGTAAAAGAGGAGATGAACGAGGCTGGCGCGCTAGAGGTGAGCTTTAGCGTGGTCACTTCAGGCGAGCTTTGGAAGCAAAGTGGTCGCTACAATGTCTTTGGCAAGGAGCTTTTGCGCTTTAAAGATAGAAAGGATAATGACTTTGTCATAAGCCCGACAAACGAAGAGGCAGCCGTTGCCTTAGTGCGTGGCAAGGTCACTAGCTACAAGCAGCTGCCGCTAAATTTATACCAGATAAACACCAAATTTCGTGACGAGGCAAGACCTCGCTTTGGCTTGCTAAGAGGTCGCGAATTTACGATGAAAGATGGTTATAGCTTTCACTCGAGCAAAGAGGATCTTAAGCGTGAATTTGACCTTATGGAGGCAACTTATAGTAAGATTTTTACCCGCTTGGGGCTAAATTTTAGAGCTGTTGAGGCTGATAGCGGAGCCATTGGCGGTAGCGGCAGTAAAGAATTTATGGTGCTTGCAAGTAATGGCGAGGACGACATACTTTGCTGTGAGGCTTGCAGATACGCTGCAAACGTCGAGGCTGCAAGACGCAAACCAAGAGTTAGCGAGGCTGAGGCGCCAGAGGCAGACGCGGCTAAATTTCTAACGCCAAATGCAAAAACGATAAAAGATGTGGCGGAGTTTTTCAAAGTTAGCGAGTTTTACTGCATAAAAGCTGTTATGAAAAAGGCGATTTGTGAGGATAAAGAGGAGGTCGTGGTCTTTTTTGTAAGGGGCGATGACGAGCTTCAAGAGACAAAGGCGCAAAATGCTTGCAAGGCGCTAGAGCTTGTCGATGCTAGCGAGGCTGACGTGGCTAAAGCTGGGCTTGTGGCTGGATTTTGTGGGCCAGTTGGGCTAAAGGATGTTAAATTTTTCATAGATAACGAGCTAAAGGGCGCAAATAACATGATATGCGGCGCTAACGAGAAGGACTATCACTTTGTTGGCGTTAGTGTTAGCGGATTTAACGAAGAGAGATTTAAAGACCTTGTAAAGGTAAAAGAGGGCGATAAATGCCCAGTTTGCGGCGGAAATTTAAAGCTTAGCAAGGGCATAGAAGTCGGTCATATCTTTCAGCTAGGCGATAAATATTCTGCTGCGATGAACGCGACATATCTTGATGAAAACGGCAAGGCAAAGCCATTTTTGATGGGCTGCTACGGCATTGGCATAAGCAGGCTTATCGCTGTGATGATAGAGGCTAGCCACGATGAGAAGGGCTGCATCTGGAAAAAAGAGTGCGCGCCGTTTGACGTGGAGATCATCATCTCAAATTTAAAAGATGAAGCGGGCGTGAAATTTGCATTTGAGCTTTATGAGAGCCTTAAAAAAGCTGGCGTTAGCGTCATTATCGATGATAGAAACGAGAGATTTGGCGTTAAGATGAATGATTTTGAGCTTATAGGCTTTCCTTACGCACTGCTCGTGGGTAAAGAATTTGCAAATGGTAAGGTTGAGTTTATCACGAGAGATGGGCTAAGCAAAGAGGCGATAGAGGCAAACAACGCCTTTAGAAAGATAAAAGAAAGCTTATGAGATTTTTTGCATTTTTGTTTTTTTTGATAGAAGCGGTGTTTATCTATCTTTTTGTAGATAAATTTGGCTTTTTAAACTACTTTCTTGAGGTGTTGGTCTCTGGATTTGTTGGCATCGCACTTCTTTTTAATGCTGGATTTTCTAGTTTAAATTCGCCTCAAGTAGCGTTTAAGAGCTTTCTTGGTGGAAATTTATTTAGTCAGCTAGGACTTAGCTTTGGCGGAGCGCTGCTCTTTTTGCCAGGGATTTTGACAGATATTTTTGGTATAGCCGTTGTCATTTTTTCTTTAGTGTTTAAGAAAAATGTGGCGAAAAATGAGAGCTATCAGGAGTTTAAATTTCAAAATTTTAGCGAGCAGGGCACTAAAAAAGATGATGGCGAGATCATCGACGTTGAGGTCATCGAAGAGCCAAAAAGAGTAAATTAGGAGAGATGATGAAAGAGATAAAAATAGCAACTAGAAAGAGCATCTTAGCGCTTTGGCAAAGCGAGCATATCAAGGCTAGGATCGAGGCGCAGCACAAGGGCGTGAAGGTTGTGCTTGAGGGCATGAAGACAAAGGGCGACGTGATCCTTGACACGCCACTAGCCAAGATCGGCGGTAAGGGGCTTTTTACAAAAGAGCTTGAAGATAGCATGCTAAAAGGCGAGACTGACATCGCCGTGCATAGCCTAAAAGACGTGCCAGTAGTCTTTCCAGAAGGGCTTAAACTAGCGGCTATTTGCTCACGCGAGGATACTAGAGATGCGATGATAAGTGAGAAATTTGCTAAATTTAGCGAGCTACCGCACGGCGCAAAAGTCGGCACAACGAGCCTGCGCCGCAAGATGCAGCTGCTTATCATGAGGCCTGATCTTGAGATCATTTCGCTTCGAGGTAATGTGCAAACTAGACTTAGAAAGCTAAAAGAGGGCGAATTTGACGCGATCATTTTGGCTATAGCTGGCATAAACCGCCTAAATATCAAGGCTGAAGTGGCACACATCTACACATTTGGCTTTGACGAGATGATACCTGCGATGGGTCAGGGCGCTCTTGGGATAGAGGCCAGAGATGAGAAGCAAATTTTAGATGAGATCTCTTTTTTAAATGATGAAAATGCAGTCATAGAAACGACCATAGAGCGTGACTTTGTAAGCGTTTTAGAAGGTGGCTGCCAAGTGCCAATAGGCATAAGCGCAAGGCTAAAAGGAGATGAAATTTCTATCGATGCGATCGTTGGTCTGCCCGATGGAAGTGAGTATATAAAAGATAGCTTAAAGACTAGCAAAGATAAATTTCAAAGCATCGGCAAGGAGCTAGCGCATAAATTTATAGAAAAAGGGGCGAGAGAGCTTTTAAAACGCGCTGAAGAGATGGCGTAAGCGTGTTTGAGCTAAATTTTAAAGCAAAAGCCATAAACGCCACCAAAAATAGCAAAGACAACTACTATATGATCGGTCTTGCGGACGACAAATATAACTACAAAAACTACATAATCTTTCAAAGACCGATCAAACTAAAAAAGGGTGACGACGAAAACGCCGAGATAAACGGCCTATATGCAGAGTGCAATGGCGACATTTGCTACAACGCTTGCAAACGAGTAAAGATCACTGATAAGAGCATCATTTTTGAGGTGCAAGATAGTCTCATTTGCGTAGATACCAAGGACGTTAAGCTTAATGAGCGCTTTATGAAATATAGCAAAGAGATATTTGGTGAGCTGCTAGAGTAGTTTTAAATTTAATAATTTGCCTGCTTTGCCGCCATTTTTTAGCCGAGATGATAGAGCATAAATTTATTATCTTTGCGATAAAAATAGACAATAAACTAAACACCACACAAACTGCCTTTGCGTGCAATAACAAAATATTAGCATCGCCTTTTTTATCAAATTTTAGCTATCATCCTTAAAAATTTAAGGGAAAAATATGGACTACATCAAGCTTTTAAAAGATAATGGCCTACTTAGGGTGATCGAGGAGCCAGTAGATATCGACCTAGAGATCGCGCACGCTAGCTATATCGAGGTCAAGCGCGAAGGCTCACAAGCACTACTTTTTACAAACCCAGTCTGCAAAAAAACTGGGCGTAAATTTGCCCCAGTGCTTACAAATATCTACGGCTCAAAAAGGGCGCTTGAGCTGATATTTGGCGTGCAGCCTGATGAGATCGCAGCTGAGATAGAAAAGCTTTTAAAGCCCAAAAAACCTGAGAATTTCAAAGAGAAGCTTGACTTTTTGGCCTATCTTTTTAGCATGAGAAAAATTTTTACCAAAAGGCTAAATGGCGAGGGCGAGTGCCAGCAGGTCAAATTTATTGGAGAGCAGGCTGATCTTTTGAGCCTGCCTGCGCTAAAGACTTGGCCACATGACGGAGGCGCTTTTATCACGATGGGGCAGGTCTATACGCAAAGTTTAGATGGTGCGCTGCAAAATTTAGGCATGTATAGACTGCAAATTTATGATAAAAATCGCCTTGGCATGCACTGGCAGATCCACAAAGACGGCGCAAATTTCTTTCACGAGTATAAGCGCGCTGGCCGTAAGATGCCAGTCTCTGTGGCGATCGGCGGTGATCCCCTCTATATCTGGTGCGGTCAGGCGCCACTGCCAAAGGGTGTCTTTGAGCTGCTACTTTACGGCTTCATCCGCAAAGAGCCAGCCAAGCTTGTAAAGTCGCTAACTAATGAAATTTACGTCCCGCACGACGCCGACTACGTGATCGAGGGCTTTGTGGATACTGCTAAGAGCGAGCTTGAGGGGCCATTTGGCGATCACACTGGCTTTTACACGCCAGTTGAGCCGTTTCCGGTGATGGAGGTCATGGCGATAACGAGCAAGCAAGACCCTGTCTTTCACGCGACCGTGGTTGGCAAGCCGCCGCTTGAAGATAAGTATATGGGCTGGGCGACCGAGCGCATTTTCTTGCCACTTTTGCGAACGACCGTGCCAGAGCTACTAGACTACAATATGCCTGAAAATGGCGTCTTTCACAATCTTATCCTGGCCAAGATCAACGCCCTTTATCCAGCCCATGCAAAGCAGGCTATGCACGCGTTTTGGGGAGTTGGGCAGATGAGCTTTGTAAAGCATGCTATTTTCGTGGGCGTTGAGGGGCCTGCGCTTGAGGACTATGAGAAATTTGCGGACTTTGTGCTTGATAAATTTGGTAGCGAAAGTGTGCTGATAAGCCAAGGCGTGTGCGACCAGCTCGATCACGCCAGTCCAAACTCGTGCTTTGGTGGTAAGCTAGGCATCGACGCGACGCAGGACTTTTGTAAATTTAGCCCTGAGGTCTTAAGTGATGACGAGCTTTTGGCTAAATTTCAAAGCGTTTTGCCAAATGTTAAAGAGCTTAGGCAGTTTAAAAAGCAGAGTAAAACGCCTATTTGCGTGGTGAAATTTGAAAAAGATCGCCCTGTAAAAGAGCTATTTTCTAAGCTTTTGGAATTTAGGGAGTTTTTCAAGCTTTTAGTCGTAGTGGATATGCAAAACTACCTAGAAAACCCATATATGCTGCTTTGGCGCGTGACAAATAACATAGATGCTTTGCGTGATATCTACATAGATGGTGAAAATTTCTGCGTGGATGCGACGATAAAGGACGAGCTAGAGGGCTATACTCGTGGCTGGCCTATGCAAACTGACTGCGAGCGTGAAGTGGTGGCTAAGCTTATTAGGCGTGGTGTAGTAAAAGATGAGCCAGAGCTGTTTCATAAATTTGAGATATTTGGGTAGGGTTGTAGCCTAGTGGCTTTAGCACGCTCGTGCACAAAAGTGGCAAGAAAATGCGCTCAGCCCCCCCCCAACCCTTGTAGTTATATTCAAGCGGTTATGCTGGTCGCAGTCTTGTGAAATGCTAGCCCTGTTTGCTGGCCGTCTCCATCGCTAAAAATGGCTCGATCGGCGCATAAAGCCAGAGCGTGATCGCTCAAGTTCGCTCTTGGCCGTATAGACGAAGCTCTTGATTATTAAGCTTTAAATTTGATTTAGCATTTTGGCTTGATAAAATTGCTTTTAAATTTAAAAGATCGGTTTTTGTGCTTAAAAATGGCTTAGTTTAAGACCGCTTTTAAGTGCTAGATAAAATTTCTATTTAAATTTATCTGTTTTTCTGGGTTGGCTGGTTGGCTGGTTGGCTGGTTGGCTGGTTGGCTTGAAAACTACATCGGTAACTACAGATTTTTAAATTTAGCACTTCAAATTTCTTAAAATACTAAAAATAATATACAAAAATTTACGTAAAATAATATGATTTTGCCTTGCCAGAGGTAAAAATTTAGAGTTGTGTGCTAGAAAAATTTAAATTTGATCTGTTATGTGAGCATAAAAACATCTAAAATCAAAAGATCAGGAGTGTAAAAACTTTTAAATTTAAATAACTAGAAGCGTCAAAACTTTTCAATTTAATAAAGTTAGCAGATTACAGGTGCGTTTTTTTAAAAAAAGATATGCTATGCCAGCTTTTGGTAAATCAAGCGTTTAAAATAACTTATTTTTGTTTTTTAGAAAAATTATAAACCCTAAATACAAGATTGAAAAATCGCACGAATGCCATAATGCTTTAAATTTGACGTAGTAAATTTAGCTTATAAATTTACCAAACCGACCTTCAAAACATGCTCTTTTAGCCCGTTTGGTATCTCGCCATTTTCAAGTGCCATTAGCTCGCTCGCTCTTAGGACATAAAAGTCTTGCAAGCTTCTGTTGGCAGAATTCTCAAGCTTTTTTGCTAGCGTGTCAAAGATATAAAACTCCGCTTCATTGCTTGCTAGTAAAAAGTCAGCCCCACTATCAAATGCAGCAAAAACTATCTTGCTAGCAAGTTTGCAAGCTAGCTCTTCATCGGCCTTTAAAAGATAATATCCACAAGGCATTTTGGCGTTTAGCTCTATAAAATTTGCCTTATATGCGCTTAAATTTGCAGGCAGTCTGTCTTTTATGACTATCTTAAACTCTTTAAATTTACTAAGTTTTTCTATCTTTTCAAGCTCATTTTCATATTTTTGCGCAGCTTTTATGCCTAAAATTTCTTTGAAAAATTTAATCGCTTCGTTGTAAATTTCACTTCCACCAAATAGCAAATCATCAAGCTCACAGGCTATCAAAACGCCGTTTTTACCGCTAACTAGCTTTAAAATTTCATCATTTTTCTCATTTTTATAAAGATAATGAGCTAGCATTATCGCTGCCGCGCCTATAAAATTTGGCTCGTAGTCTTTCACAAAATCAGCGTAAAAATGGGACTTAAAGCTAGCGTATAGCTCTTTATCAGCTCTTTTACAAAAGCTAGCAAATGGCTCAAATTTCGCCCAAAAATCATCATCATTTATGGCAAGATCTAAAACCGCTCTTTTCTCATTAAGCGGGGCTATGCAAAGCTCGCTGCCAAGTTTTTGAGCTAAATTTGCAAGTGGCTGGGCGGTGCTAACTACGACGTCATTTACCTTGACAAAGCCCTCAAATGGGCTAAAGTAGGGGTCTATGCTCTTTACGTGGGCAAAAAGCTCGTTTAAGTTTGCAAAGTCTGAAATCTCTAAAAAATAGGGCTTAAAATATGCCAAAACATCTCTTTTCGCGTCAAATCTAAAAATCTCAACTCTTTGCATCTCTATCCTTTTTTTGGGCTTATTTTATCCTAAATTTAAAAGGAGTTTCATTATAATAGCTCAATGGATAAAGAAAATTTTACGATTGCATGCTTTAGTAACGCATATATCGGCGATGATGCGGCGGTTGCTGGCAAAATGGTCTTTAGCAAGGACATTTTTGCGCAAAATTCGCACTTTAAGCTTGGCTGGCTAAGCCTTGAAGAGACCGGCTACAAGGCGATGATCGTAAATTTTTCAGATACGATCGTGATGAATGCAAAGCCAAAGTTTGCCCTTCTTGGGCTTAGTCTGCCAAAGAGCTTCACGCCGCACCAGATAGACGAGCTAAGTAGGGGCATAAATAGGGCGTGCGAGGAGTTTGGCGTAAAGATAATCGGCGGCGACACGATAAGTAGCCCCATTTTAAACATAAGCGTTAGCGTGATCGGCGAGCTAAAGGGCAGGGCTGTGCTTAGGAAAAATGCTAAATTTGGCGATCTTATCGCATTTACAGGCAAACTTGGAGGCAGCCAAAAGGGGCTAAACTCGCTTTTAAGACTGGCTCAAATTTCTAAAAACTCACGATTTAAAAAGCCTGTTTTAAGAGATAAGTTTTTTTACAAAGCAGCTCATCTTATAAACTCCGCCATGGATATCTCAGACGGGCTAAATACCGACCTTGGCAAGCTTTTAAAAGCTAGCAAAAAGGGCGCTAAATTTACAAAAAAACTAAGCAAATTTGAGCTTAGTAGCGGCGAGGAGTACGAGGTTTTATTTACCTTTAGTCCTAAAAATTTAAGCGCTATTAAAAGGATCGCTGCAAAAACTAGGACAAAGATCAACATCTTTGCAAAAATTTCACACAAAAGGTTAAGACAAAATGCAAGAAGCCACCACTTTTAAGCCGCTCTATGCGCTTACTCATGCGCCCATCGAGGCATATTTTTCTAAAAATTCAGATGATTTTGTCGTGCGCGAGATACCACTTTATGAATTTAGTGGCGACGGCGAGCACTTGATCGTTGAAATTTCTAAAAAAGATATGACGACAAGTGATGCTTTGCACGCTTTAAGCGAGGTTACTGGGGCTAAGATGCGCGACTTTGGCTATGCTGGGCTAAAAGACAAGCAGGGCATGACGACGCAGTTTATCTCGATGCCTCGTAAATTTGAGAGTGCGCTTGCAAACTTTAGCCATGAAAAGATGAAAATTTTAAATTTAAACGTGCATAAAAACAAGCTTCGCATCGGACATCTAAAGGGCAATAGCTTTTTTATCCGCCTAAAAAAGGTGCTGCCAAGTAGCGCTAAAAAGCTCGAGCAGGCATTTGTCAGCATCGATAAAATGGGCTATGCAAACTACTTTGGCTATCAGCGCTTTGGTAAATTTGGCGATAATGCTGAAACTGGCCTTGAGCTACTTAAAAACGGCACGATAAATGGTAAAAAGAGCAAAAATGTAAAGCTAAATGACTTTTTGATCTCAGCCTATCAAAGCGATCTTTTCAACCGCTACCTTAGCAAAAGGGTCGAAATTTCAAGGTTTGTAAGCGACTTTAGCCTAAGTGAGCTAGGCGAAATTTATAAAAACTTTAGCAAGGATGATCTAAAGGCGATGAAGGCGCAGGAGAGCTTTTTTAAGCTTTTGCCAGGAGAGGTTTTGGGGCACTATCCATTTGGCAAGCTCTTTTTGTGTGAAAATTTAGATCAAGAGGCGCAAAGATTTGCTAAGCGTGATATCACAAGCCTTGGACTTATAGTCGGTGCAAAGGCCTATGAGGCAAGCGGCGTGGCAAAAGAGCTTGAGGATGAAATTTTCGCTGAGGCATTTTCGCTTACTTCAAAGATCGCTGGCTCAAGGCGCTTTAACTGGGCGTATCTTGAAAATACAAGCTACAAATACAACGAAGAAAACGCTCATTTTAGCTTAAATTTCACACTTCAAAAGGGCTCATATGCCACGGTTGTGCTAGAGGAAATTTTGCATAAAAATATATTTGAGTAGGGCAAATTTAAAGATAGTTTTAAAAGTGGGGTTGGCTAAATTTGGCTGGTTTAAATTTAAAAAGGTCCAGCTCTCGCTAGACCTAAAACATTAAATTTAAGAAGTAAAAGAGGTAAAAACTTAAGTTCTAAAGACGCTAAGTTTAGTATTTAGCGCATCTGTCATCTTATTTAGATGCTCAGCTGCAGAAGCTATCTCTTCGACGCTTCTAGCATTTTCAGATGAAATTTGATTGATCTCTGAGATACCATCCATGATCTCATTTACGTTTTTACCAGTTGCGATGTAGTCTTGCATAGTCTTATCTGACATCGCTATGGCGTTATTCATCGTTGCGCTCATATCATTTATCGTCTTTTCAACGTCACTTGCCACATGGGTTAGCTCTTGAATTTGTTTAGAGTTGATGCCCATTTGCTCGCTGCTGTCATTGATCGCTTGAACGATAACGTTGATAGTTGCATTTATCTCTGTTAGAGATTTTTGAGTTCTCTCAGCTAGCTGTCTAACCTCATCAGCAACGACTGCAAAGCCACGTCCATGCTCGCCCGCTCTTGCTGCTTCTATTGCTGCGTTAAGAGCTAGTAAATTTGTCTGATCAGCGATGTCATTGATAACCACAAGGACTGATTTAACCTGCTCAGCATCACGGCTAAGCTGCTCGATCTTGCCAGCCATTTGATTTTCAACATTAGCAGAATCAACGATCTGAGACGATAGAGATTTAATAGCTTCAGTAGCTGTTTTTATATGAGTGCTTGCCTTTTGAAGGTCATCTTTACCAGCTTGAGCAACTGCTAGTGACTCTTTCATATTCTCTTGCATTACTTTACATCTTTGATTTGTCTCTTCTACTATTTGAGTTGACTCTTCTACACGCTTACCTGTTTGAAGAGATGTAGAGCTTAGCTCGTTTGCAACTGAGCTGTTTTCATTTGAAAGATTTTTAGTGTCGCTTATAAGTACTCTTATTCTCTCTATAAAATCATTTATATCATTGCTTATCTTAGCAATCTCATCTTTGCCGTAGATTGGGATTTTAAGCGTAAAGTCAGATGTTATAGCATTTAAATTTGCTCCTAATCTATCAATAGGATTTGCAACCATCTTTTTAAGTAGTAATATAGATACTATTATAAGAAGCAATGTAACTATAATGCTTGCAATAATGAAGTTTTTACTAACCACTTTTAGAGGTGTTAAAAAATCATCTGTAATAGCTGAACCAAGTAAAATCCAGTCTAGTTTGTCAAATGGTTTAAATGCCGCTATTCTTTCAACTCCATCAGCTACAACAAGTTTGGCACCTTCTCTCTCTTTTGTGATGTTATCCATAGTAGCTTTTAGCTCACCACTTAGCTCTTTACCAGCTTGATTTGGGTGGATATCAAATTTATTAGTCTTTGTATTAAAGATAGAGAAGTATCCATGCTCACCTAGCTTCATAGAAGCAAATGTCTTTTTAAGATCCTCTAGACCGTTTGTGAAGTCGTAACCAACATACAAAATTCCTATAACGTCATTGCCATTAACAATAGGCTCATATATCTCATATAGTTGCGACCAAATAAATTTACAACACCTACATATCGTTCTTTGTTTATTGCATTTTTATAAACTGGACTATTTTTATCTAGTAGTGTGCCGACAGCTTTGCTACCATCTGGCTGTGTTACGGCAGTACTTACTCTTAAAAAGCTATCGCCTGATTTTGCAAAAACGGTTGAAATTCCGCCATTTGATGCTCTGCTAAATTTATCAATAATATCGTAGTTGTTATTTAAAATACCGCCTTGAGAGACTAGTTCAAGTGCTTCGTAATTGCCAGTCTTACTCATCTGATGATCAACTGAGATTTTTCCAACCAACTCTTTAAAGACGCTCATTAACGTCTCTGCATTATTAACATTGTCCTTGTTAAATAGTTCAACCGTATCCATTGCAAGTGCAACGTTTTGTTTAACAGTAGTTACCACTCCATTCTTGATCTCACGCTCTAAGACATATGATGTGTAGAAAACAAAACAAGCCATACAGACCGCCAAGACTACAGCAATCGTTGCTGAAACTTTTACCAAAATACTTCGTAAATTCATTTGATTCCCTCCTATGGATTTATGTCTTGATTATACTACTATTTTAAATGAAAGCTATACAAATAGCCATAATTAATAATAATTTTTAAATATGTATTATTATTTTATTTATAAAATATAACTCTTTTAGAATATTTTATAAAATTTATAAAAGAACTTGATAGCACTACTATCAAGGTTAAGTATATTTTTATCACTTTGTGCTATAATCTGCCAAAAATTTTAAAACAAGGAAAAGAAAATGGCAGATAAATTTGAATTTCAGACCGAGGTCAATGACCTTTTAAATTTGATGATCCACTCTCTTTACTCAAACAAAGAGATATTTTTAAGAGAGCTCATATCAAACTCAAATGACGCGCTTGACAAGCTAAACTACCTATGTTTGACCGATGAAAAGTATAAAAGCTTAAGCTATACTCCAAGGATCGACATCAAAGTAGATGAAAAAGCTAAGACTTTAACCATCAGCGACAACGGTATAGGTATGGATAAAGACGAGCTAATCGCAAATTTAGGCACCATTGCAAGAAGTGGCACAAAGGGTTTTATGCAAAGCTTAAGTGGTGATGCCAAAAAAGATAGCTCGCTGATCGGCCAGTTTGGCGTGGGCTTTTACTCAGCATTTATGGTGGCAAGCAAGATCGAAGTCATAAGTAAACGAGCACTAAGCGAGAAGGCTTATAAATGGACATCTGACGCAAAAAGCTACGAGATCGAAGATGCTAAAAAAGATAGCTTTGGTACGGATATAATCCTCCATTTAAACGACGATGAATTTGCAAATTCTTGGCGTATCGAAGAGATAGTCAAAAAATATTCAAACCACATCCCTTATCCTATATTTATGGATAAAGAGAGCTATGTCGCACCAAAAGAAGGCGAAAAAGAGGGCACTTATGAGACCAAAAACGAGCAGATAAACAAGGCAAATGCGCTTTGGAGGCTAAATAAAGCTAGCTTAAAAGAGCAAGACTACAACGACTTTTATAAGCAAATTTCACATGACAGCAGCGATCCGCTCCTTTATATCCATACAAAGGCTGAGGGCAAGATCGAGTACTCGACACTATTTTATGTGCCAAGCACCGAGCCGTTTGACCTCTTTAGGGTTGATTATCAAAGTGGCGTGAAGCTCTATGTGAAGAGGGTTTTTATAACTGACGATGCAAAAGAGCTTTTGCCGCCGTATTTAAGATTTATCAAAGGTGTGATCGACGTTGAAGACCTGCCGCTAAACGTTAGCCGTGAAATTTTACAAGAAAATGCGATCATGAGAAGCGTCAAAGAGCAGAGCGTGAAGAAAATTTTAAGCGAACTTGCAAAAGTAAAAGATAACGACCGCGAAAAATACATAAAATTTTACAAACTATTTGGCAAGGTTTTAAAAGAGGGACTTTACGGCTTTAACGCTGAAAAAGAGCAAATTTTGGATCTTTGCCTATTTAAAAGCTCAAAAAGAGACGGACTTATCAGCCTAAAAGAGTACAAAGAGGCGATGAAAGAGGATCAAAAGTCGATCTACTACATCAGCGGCAACAACGAAAATATGCTAAGAAATTCGCCGCTTCTTGAGAGCTTTAAGAAAAACGATATCGAAGTGTTAATAATGGACGAAGAGATCGACACGATCGTCATGCCAATGGTAAATGAATTTGACAAAACACCTCTAAAATCAATCTCACACGCTGATATAAATGACGAGATCAAAAACGATGAGAAGGTCGATGAGAGCAAGGTTGCAAACACGCTTGTTAAGATGAAAGAGATCTTAAAAGACGAGGTTAAAGACGTTAGGCTAAGCTCAAGACTTTCAAGCTCGGCTGCTGTGCTAATATATGATAAAAACGACCCTGATTACGCTATGCAAGAGATGTTAAAACAGATGGGACAAGGCGCAAATGCTCCAAAAGTTAAGCCGATCTTGGAGATCAATGCTGATCATGAAATTTTCGCAAAACTTGAGAAAAATGAGGCAATGGTTTATGACATAGCGCCTTTGCTTCTTGATATGGCAAGGCTAAATGAGGGTATGAGCCTAGAAAATCCAGCTAAATTTTCAGAACTTCTAACAAAAGTGATGATAAAAGCTATATAAAATTTGTAAGCCCAAAGAAATTTGGGCTTGACTCTACTTCTATAAATTTTTTAATTTCTTATATTTATTGTTTTATTGCATTAAAAATTTAATTGTGTAAGTCAAATCTCCCACGCCAAAAGACGTGGGATAAAATTTACGCTATCTTGCTAGCGTCGATGATGTTTAGATCAAGACCTAGATCTTCGACAGATAGACCAAGTGCAAGACCTACAAGCTGAGAGAGGTGGATGATAGGTTTTCTAACATCTGAGTGGTTCTCATCTTGATATCTCTCTTGATAGATGTCAAGTTGCATTTGACAAAGTGGGCACGGAGTTACAACTACGTCTGCGCCATTTTGATCAGCGTTATTTACGATCTGGCTTGATATTTTTCTTACTGACTTTCCAGCTGGATAGCTAGCGTGGAAGCCGCAGCAGTCAAGTCTTTTCTCAAATGGCACGATAGTAGCACCAAGTGCGCTTACAACAGTTTCAAAGCTCTTTGGATTGACTGAGCTTTCTCTGTTGTGTAGATCTTTTTCAGGTCTTAAGCTGTGGCAGCCGTAAAATAGTGCTAATTTTAGCCCACTAAGTGGCTTAACAACCTTTGCTCTTAGCGTTTCTACGTTTTGATAAAGCACCCAAAGAAGGCTTGTGATCTCGGTTGAGCCATTATATTTCATATTGCCCTCAGCCAAGAAAGTATTTATGCGGTCCTTTGCACCCTTATCAAGCGTAGTTTTAGCTCTTGTTAGAGTTAGCATACAAGTTGAGCATGTAGTAAGCATCGGCATATTCATCTGCTCAGCAAGTGCTATATTTCTAGCATTTGCCACAAGTGTAGCGATAGGATCGACGTCTTGTGCTTGTTGGGCACCACAGCAGCTCCAGCCCTTTATCTCATGAAGCTTCCAGCCAAGTATCGGAGCGATAGCCTCAAGCGACATCTTAGCCTCTTTAGCTGCTTGAGAGAGTACGCATCCTGGAAAAAAAGCGAATTCGTTTTGCATAATTACTCCTTACTAGCAGCTTTGCGAGCCGCATTTATCATTTTTACTAGATCATCATGTCCTTCTATATCCTCTTCGCCAAAGATATGAAGCGGATTCATCTTGCCAGCAAGCATTAAGTTTGCAGCGATGTCTAGTTTGCCCATATTTTTGATAACGCCTTCTGAACGAAGTGCAAGTCTAACCTCATTTAGTCTGCCTGAGCCATCAACTAGATCAGTTAAGAACGCCTCAGCGTGATCTGGTCCCATACCATCATCAAAGCCTTTTTGTATAGCCATAATGCGAAGATCAGTTATATCTTTGCATGCACTTATGCCTTTTGGACAGCGATCAGCGCACTCTTGGCACTTTACACACATCCAAAGGCCATTATCTATAGCTGGTTTTAGGTGCGGCATAGGATCTTTGCTACGTGAGTCAAATGCTGCTCTATAAGCATGAACAAATACAAATGGCTGCATATAATCGCTCGCATCAGCTTCAAGTTTATTACACTCACTAGCGCATGCACCGCAAAGTATGCAGTCCCATTCAAGCGCTACTTTTTCATACTCTTTTTGACTTTGCTTACAGCCTTTTTCTGCGCTAAATTCTGACTTAGCAGTGATGCTAGGCTTGATCTTGCGTAAATTTTCGATACTTGGCTCCCAGTCCACCATAAGATCAGAGATGACCCTGAAATTTCCAAGTGGAGAAATTCTTATACTCTCTGGGTTGTCATACTCAGCTAAAAGCTCGTTCATCTTTGTATCACAGGCTAGATATGAGTGGCCATTTACTCTAACAGCACACGCTCCACATATCGCTGAGCGGCAAGATGCTGTGAAATTTAACGTCGCATCCTTTTTTTGTTTGATATCAAGAAGCACTGTTAAAAGAGTTTTGCCTTTGATCTCTTCATTTGTTAGCTCATAAGTTGATTCATATTTTTTAGTTCCGTCAAAACGGTCGATAATAATTTTCATCCTAGCTCCTTACTCTGGCTTCTTGCCGTCAAGTGAAAATATGCCTGTCACAACGTCTTTGTAGCTAAGTTCAAGCTTGCCATCTTTTAGTGTGACTATGCTGTGTTTTAAGAAATTTACATCATCTCTTTTTGGATAGTCCTCTCTTGTGTGAGCACCACGGCTCTCAAGACGATTTTGAGCTGCAAGACATGCTGCACGAGAAAGAAGTATAAGGTTGCCAAGCTCGACATAGTCAGTAAATGCTGTGTTCATGACTGGGTTTTGATTTGGCACTTTAAGGGTGTCATATTTTGCTTGGATAGCTTCAAGGTTTTTAGAGAGCTGATCAAGTTTTGCGCCAGTTCTAAAGATACCCATTAGATCCCAGTTGTTTTTACCAAGCTCTTCGCGAAGCGCGTACATATCATTTACGCCGCCCTCGCCTGTTGCGATAGATTTAAATTTATCTTCCCACATTTTTGCTAGCTCAGAAGTTTTCTTTCCGCTTGCAAATTTTGCATTTTGAGCGTAAGCGCCAGCACCCTTGCCAGCTAGATCGCCAGTTACAACTGCGTCAGTTAGGCTGTTTCCACCAAGGCGGTTTGCACCGTGGATAGATACACATGAAGCCTCACCACCTACATAAATTCCAGGGATTTTTGTGCTCATATCATCAAATTTAGCTACCTCTATACCACCCATTGAGTAGTGAGCTGTTGGACGGATAGGCACTGGTTGCTCGATAAGGTCGATGTCTTGGAAAAGCATCGCTGTGTGGCGAATTTTAGGAAGCTTTTTCATGATAGTATCTTTGCCAAGGTGGCGAACGTCACAAAGCACGTAAGCGCTCATGCCCTCGCCAAAGCCTCTACCCTCGCGAATTTCTGTCTCGATCGCACGAGCGACGACGTCACGAGGAGCTAGTTCCATCTTTTCATGATAGTTTTTCATAAAGCGCTCGCCCTTGTTGTTTAACAAGTATCCACCCTCGCCGCGGGCTGCTTCAGTGATTAATGTGCCACCATTTTGAACGCCAGTTGGGTGAAACTGAAGCATCTCAGGGTCTTCAAAACCAAGACCTGCTTTAAGCGCAGCAGCGATGCCATCACCAGTTGCTATAAATGGAACTGATGTGCGGTTATAAAAAATTCTAGTGTATCCGCCAGTTGCGATGACTAGAGATTTGCAAAGAACTGGGTAAATTTGACCATCTTGGATGTTGCGAAGAACGACGCCCTCTACTTTGCCATCCTCAAGACCGATCTCAAGTAGCTCATGGTCCATTAGAAATTTAACGCCAGCTGTGATAGCGTCGTCAAGACAGGCGTGCATCAAAACGTGACCAGTTTTATCAGCTGCGTAGTTACAGCGTTTTTTGCTAGCGCCACCCATGAAGCGAAACGCCACGTCACCATTATCTTTACGAGAAAAGAGCATGCCGTTGTAGTCTAACTCGTGGATGACTGCGCCTGCTGCCTCGCAAAATTTCACTACCGCATCTTGATCAGCAAGATAAGCTGCACCTTTTACGGTGTCATACGCGTGAAGCTTGAAGCTGTCGCCGTTGCTAAAGTCTGTAACGCCGTTTATGCCACCCTCTGCCATACAGGTCGCATTACGTGATGGCATCATCTTTGTAGCGACAACGACGGTTGAGTTTGGATATTGCTTGCGAACGGCTGTTGCTGCACGAAGTCCAGCACCGCCAGAGCCGATTATTAGCACATCAACAGATGGCAAGCCATTTTCATTACCCTTTGGCAACTCGCCAGCAAAAACATTGGTCGCACCAGCTGTTGTAGCTAGCGCACCTACGCTGATACAGGCGCTTTGCAGAAATTCTCTTCTGGTAAATTTTTCACTCATTGATAACTTCCTATTTTAATAAGTTTATTAGCGTTAAGACGCACCGCCGGTTCATTTCTTAATATTTTTTAAAACAACTATATTAATAAAAAAATTAATAATGAAACTTTACGTAAAATTTACTTAAAAGAAACATAAAGATTTATTTTAGGTTATATAGTGAGATTTGATAGCTAAAATCACTTATAAAATAACCATTTTATCGTATTTGTAGCTACTACATATAAATTTATTATTTCGATAAAGACAAAAATAATATTATCACGAAATAT
>NZ_PPCG01000025.1 GCF_002913745.1 Campylobacter concisus
GTTCTTTTAACTTACAATTGTTAAACTATTAGTCAATCTTTGAAATCTAAACAAGTGATCGATTGAGCCAGTCTATTATGATTAAATAATAGATTAGACAAACTAATATAAAAACTAAAAGTTTTTTTGATTAAAAACTTCATAATAAAAATCCTATCTATTAGATAGGTAATTAATATGGAGAGTTTGATCCTGGCTCAGAGTGAACGCTGGCGGCGTGCCTAATACATGCAAGTCGAACGGACAAGTAAGAGCTTGCTCTTATGAGTTAGTGGCGCACGGGTGAGTAATGTATAGCTAATCTGCCCTACACTAGAGGACAACAGTTGGAAACGACTGCTAATACTCTATACTCCTCTCTAGCATAAGTTAGATAGGGAAAGTTTTTCGGTGTAGGATGAGGCTATATTGTATCAGCTAGTTGGTGAGGTAATGGCTCACCAAGGCTATGACGCATAACTGGTCTGAGAGGATGATCAGTCACACTGGAACTGAGACACGGTCCAGACTCCTACGGGAGGCAGCAGTAGGGAATATTGCTCAATGGGGGAAACCCTGAAGCAGCAACGCCGCGTGGAGGATGACACTTTTCGGAGCGTAAACTCCTTTTGTTAGGGAAGAACAATGACGGTACCTAACGAATAAGCACCGGCTAACTCCGTGCCAGCAGCCGCGGTAATACGGAGGGTGCAAGCGTTACTCGGAATCACTGGGCGTAAAGGACGCGTAGGCGGATTATCAAGTCTCTTGTGAAATCCTATGGCTTAACCATAGAACTGCTTGGGAAACTGATAATCTAGAGTGAGGGAGAGGCAGATGGAATTGGTGGTGTAGGGGTAAAATCCGTAGAGATCACCAGGAATACCCATTGCGAAGGCGATCTGCTGGAACTCAACTGACGCTAATGCGTGAAAGCGTGGGGAGCAAACAGGATTAGATACCCTGGTAGTCCACGCCCTAAACGATGTATACTAGTTGTTGCTAAGCTAGTCTTGGCAGTAATGCACCTAACGGATTAAGTATACCGCCTGGGGAGTACGGTCGCAAGATTAAAACTCAAAGGAATAGACGGGGACCCGCACAAGCGGTGGAGCATGTGGTTTAATTCGAAGATACGCGAAGAACCTTACCCGGACTTGATATCTAACAAATCATCTAGAGATAGAAGAGTGTCTGCTTGCAGAAATGTTAAGACAGGTGCTGCACGGCTGTCGTCAGCTCGTGTCGTGAGATGTTGGGTTAAGTCCCGCAACGAGCGCAACCCACGTCATTAGTTGCTAACAGTTCGGCTGAGCACTCTAATGAGACTGCCTTCGTAAGGAGGAGGAAGGTGTGGACGACGTCAAGTCATCATGGCCCTTATGTCCGGGGCGACACACGTGCTACAATGGCATATACAATGAGAAGCAATATCGCGAGATGGAGCAAATCTATAAAATATGTCCCAGTTCGGATTGGAGTCTGCAACTCGACTCCATGAAGCCGGAATCGCTAGTAATCGTAGATCAGCCATGCTACGGTGAATACGTTCCCGGGTCTTGTACTCACCGCCCGTCACACCATGGGAGTTGATTTCACTCGAAGCCGGAATACTAAATTAGTTACCGTCCACAGTGGAATCAGCGACTGGGGTGAAGTCGTAACAAGGTAACCGTAGGAGAACCTGCGGTTGGATCACCTCCTTTCTAGAGTACATATAGATATTCTCTCACAAGATATCTATAAGAAAGATATTCTCAATCATCCTTGTTTAGTTTTGAAAGATTGATAGACCTATAGGGGCCTATAGCTCAGCTGGTTAGAGTGCACCCCTGATAAGGGTGAGGTCACAAGTTCAAGTCTTGTTAGGCCCACCAGAGAATTTAATTGGGGAATTAGCTCAGCTGGGAGAGCGCCTGCTTTGCACGCAGGAGGTCAGCGGTTCGATCCCGCTATTCTCCACCATAAAATAGTTTAACAGTAAAAGTCTATATTAAGTGTTTTTAGAAACATTTACTTTAGACTTTTAAGCGTCTTAATCTTTATTGATTACGAAGTTGCCGAAAGCAACTTTGTGCTTTAGGGGTTTCCAAAGGGTATAACTCTTTGGTCGTAAAGACTAGCTTGCTAGTCTGCGAAGTCTAAATGTTCTTTTAATTAATATTGTTAATAGTCACAAGCAAGTTTTAAAAACAATTTTACAGGACTTGTTAAAGATTTAAATTTCTATTCTCTTTGCATTTAATGCAAAAGTTTGACATCACAATCTATTTAGGATTTAAAACTTATCTAAATAGTAGTCAATGCTTTCCGTCTTGAGAGCTAGAATTTAAATGTAGTAACATAAAGTTATCTTTAACAAGGAAGTGATGCGAATTAGAATAATCTAATATAGAAAAGGTAAGCTACAAAGAGCAAGTGGTGGATGCCTTGGCTAGTAGAGGCGATGAAAGACGTGCCAGGCTGCGATAAGTCTCGGGGAGCCGTCAAGGGGCTTTGATCCGGGAATTTCTGAATGGGGCAACCCAACTAATAGAGATATTAGTTACCGTATAACGGAGCGAACGAGGGGAATTGAAACATCTTAGTACCCTCAGGAAAAGAAATCAAAAGAGATTACGCTAGTAGCGGCGAGCGAACGCGTAAGAGGGCAAACCACTAGTTTACTAGTGGGGTTGTAGGACTGCAATATAGACTAAACTTAGCTAATAGAACGACCTGGAAAGGTTAGGCACAGAGGGTGATACCCCCGTATATGAAAGCTTTGTTTTACTTAGCAGTATCCTGAGTAGGGCGGAACACGTGATATTCTGTCTGAAGCTGGGTAGACCACTATCCAACCCTAAATACTACTACTAGACCGATAGTGCACAAGTACCGTGAGGGAAAGGTGAAAAGAACTGAGGTGATCAGAGTGAAATAGAACCTGAAACCATTTGCTTACAATCATTCAGAGCCCTATGATTTATCAGGGTGATGGACTGCCTTTTGCATAATGAGCCTGCGAGTTGTGATGTCTGGCAAGGTTAAGGAAACCCGGAGCCGTAGCGAAAGCGAGTCTTAATAGGGCGTTTAGTCAGACGTTGCAGACCCGAAACGATGTGATCTATCCATGAGCAGGTTGAAACCGGTGTAAGAGCCGGTGGAGGACCGAACCCGCTAGCGTTGAAAAGCTATGGGATGACTTGTGGATAGGGGTGAAAGGCCAATCAAACATCGTGATAGCTGGTTCTCTCCGAAATATATTTAGGTATAGCGTCATGTAGTAACACTAGGGGGTAGAGCACTGAATGGGCTAGGGCATACACCAATGTACCAAACCCTATCAAACTCCGAATACCTAGTGTGTAATCATGGCAGTCAGGCGGCGAGTGATAAAATCCGTCGTCGAGAGGGGAACAACCCAGACTAACAGCTAAGGTCCCTAAATCTCATTTAAGTGGAAAACGATGTGGAGTTACTTAAACAACCAGGAGGTTGGCTTAGAAGCAGCCATCCTTTAAAGAAAGCGTAATAGCTCACTGGTCTAGTGATTCTGCGCGGAAAATATAACGGGGCTAAAATGAGTACCGAAGCTTTAGACTTAGTTTTACTAAGTGGTAGGAGAGCGTTGTATTTGCGTTGAAGGTATACCGGTAAGGAGTGCTGGAGCGAATACAAGTGAGCATGCAGGCATGAGTAGCGATAATTGGGGTGAGAATCCCCAACGCCGTAAACCCAAGGTTTCCTACGCGATGCTCGTCATCGTAGGGTTAGCCGGGTCCTAAGCAAAGTCCGAAAGGGGTATGCGATGGAAAATTGGTTAATATTCCAATGCCAACTATAATGTGCGATGGAAGGACGCTTAGAGTTAGAGGAGCCAGCGGATGGTAGTGCTGGTCGAAAGGTGCAGGTTGGAGTTCAGGCAAATCCGAACTCCTTTAAGCCGAGGCCTTATAGGTGCGTGAAGTTTTTCGGAATGAATCGTAAATCCTTGATACTGTCGAGCCAAGAAAAGTTTCTAAGTTTAGTTATAGTTGCCCGTACCGTAAACCGACACAGGTGGGTGGGATGAGTATTCTAAGGCGCGTGGAAGAACTCTCTTCAAGGAACTCTGCAAAATAGCACCGTATCTTCGGTATAAGGTGTGCCTAACTTTGTGAAGGATTTACTCCGTAAGCATTGAAGGTTACAACAAAGAGTCCCTCCCGACTGTTTACCAAAAACACAGCACTCTGCTAACTCGTAAGAGGATGTATAGGGTGTGACGCCTGCCCGGTGCTCGAAGGTTAATTGATGACGTTAGCTCTGCGAAGCGTTTGATCGAAGCCCGAGTAAACGGCGGCCGTAACTATAACGGTCCTAAGGTAGCGAAATTCCTTGTCGATTAAATATCGACCTGCATGAATGGCGTAACGAGATGGGAGCTGTCTCGAAGAGGGATCCAGTGAAATTGTAGTGGAGGTGAAAATTCCTCCTACCCGCGGCAAGACGGAAAGACCCCGTGGACCTTTACTACAGCTTGACACTGCTATTGGGATAAAAATGTGCAGGATAGGCGGGAGGCTTTGATCCATAGACGCCAGTTTATGGTGAGCCATTGTTGAGATACCGCTCTTTTTTATTCTGATAGCTAACTAGCTTGAGTTATCCTCAAGTAGGACAATGTCTGGTGGGTAGTTTGACTGGGGCGGTCGCCTCCCAAAATGTAACGGAGGCTTACAAAGGTTGGCTCAGAACGGTTGGAAATCGTTCGTAGAGTATAAAGGCATAAGCCAGCTTAACTGCGAGACATACACGTCAAGCAGAGACGAAAGTCGGTCTTAGTGATCCGGTGGTTCTGTGTGGAAGGGCCATCGCTCAAAGGATAAAAGGTACCCCGGGGATAACAGGCTGATCTCCCCCAAGAGCTCACATCGACGGGGAGGTTTGGCACCTCGATGTCGGCTCATCGCATCCTGGGGCTGGAGCAGGTCCCAAGGGTATGGCTGTTCGCCATTTAAAGCGGTACGCGAGCTGGGTTCAGAACGTCGTGAGACAGTTCGGTCCCTATCTGCCGTGGGCGCAAGAAGATTGAGGAGAGTTGACCCTAGTACGAGAGGACCGGGTCGAACCAACCACTGGTGTACGAGTTGTCCTGCCAAGGGCACCGCTCGGTAGCTATGTTGGGATGTGATAACTGCTGAAAGCATCTAAGCAGGAAGCCAACTCCAAGATGAATCTTCTTTTAAGAGCTCATATAGACTATGTGTTTGATAGGCTGGGTGTGTAATGGATGAAAGTCCTTTAGCTGACCAGTACTAATAGCTCGTCTGCTTATCTTTTAATAAGCATCACTTCCTTGTTAAGGATAAAAACTTAATAAGATATGTTTTTACAAAACTTTGTTTATGACTTTTAACTTTATCTAGTAGTGTTAAATAAGAGATTTAGCTATTATATCTTTTATTTAACACTGCCCGTGACTATACAGACGAGGAAACGCCTTGCTCCATCTCGAACCAAGAAGCTAAGCTCGTCCTGGCTGATGATACTCTCCCTTACTGGGATGTTGGAAAAGTAGGTCGTTGCGGGCTTTGTTGTTAATCTGCTTTAATTCTTGTATTATTAA
>NZ_PPCG01000026.1 GCF_002913745.1 Campylobacter concisus
AAAATATATTGATAATATCAGTAAACATTTCATATTTTATTAACTTTATCGCAAGATAGTAAAAACTATTTAGAAAATAGTCGCCTTATTCAACAACTTAAATACAAAAAAGATAGGAATCAAAATAACCTTCTTAAATAAAGTAAAAATAATAATAATTTCATAAAAAGCAGTCAATAAGGCAACTAACGGACACTTTTTAAAAAATATAAGACCAGAACGAAAATCATAAATAAATATAATCTCACAGTCCTTTTCTTTATAAGATAAGTTTTAGTTAACTTCTCTTATACATACTACATTATACACTATACTCATCGGTTCTATTAAATCGTCTCCACCATATACTTCAAAAGCATATGCGCTATTACCAGTATTGATGGTTGATGACCAGTATCTACCATATTTTATATTACTAAAAATTTTTTTTATCGCCGGATTAAATTTTGAAAAATCAGTGATAGTTAAAAACTCATGTCTAGTAGGTAGTCTCCAGTCACTAAAGCCAGCATACTGTAAATTTTTGCAATACTCTTTTGCCTGGTTCCAGTCCAACATAGGAG
>NZ_PPCG01000027.1 GCF_002913745.1 Campylobacter concisus
ACATCAAAGAAGACAGAAGTAGTGAAAACTGGATAACAGAAACCATAGAGAAGATAGACAATATGCTTTCAAAAAAGTATAGCTATACCATTGATGAAAGGCGAGCTTTATTATCAAAATATCCAGAGACCTTAGAAGAATTTGAGATCAATGTATTACAATCTCACATGGACTGGTTGCTTACCAACTCCGTTGATGGCAAACCAACAATTTCTGGACTGATGGTTGGTCTTGGCACAAAAGAAGAGGAGGCTGACCTAAGAGCCTTTATAGATAGCATGTCTTCTCTTTATCCGAATAATAACAAGGAGTCGCTTAGTCTTTTAGATAGAACCGACCTAAGCATAGATGAATTTAAAACGTTATTTGCCAAAGCAAGAGAGAAAGCAACAAAAGATGTTGAAGAACAAAGAAAGCAGATAATCAAAGAAGAACAAGAATACAATGCAAATTTTGCCAAAGAGCAAAGTGAGAAGAAATTTAAACCTATGCAGGTTAAAAAGAAGTATGAGACCTATGATATAAATAAGGATCAAAAATTTCTCTATGCA
>NZ_PPCG01000028.1 GCF_002913745.1 Campylobacter concisus
ATTACCGATTGTTTACCAAAATAAGATAATAAGATAAGATTTGTCTTTAAAATTTTGAGTTTATTTGAAGTTAAAAGATGAGAATTTATATCTCATCAGTTAAATTTAGCCGTTGTTTTTGGCCTGCGCCTCTTCGCGCTCTTTCTTTTGTCTTATGGCGGCTTCTTTTTGGATATTTTTTTGCCGAGCGACAAAGATATGCTCTTCAAGCGTGACTAGCTGAAAGACACCTTCAAAGATCTTGATCTCTTTTACGTAGCCTATCACTTTTACCTCTCTTTTTCTGCTCTCTTCAAACCTTGCTTGTGCGTCAAATTCGACCACGTCGCCAAGTTTTAGCGGTCCAAAGAAATTTATCCTAGCACCGATGCTAACGCAAAATTCTTCATTTATAGCTAAAAGTGCTGCGTAGTTAGCCCCCATGAAGACAAAACCGCTATGTATGAGCCCCTCAGCGTCACTTACCATGTCAGCCGTGGTAAAAAATCTAGTTTTTGCGTGATTTTTCTCAAGTAAAAATGCCGTTCCACTAAAATTTAGCTTTGTTAAAGGAGCAGTTTTTATCTCGTTTCTTAGCGGATTTTCGTCCTCTGGGAGGATTATTTGTGACTCGTCTTTTGCTTCAAAAATATTTTCATCTGCCATATTTATCCTTAAATTTTAACTCTCACGTAGGCTCTTTTTGGGGCTGGATAGCCTTCAATCGTCTTTGTATTATCGGCTGGATCTAAGAAATTTGAAAGACTCTCACCATCTATCCACTGCGTTTTTCGCTGCTCATTTAGATCAGTCGCCTTTGTATCAAGCAGGGTAAAGTCCTTAAATTTCGCCCTCTCGCACCAGTTTTGAAGTGCACTAAGCGTTGGCACAAAGTAGATATTTGGAATTTTGGAGTACCTATCTTTTGGCGTAAGTGCAAAGTCGCCGTCCATATCTATATACATCGTGTCTAAAAATAGCTCGCCACCTGGATTTAGCGCGGTTTTTAGCTCTTTTAGCATCTTTATAGGGTCACTTCTGTGATAGATGACACCAAGGCAAAAAATGGTGTCAAATTTCGCTGCGTATTCTGGCAAGCTTTCTACTCCAAGAAGCTCGTAGGTGATATTTGAGCGGATAAATTTATCTAAAAACTTAAATTGCAAATATGTATGCACGCTTGGGTCAAAGCCAGTTATGCTTTTTGGGCCATAACTAAGCATCTTAAACATATAATATCCATTGTTGCAACCCACATCAGCCACGCACTTGCTAGCTAAATTTAGGTGTGGGGCTAGGATATTAAATTTAATAAAACTTTGCCACTCGCTATCTATATATATATCATCAAGTAAAAATGGCCCTTTTCGCCAAGGCTTTAGACTAAGGGCGATGTCGTAAATTTCATCTTTTTTGGCTTGGTCTAAATTTTTAAATTTGATATTTACGCTATCAGAGAGGCTAAATTCGCAATCAAAATTTGCTAAATTTTCTATCCTATTAAAAATTTGCTTTTGCTGCTCGTTAAATTTGCTAAGATCCACGCTATTTCCAGTCTACGATGTTGTGCGGACACTCTTTTTGGTAGGTGCCAGTCGCGTCATAATACTCTTTACAATCATTATAATATTGAGTCGAAACTCCGCGCTCATTCATATAAAGACAACCGTTGCAAAATAGCGCTATAAAGCCTAAAAATATAATCTTTTTCATGTGGCGGATTTTATCATAAATAAAAATTTTATGCTAGAATAGCAGGCAGTTTTAGAGCCAAGTTTGGCTAAGATTAAGCAAAAAGGCATTTTATGCAAAGAAGAGATTTTTTTAAATTCAGTAGTTTTTTAGGTGCAGCAAGTCTGCTTCCAAGTGTCACTCTAGCTAGTGATGAGCCAGCAAACCCAGTAGTTAGAAATTTTGACGTAAATTTCAAACATCTGCTTCTTGAAAAGGGCAAAAGCTCGAGAATTTGGCTACCGCTCCCACTAAGCACCACTTATCAGCAACTAACCCAAGACTACGTCATAAACACAACCGCTAAAAACGTCTATATCTCAGACACGCTAATACCAACAATGTATGGCGAATTTGAAAAAAATGAGCAAAGACCTATTTTAAATATCCAGTTTAAGATCCAAACAACAGAGCGCAATACCGACTTTAGCAAGGTAAATTTCGATCCAAATGAGAAGGTCGATCCTGCTGTTTTGGAGTTTTTAAAACCAACTTCACACATCCCAACAGATGGTGTCGTAAGGGCAAAAGCGCTTGAGATTATCGGCAATACTAAAGGCGATTTGGAGCGTGCAAAGGCTATTTATACGTGGGTGGCAAACACTATGCAGCGTGATAATAGTATCCTAGGATGTGGCACGGGTGATGTTAGAGCCATCCTAGAAAGTGGCAAGCTAGTAGGCAAATGTACCGACATAAACTCAGTTTTTGTGGGACTTTGTAGATCAGTTGGCATACCTGCTAGAGAAATTTTTGGCATTAGGGTTGGTCAGTCTAGATTTTCAGACCAAATGGGTAGCGCAAAAGACGGCGTGGCTAAAATTTCAGGCGGACAGCACTGCAGGGCTGAGTTTTACTTAAAAGGCTATGGCTGGATACCAGTTGATCCAGCAGACGTCACAAAGGTGAGACTTGGTGAGAAATTAACAAATGATGACGCTAAGATCGTAGCTGTTAGGGATTATTGCTTTGGCAACTGGGAGATGTGCTGGATAGGCTTTAACTACGGACGTGACTTTATCTTAAAGCCAACTCCAGAGCAAACTCCGCTAAACAACTTTGGCTATCCATACGCTGAGGTTGATGGCAACACGCAAAACTACTATTCGCCAAAAGAATTTAGCTACGACTACGTATCAACAGAGCTAAAATGAGAGCCTTTTGGCTGATACTAACATCCATAGGTAGTGCTATCGGCGCTACCTTGTGCTGCTTGCCGGCACTTCTTTTTCTACTTTTTGGCACATCTTTTTCATTTCTATCTTGGACACAAAATTTATACGAGTACCGCGTCCCTTTAAGCGTTGTAGCCGTCATTTGCTTTGTGATTTCAGGAATTAGTCTATTTTACAAGCCAAAAAGCTGCAACCTAAGCTATAAAAAGAAAAAATGGATACTTATATATATACTTTTTGGAGTGATTTTGCTTTTACTCCTTACATATCCGGAGCTTTTAGGAGAAATTTATGCGTAAAATTTTAGTTTTAACCATTCTTGCACTTAGTTGCTACGCTGATAAAAAGATAGAAATTTCAGTACCTAGCATGCACTGTCCGCTTTGCACAGCGATAGTAAGAAAGGCCGCACTTAGCGTTGAAGGCGTCAAAAAGGCAGATGTTTCGCTAAAAGAGCGAAAAGCTGTCATTGTAGCAGATGATAATGTCGATGAAAAAGAGCTTTTAAAGGCGGTTGATGCGACTGGCTATAAAGGCGAGATAAAATAAATTTAATGGAGGCAAATATGCCAAAGAGCGAAATTCTAACGAAATTTGAGACACTTGCGACGATACCGCACTGCAGTTACGATACTGATAAGATGCGTGATTTTCTGGCCGATTTTGCAAGAGATAAGGGCTGTGAGGTCGTGGTCGATAGCTTTGGTAACGTCCATGCCTATAAGGGCAAGCCAAAAATTTGCTTGCAAAGCCACTACGATATGGTCTGCATGGGCGATGCGCCAAAGATCGAGATAGTTTATGGCGATGATGGCTACATGAGGGCTAAAAACTCATCTTTAGGCGCAGATAACGGCATAGGTGTGGCTATCATGATGCAGATGATAAGCGAATTTGACGACATTGAGTGCCTCTTTACAAACAACGAAGAGGTCGGCATGGTTGGAGCTGCTGGCTTTAGCGGCGATCTAAAAGCCGATAAGCTTTTAAATTTAGACAGCGAAGAGGACGACCGCGTAACTATCGGCTGCGCTGGCGGTGTAAATTTATTTGCCACTATCGCACTAGACAGCAAAAAAACAAAAGAGAGCACGCTTTACGAAGTAAAAGTGATCGGCCTACCAGGCGGACACTCTGGCAACGAGATACATAAAAATATCCCAAATGCGATCAAGGTTTTGGCTGCATTTGTGACTAAAAATGGCTGCAAACTTGTTAAATTTGAAGGTGGCGAGCGAAGTAACTCTATCCCAAGTGGCGCAACTGCACTGGTTTTAAGCGATAAGGAGCTAAAGAGCGAGTGTGAAAATTTAAGCGTGAAAAAGCTTGGCACGGGTGAAGAAATTTTAGAAAATGGCGAGAAAATTTTAGCTTTAATTAACTCGTTTTCTCAAGGCGTAAGAGCCTATAACTGCGAGCTAGGCATACCACAAGATAGTGTCAATCTCTCACTTGCAAAGATCAAAGATGATGGCGTGCTTGAAGTGGAGTTTTTTGCAAGATCAATGAGTAAAGATGGACTAAATAGGATGGAATTTGAAATTTCTGAGCTTGCAAAAGCGGTTGGTTTTAGCGTTATCAGAAAAGATAGAAACCCGGCTTGGAAGCCTATAAATGATCAATTTGCAAACGACATCCTAGAAGAGCTAAAAATTTATAAGCCAGAAGCTAGGATCACAGCCGTTCACGCAGGCCTTGAGTGTGGAGTGCTTTTGGAGAAAAAAGCGGGTCTTAGCGCATGCTCTATTGGACCAAACATCTACTCACCGCACTCAACAAGAGAGCACTGCGAAGTCGCCTCTGCGCTTTTTATCGAAAAAGTTGTTCGCGGTATCGTTAAAAAATATAACTCATAAAAAATAAAATTTGCTAGAAATTTCTAGCAAATTTTGGATTTTGAAGATTTAGGATTTACTCGCAAGCACGAGCAAATTTATATTATTTTCCAAACTCATAAACGATCTTGCCACTTTTTATCGTGGTAGTCGCTGCGCCTTTTAGCTTTTTGCCAAAAAGCGGAGAATTTATCGATTTTGAGCGGTTTATCTTCTCATCATAAATGTACTCGATCTCAGGATCAATCACCGCAATATCAGCTAGCATACCAACTGCGAGCTTACCTTTGTCTTTTAAATTTAGCATTTTAGCCGCATTTGTAGATGTTAGCTCCACCATGCGCTCTAAGCTTATAACGCCCTCATTTACGAGCTTTAACGTAAGTGGCACAAGGGTTTGAAGTCCGATGATACCAAATGGCGCCTTGTCAAATTCCACTATCTTTTCATCTGTATGGTGCGGCGCATGATCGGTGGCGATAACGTCTATGAGACCGCTTTTCAGTGCCTCTCTCACAGCTTTTACGTCGCTTATCTCACGAAGTGGCGGCGACATTTTGAAATTTGTATCATAGGCATTTTTTAAAATTTCATCGTCACTAAAGCTAAAATGGTGTGGTGTGGCCTCGCAAGTGATGTTTATGCCCTCTTTTTTGCCCATTTCGATGATCTTTAGCGAGTACTCCGAGCTTACGTGAGCGATGTGGATGTGCGCTTTGGTGAGCTTTGCAAGCAGCATATCACGGCTAACTGCGATCTCCTCTTTCTCTCTTGCCATGCCGCGAAGTCCAAGTATGGCTGAGACCTTACCCTCGTGCATGACGCCCTGCCTGCAAAGCGAGCAATCCTCTGAGTGGCTTATACAAAAGCTACCAAACATACTTGAGTACTCAAGTGCCGCTCTCATCACGCTTGAGCTAGTGACTGGTAGTCCATCGTCACTAAATGCAACTGCGCCAGCCTCTATAAGATCACCCATTTCGACGATCTCATTGCCACCAAGCCCTTTGCTGATGGCTGCGATTGGTAAAAGATCGATCAGTCCGCAGTTTTTGGCCTTTTCTATCATCGCCCTTGTGATCGAGGCGTTGTCATTTACTGGGTTTGTATTTGCCATGCAAAGGCAGGTGGTCACTCCTCCAGCCACGGCCGCCTGCGAGCCTGATATGATGTCGTCTTTATACTCTTGACCAGGATCGCGAAAATGCACGTGCATATCGATAAGTCCTGGCATGACTAGCTTATTTGTAGCATCGATGACCTTATCAGCCTCAAATTTCTCACTTCCGATTTTGGCTATTTTGCCGTTTTCTATTAGGATATTTGCCTTAAATTTCTCGTCGCTATTTACGATAGTGCCGTTAATTATTGCTATTTTCATCGTTAGCCCCTATTTTTTGCAAGCGTATTTAGTATCGCCATTCTTATCGCAACGCCATTTTCAACTTGGTTAAGCACCACTGAGTGTGTGCCATCAGCCACGTCTGAGTTTAACTCCACGCCCCTATTTATAGGCCCTGGGTGAAGCACGATCGCGTCAGGCTTTGCTAGCTTTATCCTATTTTTATTTAGTCCAAAAAATTTCGAGTACTCCCTCGAGCTTGGAAATGCCACGTCCGCACCGCCACGCTCTAGCTGGATGCGAAGCATGATGATGACGTCACTGCCCTCGCAAGCCTCTTCCATATTTTTGCAAATTTGAGACTCAAAGACCTCAGCGTCTTTTGGCATCATCATCCTTGGCGCAAAGAGCTTTAAATTTATGCCAAATTTCTTCATCGCCCAGATGTCAGACCTTGCCACGCGGCTTCTAGCGATGTCACCGATGATCGCCACGTTTAGGTTTTTATCCAAAATTTTACCATGCTCTCTTAGCGTGAAAAGATCAAGCAAAGCTTGGCTTGGGTGCTCATTTGTGCCATCTCCTGCATTTACGACGCTAGCCTCTGTCCTATCAGCTACAAATTTCGCCGCTCCAGAGCTTGGGTGACGAAGCACAATGATGTCAGTTCTCATAGCAGTCATGTTATTCATCGTGTCATTTAGGCTCTCGCCCTTTGTCACGCTCGAGTTTGATGAGCTAAAATTTATCGTATCAGCCCCAAGCCTCTTTGCTGCGATCTCAAAGGATGTTCTAGTTCTTGTCGAGTTTTCATAAAATGCGTTGATCGTGGTCTTTCCACGAAGGTAGTCATTTTTTTTAACTTGGCTTAAATTTAGCTCCTTAAACTCTTTTGCCGCCTCTAAAAAATATAAAATTTCTTCCTTGCTAAGCTCTCTAGTTCCTATCAAATCTTTATGTTTGTAGCCCATTTTAAGCCCTTTTTGATCTATTTTGTTACAAAGTCACAAGCCGGTTTGTAGCCGTTGTCGCAAGCTTTTTTAAACAAAGCTTTTGCCTTCTCTTCGCTTTTTGCTTCATTGTCGTCTTTATCTTTTATAAGGCCATAAGCTGTCATTTCGCCTAGTTTTTCGCAGGCCATGCCCTCATTTTCGTCGCACATTTTTGTAAAAATTTTCTCAGCCTGAGCTCTATCTTTTGCCACGCCGTCGCCGTTAAATAGCATGATCGCATTCATCGTGCAAGCTTTTTTCTCGCCCTCGCCGCAAGCTTTATTAAAAGCAAGGTATGCCTCGTTAAAATTTTTCTTTGCATAAAGCTCATTTGCCTTGTCTAAATTTTCATTTGCCATAGCATTTAGCGCAAAAACTGCCGCCGCTAAAACTAAAATTTTCTTCATATTTTCTCCTTATTTAAATAACTTTGGATGGTGTTTTTTCATATATTCAACTATCTCTATGACCTCGTCGCTACCGCTAGCATCAGAGTTTTCTAGCGCATCGTCGATGCACTCGACATAGAGATTTGCCGCCTCTTCAAGCTTATCTTTTTTCACGCCAGCATAGTAAAACATCGCTTCAAGCACCATGCTAAGCTCGTAGCTAAGCTCCTCTACGCTTACCTCTTCTTCTTTCATATCTCCTCCTGTGTTTTTTTTGTTATTAGATCAACTATCTGCGCTTTGATCGGATCAAAACTAAAGCCATCTTTGAAATTTGCAAAGAGCCCGCCACTTGCATTGACGTGTCCGCCTCCGCCAACTAGGTGCTTTGCCATGGCGCTAACGTCTAGCTTGCCATTTGCGCGAAAGCTTAACGTTTTTTTATTTGTCACGTCGATAAAGAAGTCAAATTCAGGATTTGCCACTAAAAAGTCGTTGCCGATAACAGAAACGTTGCCGATATTGTAGGTCAAAATTCCTTTATGGTCTTTATACTTTATGCTAAATTTCTCTTTATTTTCACTAAGTTTTTTGACGACGTAGTTTGAGATCAGGTTGCTTAGCGTATCGTCCTTGTCCTCTTTGAAAAATGACTTCTTAATCGCATGCACCTGCATATCAAGGCCGATATAGTCGTTCTTCTCGTTAAAAAATTTGCTAGCTTCTTTTAAGATATGATCCATATATAGGTTGTTTTCAGCCTCAAACATCACCTTATTTATCTCTTTGGCGTTTGCCACAAGCCCCAAGCAAACCTTGCCCATCTCAAAATTTTTATCATCTTTTAGCCAGATATCCACGGCATTTACGACGTCGCTAAAGATTTCAAGCTCTTTATTTTGACCAAAAATGCCTGCAAAAAAGTCGTAAGTGATCTTTGTGGCGCACCTTGAACTATCCAAAAAGTACCAAGCATAAGTACTCGCACACTCAGCACCACTTTGGTGATGATCTAGCAAAAATAGCTTGATATTTTTACCATCTATCATCTCCTCAAAGCTCTCACACTGAGCTAGACTTAAATTTAGATCAGTGATCAAGATAACGTTTTTATCATCGTTTGAGGCATCTATCTCAGATAAAATTTGAGCAAATTTATCATCTATCTCTCTGCCGTAGTTTGAGTTTAGAAATTTCACATCTTTGAAGTAAAAATTTGTTATGTATTGTGCGCCGTATCCGTCAAGATCGGTGTGCGAGAGGTGATAAATTTTCATCGTTTTCCTTTATAAATTTTCTATTTCTATGACGCCAACCGTTTCAAATGGCGTATTTGCCGAGATCTCAGCAAAGCTTAGTACTACTATGTCGATGGCGAAATTTGCGCAGATATTTGCTATAAATTTGCGAAGGCTTGGCTCCACGCAAAGCACCATTTCTCCGTGCTGGCTCATCGGCCGTTTCTCTTTTTCACGCCTTAGCGCCTGCACGATCGATGATGTCTGCGCTACATTTATCATCAAGTGATATGCTCCGTCTTTATACTGCACCGCATCCATCAGCTTTTGCTGTGCGGCGGTGTCTAGGATATAAAAATTTAGTTGCCCCTTTTCATCTACATAAAGCGAGGTGATGACACGTGAAAGCGCTGCACGCACATGCTCGATGATCATGTCTAAATTTTTACTAACCTCGGCGATGTCGCTGATGGCTTCAAGTATGCTAAGTAGGTCTTTGATCGGAATATTGTCTTTAAGCAGCGTTTTTAAGACCTTTTGGATCAAATTTATAGGTGCGATCCTTAGCGTATCCTCGACCACGACTGGGTAGTCGATCTTTAGTTTGTCTAGTAAATTTTGCGTCTCTTGGCGAGTTAGAAGTTCGGCTGCATTTTGCTTGATAAGCTCGCTCATATGTGTTGAGATGACGCTTGCAGGATCAACTATCGTATAGCCACTAAGTATGGCGTCCTCTTTGACGCTAGCGTCGATCCAAAGAGCGTCTAGTCCAAAAGCTGGCTCTTTTGTCGGAATCCCCTCGATATCCTCGCTAACTAGGCCACTATCCATCGCTAGAAATTTATCCGCATAAATTTCACCCTGACCGATGATGATACCTTTTAGCTTGAAGCGGTACTCGTTTGGTGGTAGCTGGAGGTTGTCGCGGATCCTTATCTTTGGCATCAAAAAACCAAGACTTGAAGCGATATTTCGCCTCATAGCGCGAATTCTTTCTATCAGATCCACGTCAGCTAGCTTTAGTAGGCCATATCCTAGATCAAGCTCTAAAATTTCAAGCTTTAAGATGTCATTTATCTTTGTCTCTTCTTCTCTTGCGATCTCTTCGTCGCTCTTCTTTGGAGTCTTAGCAGCCCCGCCACTTGCAGCTGCTGCCCCTGCCCCACTTGGTGCAGCGGCTCCAGCTTTTTTACCAGCTGCTTTTTCTTTTGGCGCAAGGCTTAAATTTAGCCCGCCATCTTTGGTCTGCTTGATGATGTAGCCAAGCCCCAAAAATAGCAGTGCTATAAAGCCAAGAGATAGCGTCGGAAGGCCTGGAACAAGGGCAAACATAAATAGTATGAAGCCAACTATTAGCAAGGTTTTATAGTCTCCTAATAGCTGATTTAGCGTGCCCTCTGCAAAGTCCTCGTCGTCCTTGCTAGCCCTTGTGATGATGATGGCGGTCGCTGTTGAGGTGATAAGTCCAGGTATCTGGCTCACAAGGCCATCACCGATGGTTAGGATCGTATAGTACTGAGCCGATGTCGCCATATCAAGGCCGTGCTGAAACGAGCCGATAGCAAAGCCGCCGATGATGTTAATGATAGTGATGATGATACCGGCTACGGCGTCACCTTTTATAAATTTAGACGAACCATCCATCGCGCCGTAGAAATTTGCCTCGCCGATGATGGCTTGACGTCTTTCGCGCGCCGTTTTTTCGTCTATTAAACCTGCGTTTAGGTCCGCATCTATCGCCATTTGCTTACCAGGCATCGCATCAAGTGTAAAACGAGCTTGCACCTCGCTCACACGGGTTGAACCCTTTGTTACGACCATGAAATTTATGAGCACCAAGATACAAAATACGATAGTGCCGATGACGAAGTTGCCGCCAACGACGAAATTTCCAAAGCTGGAGATAATCTCACTGACCGCTTCTGGGCCGTTGTGACCCTCGCTTAAGATCATACGAGTGGTCGCTATGTTTAACGAGAGACGAAAAAGCGTGATGATGAGAATGAGTGTCGGAAACGTGCTAAGGTCAGTCGGTTTTGGCACGTAGATCGAGATCAAAATAATAAGCACCGAAATCGAGATCGAAAGTGCCAAGAAAAAGTCAAGCACCGCACTTGGAAGCGGTACGATGATGATAGCAAGGATGGCAACGATGATACCAACGATGCTAAGACTTTTAAATTTGACAATCGGCGCAAGAAACGGTGCGACAAGAGTCAAAATATTATTTTTTTGCTTTGCCAACTTTACTTCTTAACGATGTCACTTAGTTTGATCGCATCAAGCATCTCGTCGATCTTGCCTTGAAGGCCGCTAAACATCGACCAAATTTGACAGCTTGAAGCTTTATTTGACGGGCAGCCAAGGGCTGAAGATGAGCACTCAAAGACGCTTAGTTCGCGCTTTTCGGCGCATTCGATTATCTTTTTTATGCTTAAATTTTCAGGTTCGCCGTTTAGTGCAAAACCGCCATTTGCTCCTTTAAATGACTTTAAAACTCCATCTTTTGCTAAATTTTGTAAAATTTTTGCCAGAAAGCTTTTTGAAATTTTAAGCTCATTTGAGATCGTATCAACATCAACTGGCGATGATTTTTGAGATATTAAAATAAGCGAAAGTAGAGCGTATTCGCTTGCCTTTGTAAAAAGCATTTATCTTCCTTAACTCTTTAAATAGCCATAATTTTATTAAATTTTTACTGCATTTTTCATTAATTTTTAAAAAGCGCCGTTTTATCTAATTTTATGTTTTAAATGCTATAATCGCTCTTCCAAAATTCACCAATCAGGAGGTCATCATGGCTT